>CAYXVU010000344.1:0-4513 GCA_964468725.1 uncultured Clostridia bacterium
TTATCATCACGCGCAATCCGGAATCGCAAACCGTGCTGGGCAAGCTCGGCGTTTCGACTGAACTCGGAACCGACACGGCGTGGACGTTCGAGCCGCACCCGAAAGAGTACGGAGCAAAGGCGCTCAGCGATGCCGGATGGGACGGGCAAACGCCTGTGCTCGTCGTCTGTCCGATCAATCCGTTCTGGTGGCCGGTGAAAGCCTCAGTGGCAAAATACCTGATGAAATCGCTCACCGGCGCATATAAAGAGAGCCACTATCGAACCGTCTATTTTCACAACGCGGGCAAAGAGGTCAATGCCGCGTATCATCGCTATCTGACGGCGATGACCAACGCCGTAGAACGCTTTCGCAAAGAGCATAAGGTGTTCGTAATTCTCGTAGCGATGGAAGCCCTCGACACACGCGCCTGCAAAGCGATGGCCGACAACTTGGGAGGCGTGCCGGTCTTCTCTTCGCTCGAATATGATATGTACCAACTGGTGAGCATTCTGCGCTGTTCGCATCTGATGGTGTCATCGCGTTATCACGGCATCGTGACCTGTATGCCAGCGATGGTCGCTTCGGCGGGAGTAACGATGGACGAGCGCATTCGCAACTTGATGCACGAGCGCGGACACGAACATCTGCTGTTGACAGTTGATGATCCGCAACTCGAAGACAAATTGGTTGAGGTCATGAAGACGCTTGAAAAGGAGAGCGAAAGTATCCGCGATGGCATCGGGCGCACGGTGGCAAAGAATTTGAAAGTGATGGCGCGCATGGGCGTCTACTTCGAAGAGCATTTGCAACGCCGCTATCCGGAATTTCCGATTCGCAACGGCCTGCAAAGTTGGGAAGATTACTTGCCGCCCTTCAGCCCGACGCTCGGCAAGTTGGTCGAAGAGTACGAGCAGTAGCACCCTCCGCAAATCGTCACGCACGATGGCGAATCTGTATTCGTGCGGATTCATGCCGCTGCGCGGACGAGACTTGCAGACAAACGACAAGGACAGTCATGAATTTTATCGAGAACATTCTTCATCGCCTCAAAGAATCGCCGCAGCGCGAGGTGTTGCAAGAGATTCGGGACGGGCAAGTAATTGGCGCGACCGGCGGCGAGTTGCTCGGTTTGGTCAAACAAGCGCGCGCCTTTCTGCGCCAAGCCGGTGTCAAACCGGGCGACCGCTGCGCCCTGCTCGCCCACAACGGCATTCGCTGGACGGCGATGGACTTGGCTCTGACAGCCGAAGGCGCGACCGTTGTGCCGCTCTATGCGCGACAAGCAGCGGCGGAACTCGTCGGCATGATGAAAGACTGCACGACCTCTCTGATCTGCTGCGGCGATGCGCAACTGCGCGACGCCATCCGTCAACAGTGGTCGGACGCGCCACCGGCTCCGCTCTTCGACGAAATCTTCAGCACCTCCAGCGAGGGCATCGAAGAGGCTCCGGTCGCGCTCGCCGATGACCACGCGGTTACGATCATCTACACCTCCGGCACATCGGGCGAGCCGAAAGGCGTGATTCTCAATCTCGGCAATGTAACCTATATGATCGGTTGTACCAACGGACGACTCGATTTGCTAATGGGCAAAACGACGGAGGCCGACAACATCTTTCACTACCTGCCATTCTGCTTTGCCGGATCATGGATTTTGATGCTTACGGCACTGTCGCGCCATAGTGTGTTGGCGCTGTCTACGGATTTGAATAAGCTGGCGGACGAAATGAAGATTGCCGCGCCGAACTACTTTCTCAACGTTCCGGCATTGCTCGAACGGGTTCGCACTGGCATCGAAGAGCAACTCAAAAAACGCGGTGGCATCGCCGAAAAGCTCTTTCACAATGCCAAGGCTGCCTACCTTCGCAAAGAGGCAGGACAGACGCAGAGGCTAGACGGATTGTGGCTGGCGTTGGCCAATAAGCTCGTCTTTCCGACGATCAAAGCGAAGATTGGCGCGAATCTGCGCGCCTTGATTTGCGGCTCGGCTCCGTTGGCCAAAGAGACGCAGCTATTCTTTTTTATGCTCGGCATTCCGGTGTTGCAAGTGTACGGGCTGACGGAGACGACGGCGATTTGCACCATGGATCATCCGCATCAGGTCGCGCCCGGCAGAGTCGGCCCAGCCATTAAAGGCATCGAGATGAAGCTCGGCGAAGGCGATGAAATTCTGGTGCGCGGGCCGAACATCTTTCCCGGCTATTGGAATCGCCCGGAAGCAACCGCCGGAGCAACCCGTGATGGTTGGTTTCACACCGGCGATCAGGGCGAAGTGGATGAGGCAGGCAATTGGAGCATCATCGGACGCATCAAAAACCTCATCATCCTCAATTCCGGCCACAATATCGCACCGGAACCGATTGAAGAGAAGATTCAGCAGTACATCCCTGCCGCCCAACAAGTCCTGCTTATCGGCAACGGGCGCAGTTTTTTGTCGGCCATCGTCACCGGCGAGGTTGACGCGGCGCAGGTTGATGCGGCGCTTGAGAGGGTCAACCCCCAGCTTCCGCATTACAAACGCATTCACGCTTTTCACATCAGCAAAGAACCGTTTGCGATTGAAAATGGCCTGCTGACAGCCAACGGAAAATTCAAACGCGACGTTATCGCCAAACACTTCCGCGAGGCGATTGAGACTCTTTACGAAGGCAAATCGAAAGTGAGCGGCGCGAATTCATAGCATAGGAATGATGATGACAACCTTCACAGGAGAAGCGTTGCGGTGGGAACTTGTTGATGGCTGCATCGAACTCACGCTCGACCGCGCGCCCGCCAATGAAATCGGCAGCCTGATGCTTGCCGAGCTAGAGCAGTTTGTTGACGCACTGCCGGGGCTGACCGAACAGGCGCACGCGCTCATCATTCACAGCGCGCAGAAGGCGGGATTTTCAGCGGGCGCAGATTTGCGCGAGCTGTATGAGCGCATGCAGGAGGTCAATCTTGAGGAACGGATCGGCGGCGTGCGCAATTTCCTGCAACGCATTCACCGCGTGCTCAATACGTTGGACGCTTTGCCACTGACCACCATTGCCGCCGTACATGGCGTGACTTTTGGCGGCGGTTTCGAACTCGCTTTAGTGTGTGATTTAATCATTGCCGATAAGATGGCACGCTTCTGTTTTCCCGAACTGCGACTCGGACTCATTCCCGGATTTGGCGGCATCCCGCGCCTCAAACGCGATCTGGGCAATGCTGTGGTGCGCGATCTGTTACTGACCGGTCGCAGCTTCAACGCGGCGAAAGCGGCAGCGACGGGGCTGGTCAGCCAAGTCGTCTCCGAAGGTCAGGCGCTCAGAGTCGCGCATTTCACCGCCGCGCAAGCGCAGAAGTTCGACCGCGCAACGAGCGCTGCTGCCAAACAATTCATCAAGCCGATTCCTCATCAAGAACTCGAACGAGAGATCGAAATTTTCTGCGAGTTGATGACGCGACCTGCCGTTGAAGCCGGGCTTCGCAAATTTATCGAAAGCACCGACGCGCTTCCCTACTTGCCTTGAGCGAAACAATCATCCTATCGTTGAGAGGCCACCTACGGCGGGCAGTCTGTAATTGCCTCTTAACGGAAAAGCCCATCACCAGGTTGAGAAGCGACCGCTGACCGCCGGGGGCAGGTTGATAAGAGATTTGCTCATCACTCAATCACGAAGCCTATGTTTCGAATCGCTTGTCCGGTTGCTTTACTCTTCTGTGTCGTCGCTGCCCTCGGTCAGGGGCGGCTCGGTGGGGTGCCGCGTTTTAGTGACCGGGATAAGGAGCAAACGGCGGGCGAATTCACTTTCGTCCGCACGATTTACAATTCCGACTCCTACGGCAGACGATCCGGGTCATGGGCGATAGATTTCCCCGAAGCCGATTATCACTTCATCATCGGCGTGCGCGATTGGTCGGGCACAATTTTGAATGTCGCCGCCGAACCGCAACAACTGGCGATCATGGATGACCGACTGTTTCAGTATCCGTTGATCTATTTCGTTGAGCCGGGTTATTTGGAACTCTCCGACGAAGAGGCGGCGCGCTTGCGCGAATATCTGGAGCGCGGCGGCTTTCTCTTTCTCGACGATTTCTGGGGCGAGTATGAATGGGAGAATGTGGTCGAACAGATGAAGCGAGTCTTTCCCGAATACGCCAACAAAGATTTGCCGCGCGACCACACAATCTTTCATTGCTACTTTGATATTGATGAAGTCGTGCAAGTGCCGGGCATCGGCTCGTGGTTAGGGCGCGGCGTGACCCATGAAAAAGGCGGCTACGTGGCGCATTACATGGGCATTGCGAACGAGAGAGGGCGCATTATGGTCTTTGTCGCGCGCAATTGCGATCTCGGCGATGCGTGGGAATGGATTGATGATCCACGCTACCCACTGCGCTACGGACTGGCCGCATACAAAGTCGGCATCAATGTCGTCATCTATGCTATGTCGCATTAGCGGCTGCCCTGTTCGAGAATCCAACGCGCCAGCAAGTCGAGAAAATCTTTGCGAACCCATCCGGTCTTCCGATCTTCGATGGCATGGCCGCTGCATGGGTGTAT
>CAYXVU010000345.1:0-4449 GCA_964468725.1 uncultured Clostridia bacterium
GTTTTCGTTTGGCGAGATCGAGTACGGACAAGCCGGTGCGCCTGCTTGATTGACCGTGAAAGTTTGACCCGCAACTGTAAGCGTTCCGGTGCGCGGGTTAGACGAAGGGTTGGCCATCACAGAGAAGTTCACCGTCCCATTGCCGCTGCCGCTACTTCCGGACGTAATGGTGATGAATGCATCATTGCTCACTGCCGACCACGCACAGCCTGCGGCAGCCGTCACCGCCGTATTACCGTTGCCCCCTGCTGCCGTGAAGTCTTGCGATGTCGGATTGATCGAATACGAACAACTGGGAGTCGCTCCATCTTGAGTGATCGTGAAGACCTGCCCATTGATGCGAATCTCTCCTGATCGCTGACTAGCGGAAAGGTTTTCCGCAACGCTGAAGTCAACAGCCCCATTGGCACTGCCCGCCTCGCCGGAAGTAATGGTGATCCAGGTCTGCGTGCTAGTAGCTGCCCAATCGCAGTTAGTAGCTGACATCACATTGACGCTTCCATTGCCGCCGCTAGCCGGGAAGGTTTGACTGTTTTGACTCAGCGTATAGTTGCAGATCGTCTGGTTTTGCAAAGCCGCAGCCACATTAATCCGCCCGCCGGAGCGCACTACTCCGTTCCACTGCGCCAACCCATCTACCGTATTGATCAACGTCGCTTTGAGTGAGTAATTCGAGAGCGCGGGGTTTTGCGCCGAAAGCAGAGCTGACGCTCCGGCAACGTGCGGCGATGCCATAGAAGTCCCGCTGTTAAATCCATACTCGGAGGCTGAAATCACCGTACTCAAAATACTCGACCCCGGAGCCGCCACATCTACACCAACAACTCCGAAGTTGGAAAAACTGGAACGCGCATCCGAACTGGTTGAGGACGCGACGGCAAGAATGCTCGGGGAGTTGTAGGATGCCGGATAGGCAGGCGTCACATCAATATCGCGGGCATCGTTGCCCGCTGCAAAGACATTGAGAATGCCGCGCTCGCCCGCTAAATCAATGGCGTCTTTCAAGACCTGATCGAATGAAGGAGCTTCGGGCGGGCCGCCCCAACTATTATTACTGACGCGAATGTTGTGCCCGCGTTGTCGCATCATGGCGATATAGAGGAAGGCTTCAGCGGCATCGGCAGCCGTCGCTTGACCGAGGGCATTGTGAAGTTTGAGGGTCAAGATGCGGACGTTCCAATTGACTCCCACAACTCCGATACCATTATTGCCGACCGCGCCAATCGTTCCGGCAACGTGAGTGCCATGACCGTGATCGTCAAGCGGGTCGCCATCATTATTGGCCAAATCATAACCGACGACATCATCAATGTAGCCGTTGTTGTCGTCATCAACGCCGTTGCCCGGTATCTCATTCGGGTTTTGCCAAATGTTGGCAGCAAGGTCAGGGTGCGTGTACTTCACGCCCGTGTCAATGAGCGCAACAATCACCGCAGAACTGCCGGTTTGCGTATCCCAAGCGGTCGGCGCGCTAATTTTGGTCATGCCATACAGGCTGCCAAACTGCGGATCGTTCGGCGTCACCGCCAGTTCATAAATGTAATTGGGTTGTACGAATTCGACGGCTTCAAGCCCGCGATAAACGGCCATCGCCTGTTCGATGTTCATCCCTGCGGGCAAACGTACCTTTTGCCAACCAATGGCAGAATACTCTTTCGTGACCACTGCGCCGAGTAATTGATGGGCGGCGGCAGACTGCTCCGGTGCCGCTTGCTTTTTGAATTTGACCAGCAACTCCCCTTCGACATACTTGCCCTTCTGTGCAGCCATCGAAAACGAACCGATGCAGAAGACGGCAATCATCAAGATCATAGAAAGAATAGCTAGGCGGAATGCAATACGGCTCACGATGATCTCCTCCAATGGTTTTGCTGAATCTATCCAGCGGCCTAGTCTATCACGCAGACCATGCGGCTAAAAGAGTTGATAAGGGAGATGAGTCAATGTGTGCTGTCGGTTAGCTGGCGTTGCGCGCCTTTGCGACTAAGGCAATCATCGCCGCGCGCACCTCTGCGCTCGAACTCACAGGCGCATCAAAGCCGATTCGCAAGGCTTTGTGAGCGCCCGCAACGCGGGCAATCATATCGAAACCCTCGCGGTCGATGCCAATCATTCGCACCGTATCCGCAGGGGCTTCTGCGAACCTCTCTGCGAACAAACGCAAGGCATCTGCGTGATCGTCATTCATATGCTCGCAGATGCCAGCGGCGTTCGGAGCAATCGGGTCAAGCGCAGCATTCGCGGTTTCATCAATCACCTCGTTGCGTTCCAACCAATGGATGTGGCCGAAGCCGCCAATGTAGCGCACGCGATGAACTCCAATTTGATAGAAGGAAAAGTCATGCGTTTCGAAGTATCCGGCGGCGTTGGGAAATCGCGAAAGGTAACGCTGCGCCGCGTCGTTGAGAAAGGGCTGCGACACCGGCACGGCATAGCCCATCACTGTCGCGCGCGCTGCCGCTTGCTGCTCACCTTGTGTCCGGGTGTCTTCTACCAACAGGCTGACGCGCGCATCGGCTAACACGTTTTTCGTATGCTCGGCCAGACTGCTAATCAAGATCAGTGGCTCGCCCGCTGCCGACAAAGCGTAGGGCGCAATAGAGCCAAACGGCCACCCTTCCATCTTCTTCGACAAGGTGCAGAGCATGCCATCGCGTTCGGCAGCCAAAAACTCGCGCACCTCTTTTCCTAGTTCATTCATCGCATTACCTCACTTCTTCGTCACAGTTCGAAAGTTACATCATTGGTTTACAGGTGAAGGAATCGTGGAGTAAAGGAATGAACGAGTGACGGGAAGAAAGGATGACTCGGCAAGATGATGAGCGGCGGCCTTCTTAGCCATACGGCTCAATCTCTAGCCAGCAACTTTTCACTCGTCACTTTCAACCTTTGACCTTCGACCCTCACCCCTCTCATCCGTTAGCGTTGCGCGCGCGCCGGTCGCGGGTAGACGGCAGGGCTGTAGTTACCGTCTTTGTCTACAGCTTGCACGCCAAAAAGGTAATTGTCTTTCGAGCGACCTTTGACGGTATAGCGCGTGACATTGCCGACCGATATGTTGCCCTGCCAAAACGGAGCCGTCGTCTCGCGCCAGACGATTTGATAACCGGCGATGTCCGGCTCTCGATTCGTTTCCCAACGCAACGTTGTATCATTTTCCAATCGCATGGTCTCCATTTCAACGTTGGCGGGCGCAGCCGGAGCGAGCGCAAGGCTGGCGAGCGATGCGGCATTGACTCGCGTCACCTGAGCCACATAGTTGAAGTCAACGAACTCCGGCAGATCTCCGTACTGCACGCCTTTCTCAACCCGCACATCTTGATGCTGATGGCGAAAGTCTTCGTTCGGTTCGGTCATCCGCACCGCCGCAAAGCCGCGTTCCAGAAACGGCGAATGATCGCCGCCACGCAGGTAACGGTCTTTGCGATAAATAAGGTTGACAGTCATCGCCGGAACATAGAGTTCGCCGATCTCTTTGATATAGCGCGCTAGCTGGCGCGTCGGCACATCATTTTCACCGCCGGTCTGAAGCAGCGCGCGCAGTTCGTTCGAGACTTCGCGCACAGGCGGCACGCCTTCGGCGAAGAGGCGCACGTGTTTGTCATCAACGCGACCGTTTTCATCACGCGAGCTACCGATGATGTCGTTGGTAATCATTCCGGCGACGTTCCATTGATTCTGTTTCGCCATCTCCGCCCAATGGGTCGAACCGTTGAGCCCTTGCTCCTCTGCGGCAAAAGCGATGAAGACCAATGTCGCATCGAATTCATATTTGGCCATCACCCGCGCCATCTCCATCACCGCCGCCGTACCCGAAGCGTCATCATTAGCGCCGGGCGCGAAATCGGTCGCATTCATGGTGTCAGAGACGCGTGAATCGTAGTGGCCGCCAACCACATAGATTCGGTCTTTGGCTTCTGCCTGCTTACCCGGCAGCGTGGCGACAACATTGACGATTTGCGTGGCGCGCGGGATGCGTCCGCCGGGCTGTTGTGTAAATTCATCGAATGCGACTTGCAGCCGCCCGCCTGCCTCGCGGCTGTAGCGTTCGAATTCGGATTTGATCCAACGTCGGGCTGCGCCGATGCCGCGCTCATTGCTCTCCGTATCGGAAAGCGTATGGCGGGTGTGAAAACTGACCAGTTTCCGAATAATGGTTTCGATGTTGGTCGCCGACACTTCGCGCACGATCTTTTGAATCTGCGGGTTAAGCTGTGCGCCAGGTTTTGACCTCGAAGATTGCCGTCTCGCATTCGTCTGTGCGGTGAGCTTGACCGGAATCAGTAGGCATAGAGCAAGCAAGGTGAGCAGAATCTTTTTCATGACAGGGTTTCGTTCTCCTTGTTGAAAAGGCAGGCGGCGTGCCCCACTACCACATCGCCTGCGCGCAAACGGCTTGGCGTCGGTTGCCAGCCGCTGGCCAGTCGTTGTTGCAACAACTCATCGGCG
>CAYXVU010000346.1:0-4403 GCA_964468725.1 uncultured Clostridia bacterium
TTGCAGATGCGGAATGTGGTCTACGACGGCAAATTCGTTGACTGGATTGTCGTCAATACGCAGATAGACGAGTCTGGTCGAATCGGGACTCCACCAGTAGCCTTTGAAATTGCCGCGCCCGTAGATTTCTTCTTGATAAACCCAATTAAGCCGACCGTTGTAAACCTTGCCGCTGCCATCGGAGGTCAGACTGCGTTCGCGTTGCGAAGCGATGTCCACAACGTAAAGATTGTTGCTGCGCGCAAAGCTCACCATCCGTCCGTCGGGGCTGAACTCTTCGCCCTCTTCGACTTCCGCCGTGTTGGTCAAGCGCAGGGCTTTGTCGCTGCCAAACTCGTAATAAAAGAGATCATTGGCCACGTTGATGAGCGCAGCCGTTTGCGCCTCATTCATCTGATAAGTGCCTTGTCGCGCTAGCCGCCTGGCCAACTCTCGACCGACACCGGCAAGTGAGGCGAAGGCCGACTCCATCTTCGAGGCATCGTAAAAGGGAACGGCCTCGCCGGTCACGGCATTGACCTTTACGAGTTGCGCCCCCCCGCCGCTCGCATCCGACTTTCTTTGCAAGTAGTGCTTGCCGTCGTTGAGCCAAGCGAGTCTCGTCGGCGGTGAGCCGCCGAAGTTGACGCGCTTCTCCGGGTCGAAGATGTCATCAATCGTCAGCATCTTCTCTTGCGCATGGATTGCTGTGGTCAACACCAGCAACAGGGACAGAGCCGCAAAGATAAACCGATAACGTCGCATAGCCATTCTCCTTGTGAAGATCGTTTCTGTAATTGAGTGACCCGCGTTGCGAATCAATTTTGTGAGCCGACGATCTCGACCGCGCGGCGCAACCTCTCAACCGCGCGCTCGCGCCCGAGGGCGACGAAAATATCGAACATGCCGGGGCCGACCGCTTGCCCGGTAAGCGCCGTGCGCGAAGCGTTGATGAACAGCCCGGCCTTCACGCCCTGCTCCTCTGAAAAGGCTCTGAGGGCCGCTTCTGTCTCATCGTGCGAAAAATCTTCCAGCGTTGCAAGATGATCGGCCAGCTTCGGCAGCAACTCTTTCAAGCGTTCGTCTTTCAGATTCTTCTTCACCGCCGCCGCTTCATAATCGAA
Organism: uncultured Clostridia bacterium; assembly: GCA_964468725.1. Taxonomy (GTDB): domain Bacteria; phylum Acidobacteriota; class Blastocatellia; order UBA7656; family UBA7656; genus CAYXVU01. Next base: position 1,104 of record CAYXVU010000346.1, read on the forward strand.
CTCGTCCGCGAAATAGGGACGACCCAGTTCGACAAAGTCCACTGTCGTGCGATAGCGGGCGCGCAACAGATCAATCGTGCGATGGAACCACTCGCGCTTTTCGCCATCGTATTCGTCGCGCCACAGACCGGCTTTACGCAACTGTTCAGCGACCAACGGGCAGAGTTCATCAAGCGGCATGGCGCGCAGGTATTCGCCATTCATCCATAGGGCCTTCGGGTCTGTCCAATCGCGCGCCTCGCTTTCGTTGAAGTTGAAGACAGCGGCGGCTTTGTTCACTCCGGCGAGCGAGAATTTTTCGATCAACTCTTGGCGCGACAAAATCTCTTGATCGTTTCCCGGCGACCAGCCGAGCAGAGCGAGGAAGTTGACCAGCGCGTCGGGCACGAAACCGCGATCCCGATAGGTGGTTACCGAAACGACTTCGCCATGCTTGCGCTTCGAGAGTTTCTCTTTGCCTGGTGCAAAGATCAGCGGCAGATGCGCGAAGGTCGGCACCGTCGCGCCCAACGCTTCATAGATCAAAATCTGTTTGTGGGTGTTGGTCAGATGGTCTTGCCCGCGAATCACCTGAGTGATGCCCATACTGATGTCATCAACGACGACGCTCAGATTGTAAAGCGGGTGGCCGTCGGAACGCACCAAAACCAAATCTTCAATGTCCGAGTAATCGCGCTCCTGCCAACCGTAAACCTGATCTTCGAAGCGCGACACGCCGACTTCGGGAACCTTCAGGCGAATGGCGGCGGCTTCGCCTGCCGCTCGTCTGGCTTGCGCTTCTTCCAACGCCAGATCGCGGTACGGATTGCGTTCGTTTCCGCTCTGCTCGCGTTCGCGGACGCGCTCCATTATGCGTTCTTTGACGGTGCGGTCGTCACCCTCTTCTTTCGGAGTGAAGTCGTAATAGGCTTTGCCTTCGTCAACCAGGCGCTCTGCCGCGCGGCGATGCGCATCGGCAAATGAAGATTGAAAGAACGGCCCTTCGTCGGCGTCGAGTCCGAGCCAGTGCATGCCTTCGAGGATGCCTTTGACCATCGCTTCCGACGAGCGCTGCATATCCGTGTCTTCGATGCGGAGGATGAAGGTGCCGCCGTGTTGACGCGCAAACAGCCAGTTGAACAGAGCCGTGCGCGCGCCGCCGACGTGAAGATAACCAGTTGGAGACGGCGCGAAACGAACGCGAAGCTTGTCGGTCATAGGCTGCAATTATCAGCGAGCCAGAAAAAAAAAGGCAAGCTCAGGTGAGCTTGCCTGCCATCACAAGGGAGACTCTATCGGAAGGAGGGACGGTTAGAGTTGCGGCGAGATGTAGACGACCGCGCTCGATTCGGCCAGCGCCTTGAGATTATCGAGTGCGATGCGACCGACGATCATCTTTGAATTCTTCGGGTCGAGTATGACTTCGAACCCAAGCCGCTTGAGAGTGGCGATGACAGCGTCGGATTTCGTTACTAGCCAGACCTGCACCTCCGCTTTGCCATTGCGAACGAATTTCGCTTCGGCATCGCTCGGCAGTGAATCTTTGATCTTCAGTCGTTCAATCACAGCCACAATCGAAGGGTGCAATTTGGCGCGCAGGCTGCGCTCTTTGAGTTGATCTTGCGTGAGCGGTTGCTCTTCATCACGCAGCTTGAGAACCGCCTCTTCTTGTGGTCGAGGCGGAGGCGGGGACGGCACACTAGTAGCCGTACCAGCAGGTTGATTGCTTACCTGACCGGGGCCGTAGCCGTTACCACTCCCCGTACTGGCTCCCTGACCGGTACTAGTTGAGCGGTAAGCCTGCGGCGCGCGTTTAGCGGCAACATAGCCATTACGAACCCTTTCGCCTTGTCCGAACACGCCCTCGTGGCTGACGCCTTCGGGCATCTCGACAGGCACTTCGATACGACGCGGTTCGCCGCCATCGGTGACGACCATCTCTTCAACCGCAACGAAAGAGGTGAACTGCGTCATCAAGCGAAAGTCGAGTCCGAGTTGAGTGATTGCCTCTTTGACTTCCGGTCGCGGATTGCCCGCCTGCACGCCGTTGAAGTCCTGACTCATCAACTCGTCAATGCGGGTTCGCGCCCACAACTTCGCCAACACGTCGTGACGCGGTTCGTTGGCTGGCAAATCCACCGTGATATAGCGCACGAATTCGCGGCCTGCGGCTTTACCCTTCAGTTGAATGGCGCCGTGATCGTTGCCGGTGAAGCGTCCGCACACGACCAGCGGTTTGGCGCTGAAGAGGTCGGGCAAACGTTTCGGATAGACATCCGTAACCGGCAACCCCGCCCACTCGATGCTGACGTCGGTGAGCAAGGGGCTGTGGATGCGTTCGTGAAAACGTTTGGCCGCCGCCGAGCCATCATCATCTAACGAGACATATTCGACTTCGCCGCGCCCATGTTCGGCCATCTTGTCGAGCAAATAGCGATTGACCGAGCCGCCGATGCCGAACGAGAAGACGCGCGCATTCGGATGCTTCTGCACTTCGCCGATGATCTCCATATCGTTGCCAACGTAACCATCGGTCATAAAGCAGACGATGCGCATGTGCTTTTGTGAGTCAGAGGGTTCGAGAGCTGCGCGAATGGCGGTCATCATCTCTGTGCCGCCGCCGCCTGACCGCGAGGCTAAGAAGGCTTGCGCTCTTCTCAAATTTGCGGGCGTCGCCTGCACCGGCTCAGGAAAGAGAATGTTAGTGTCGCCTGCGAAGGTAATAAGATTGAAGGTGTCTTCCGGGTAGAGGCCATCGAGCGCATGCTTCATTGCCTCTTTCGCTTTCTCGATGGGAAAGCCTGACATCGAACCCGACGTATCGAGGACAAAGACCAACTCTTTCGGGGTCACGTCGGCGGCAGTGACGCGATCCGGCGGTTGCAAGATCAAGGTGAAGAAACCGCCTTGCTGCGAGTGATGCGTCAACACTGCATCTTCGATGCGCCCGCCTGCGACATCGTATTTCAAGATGAAATCTTTGTTGGGAATTACGGCTTGCGATTGCAGCCGCACGACGGCCTGACGCTCCGACAACCGTTGACTCTCAATGGCGTGTGATTTCGAAGCGAAAGATTCAATCGGAACTCCGGCATCAAGCGCGACTTCGATAGAGATGTCGTGACCGGCGCGCATGGCCTTCGGAGCGGCGCGCGGCGTAATGCGCGACGCATCGGGGACTTTGGTCGTATCGGGGGAAAAGCCGCCGCCCTGTTTGCCGACCGGCGCGCCGGGATTGTAGCGCGGCCCGACGACCATCGGAAAAACGAATTCATAGGCGCCATCTTCGTAGCTCAAGGTTGCGATATAGCTGATTTCGAT
>CAYXVU010000347.1:0-4368 GCA_964468725.1 uncultured Clostridia bacterium
CTGTTGGCTTCGATGGTGCGGCTCTCGACGCCATTGATCTTGGCGGCGCTCGGCGGGCTCTTTTCCGAACGCGGCGGCGTCATCAATATCGCGCTTGAAGGGATCATGCTGGCGGGCGCGTTCACCGCTGCGGCGGTCACTGTCAAGACTGCCAATCCATGGATTGGACTGATGGCGGCGGCGGCGGCGGGACTCATTGTGGCGGCGATTCATGCGGTCGCCTCCATCGAGTTTCGTGCCGATCAAGTCGTCGTCGGCACGGCGATCAACATTCTCTTTTTAGGCGTGCCTGCGCTGCTTTCAGGCGCGATGTTCGAATCAACCGGTTCGACGCCGCAACTGCCGCGCGACCAGACGCTGCCGGATTGGAATCTGCCCATCATCGGTCGCATCCCCGTGCTCAGTCAGTTGTTGTCGGGTCACAAGCCGATTGTCTATTTGGCGATTCTGCTCGTGCCGGTCAGTTATTACGTCTTGTTTCGCACGCGCTTCGGATTGAGACTGCGCGCGGTCGGCGAAAACCCCGAAGCCGCAGACACGGCGGGAGTGAGCGTCGCGCGCATGCGCTATGCGGGGGTGTTGTTAAGCGGCGTGTTGGCAGGCATTGGCGGCGCGTATCTGTCCATCGGTCAGAACTCGCTCTTTACCCGCAATATGACGGCGGGGCGCGGCTTCATTGCGCTGGCGGCCTTGATCTTCGGCAAGTGGCATCCGGTAGGCGCTTTTCTCGCCTGCCTGCTCTTTGGCCTCGCCGATGCGATTGCCATTCGTATGCAGGGCGTCGTCCATATCCCGGTGCAGATGATTCAGATGATCCCCTATATTTTGACGCTGGTCGTGCTGGCAGGCTTCATCGGTCGCGCCATTCCGCCGAAAGCCATCGGTACGCCCTATGTGAAAGAGAAGTGAGAATTGAGCGGTCAGTGACAAGTGACGAGTGACAAGCTATTACCTCTGTTTGCTAGCGAGTTAATTGTCAAACTTCAGATTCAGAGATTGCCTGCTTGTCACGAAAAATAAGGAGTGCTTGTTGTGATGACATCCACCTATGACCGGGCCGCAGAGGCGGCGAAGTTCATTCAAGAGAAAGCGTCCGGTCGCGCGCCGCGCGTAGCCGTCGTGCTCGGATCAGGTCTAGGCGGCGTGGCGGATGCGATCCGGGACGCTGTCGAAATTGGGTACGAAGAGATTCCCAACTTCGTTCGCTCAACCGTCGAAGGTCACGCCGGTAAGCTCATCATCGGCATGTGCGGCGGTGTTGAGGCGTTGGTGATGAAAGGGCGGTTCCATTTTTACGAAGGCTACTCGATTCAGGAGATCACCTTGCCCATTCGGGTCTTCGCATTGATGGGGATTCACTCTCTGATTCTGACCAATGCGGCGGGCGGCACGGCATCGCATCTGTCGCCGGGGTCGCTGATGATGATTACCGATCACATCAACCTGATGGGCGACAACCCGCTGCGAGGCGCAAACGATGCGCGGTTTGGCCCGCGCTTTCCCGATCTGACGAGCGTCTATAACCCGGTCTACATTGATGCGGCGCACGAAGTCGCACGCGAGATGGGGCTGGTGTTGGCCGACGGCGTATATTTGGCGTTGCGCGGGCCGTCGTATGAGACGCCCGCCGAAGTTCGTATGCTGCGCGATCTGGGCGGCGACGCGCTCGGCATGTCCACCGTGCCCGAAGCGATTGTGGCGCGGCATTCGGGAATGAAAGTGATGGCGATCTCTTGTATCACCAACATCGCGGCGGGGCTATCGCGGCAAGAGATCAATCACGAAGAGGTGATGGAAGTCGGCGCGCACGCAGGCAAACAGCTTGCCGAACTGATTATCAACCTCATCCCGCGCATCGTTACACTGGAGAACGAAACGAACGGCTGAGGGAAAGGATTTCGCTTTACCGGAAACGAAATCAAGGAGTGTAGAGAGCGAGAGAAGAGAACGGAGAGGACAGGATTCGAACCTGCAAGAGTGATTAGCTCGGCGGTTTTCAAGACCGCTGCCTTACCATTAGGCTACCTCTCCATCAAAGACGCTGAAGTATAGGCGATGCTTCCGACCCTTTTCAAGATAGGGCGGGGTTCGAAGTCGGTGAGGCATGATAGAATGGCTAGCGTTCAGGCAGCGCACTTGGAGGATAATCCATGACGGAACTCTTGAAGCTGGTATATAACGCTTGCGACCCGTATAAACCGGCTTCCAAGCAGTATTATTACGACTGTAGCGCAGCGCGCGGAGAAGGCCTCTTGGCGCAGAGATTCCTTGATGAATTAAATCTGGCGAACGATAACCTCTGTTATCTCTTCACGGGCCATATCGGATGCGGAAAATCCTCAGAGTTAGAGCATTTGCGCTACAAACTGAAAGATCCAGCGCCGCAGCAGAAACGGTTTTTCCCCATTCTGCTCAATGTCAGTGAGTATCTTGATGATTACGATGTCTCGACGACCGATATTTTGTTGGCCGTCGTCACGGAGGTGGCGGCTACGTTGCGCAACGAGCTACAGATCGAACTGACGGACAATTACTTCGTCAAGCGGATCAACGAAGTCAAAGAGTTCTTTCTGAGCGACATAGAAATCAACGAAGGCGAAATCCCCCTGTGGGGAGCCAGCATAAAAATTCAACGTCTCAAGCGCGACCCCGATAACCGCAAAAAGGTGCGCCAGCATCTGGAGCCGAAAATCTCGACGATGCTCGAAGAGATCAACACTGTTCTTGATGAAGCGCGCCTGAAAGTCAGGCAGCAGCGAGTTCCTTTGGGTCAAGAACCCTATGCCGACATCGTTCTGATCCTCGATAGTCTGGAAAGAATACGAAAAGTTGAGAATGTCGCCGAAGGACTAGCTTCACAGCGCGAACTGTTCCTTGAACGCCACACACAATTGACAGGGATAAAGGCGCACACCATCTTCACTCTTCCGCTCCGTCTGGCGCGTTCTATCGCCGCCCCGCAATTAGAACAACGCTATGGCCCGCTTTTCGTGCTGCCGATGATAAAAGTGAGCGAACGCGGCACGCATCAACTCTTTCCGCAGGGCATTCGTTGCCTGCGTGATTTGCTGGAAAAACGGCTCGAAGGACACACTCTACAAGAGGTGTTTGAAGATGAGGCTCTCGATTTTCTTTTGACTTACAGCGGCGGGCACGTGCGAAACTTGTTGTCGTTTATTCAAAGCGCCTGCACCTATTCGCAAGCCCTTCCCATACCCCTTGCGGCGGCACATCGCGCGGTTCAACAAATCGTGCGCACTTATAGCACGGCGATTCCCGAACATCATTGGAAGAAGCTAGCCGAATTGGATCGTTCGCCCGATCAAAAAGTAGACAACGGCGATGAAGATTTTCTGGCCATGCTCGAAAACCTGAGCGTGCTGGAGTATCTGAACGGCGGCGAGCACCAGGTCTTTTCCGATGCGGAACCCTGGTACGCCGTCAACCCGATTGTGCGCGAATTGCAGAAGTTCAAAGCCGCGCGCGCCGCCTTATCGGAAGAGCGAAAGCCGTGAATGAGAACGTTGCTGCCATTGCCGACCCGTTCGACTTGTCTGCGCCGGATGAAGAGATCGAATTGCAGACGCTGAGGCGGTCTGTTGCCTTAGCCGATGGCTTCAAATTGATTTTCGCGCGGTGTAATCAACCCGAACAGCGCCGCCGCCTGACAGCTTCGATAAAAGAATCATTGCCACATCTCGATATTCAAGTTATTGAATTCAACGAGCCGGTAACCAATTTGCTGGATGCCCTGCGCGAGCGCATCCGGCAGCCACAGCCCGACGCGCTGTTCGTTTCCGGCTTGGAATCTACGCTCTCATCGGATACGGAAGCGCCCGCTTCGCCGCTTATCGAAAGTCTGAACGCTTCTCGCAATTCCTTTCCCGCAGCCGTACCTTGTCCGCTCGTGCTTTGGGTGTCGGAATATGTGCTGACAGCGATCATACGCGGCGCGCCGGATTTCTTCTCGATTCACTCAAGCGTCTTTTTCTTTGCTTTGCCGGTTCGGGACGCTGCGAATCTGAGTCGTTCGGCCATGTCAGGCGATACTTGGGCAATCGAAACCTTATCTCTGTTTGAAAAACAAGAGCGCATCAAAACGATTGAGAACTTGCTGTCAGACTATGAAGCCTTCCCGACTGACCAGCGCGACCATCGCACCGAAGCGCGATTGCATGGGCGAGTCGGTATTTTGCAAAGCGTACTCGGACTCAACGGGCTAGCACAGCAGCACTTCGAAAAAGCGCGGGGGTTGTATTCTCTGGTTAAAGACCAAGAAGGCATTGCCACCACCCTCCATCAGATGGGCTGGCTGGCTCAAGATCAGGGCGACTACTCCGCTGCCCGACAACTCTATGCCGACAGCCT
>CAYXVU010000348.1:0-4344 GCA_964468725.1 uncultured Clostridia bacterium
TCTGTCGCCGGAAACTGAAATCACTGGCATCATCGGTAAGCCCGTTATGCACTCGGCTTCGCCCGCCATACACAATGCCGCCTTCCGGGAGTTGCACCGCGATGCCGTCTATCTGCCCCTTGAAGTTGACGACGTGAAAGAGTTCTTTGCGCGCTTTGTGCGCCCGCAGTCGCGCCAGTTAGAGTGGAACTTGCGCGGCTTGAGCGTGACCATCCCGCACAAAGTCGCGGTGATGGAATTGCTCGACCGGATTGACCCGACCGCTGCGCGCATTGGTGCAGTCAACACCGTTGTCATCGAACAGGGCGAGCTGATCGGCTATAACACCGACGCATACGGGGCGATAGAGCCGCTCTTGAAGATGTGTTCGCTTGCCGACTGGCCTTGCGCGGTTATCGGCGCAGGGGGCGCGGCTCGCGCTGTGGTATACGGACTCCTTGAACAAAGAGCCCACGTGACTGTGTTCGCTCGCAATCCTGACAACGCGCGCGGGCTGGCCGGGGAGTTCGGTGTTGCGCTTCGCCCGCTCGACGAACTCGCCGCCAGCGAGGCCGAGATTCTCATCAACACCACACCCGTCGGCATGCGCGGTCACAGCGCAAGCGAAATGCCTGTGCCTCGCGTTGCGCTAGCCAATCGCAAACTTGTTTATGATCTGGTTTACAATCCGTTGGAGACGGAGTTGTTGACAGCCGCGCGGGTGGCAGGTTGTCAGACGCTCAGCGGCATCGAGATGCTCATCGCGCAAGCGGCGCGGCAATTCGAACTGTGGACGGGTTGCCAACCGCCGCTCAAGGTGATGAGAGAGGCGGCGATCCGCAGAGTGAGCGAAGAGTGAACAGAGAAAGGGGCGAAGACCCATGCGGTTACTATCTATGCTGATTGGGTTACTCGGTCTGCCGATCTTTGTCGGTCAGTCGGACAACTCTTTGGCAAACTTGCTTCAAGGCACATCTGCGATGCAGGAGATTCCGACCATTACATTTTGCGAGATGGTGCAGCACCCCGAACGGTACTTTGATAAGACCGTGCGCCTCTCGGCCACCTTTCAACAAGCCACCGAAGCGCAATACCTCGCACATGCCGATTGCCCACTCGATTATGATGAGCAGATCGGCGTCGGCTATCTTGATGCGAATGACCGCGAGCGCGAAGCCCGCAATATCCAGATCAGAAAGATTGGTTCGCCGGAATTCGGCGGTCAGGCGATAGTGAGTGTTGTCGGCAGTTTGCGTAACCAATCGCGCAGAGACTTCGCGTGGTATCGCTATCGTTTCGATATTCTGCGCTTTGAAACGGTTGCGCACATCGTCGTACCCTATCAAGGCCAACTGCAAGGAGCGATTACCTATCAAGCTGCTGTGCGCGGCGATAAGAGAAGGGGATTGTTGCTCGTTCCCCCTTTGCGCATTCCCGAACATCAAGCCGTGCGCATCGAATGGACGAACTTGAAAGAGTTTCCCGCGCTCCGCCGCTTGTCTGACAATTTGCGCGAGCAGCAGATCGTTTTCAGCGTGTTGGCCGATGACATCAAACAACTCACCGAGCGAAAGTGGCGGCGCACGGTGCGCTGCAAAATCATCCGCGTATTCTGAAGCCAAGCTGATTTCGGGCGGATTGCCCCATCCGCAGGCGCAAAATTTTGTCTGCGCCGCTGCCCCTTTTGCTCCGCCTTTTCTGCTACACTAGGCGCAGGCCCGATCCAATCGGAGGACATTCCATGACTCGAATTCGTCTCGTGACACACTTAATCATCGCGCTGCTGATCGCAACGCCGATCTTTGCACAGCAACCGGCACGCCAAGCCGAACCTGGCTTGCTCACCCTCGACAGCGTCTTTACTTACTTTCCACAGGCGCTCAACGGTGTTGAGTGGCAGAAGGATGGCAGCGGCTATCTGGCGCTCGAACCATCGGCCAGCAAAACCGGCGCGCTCGACCTTGTGCGCACCGATGCCGCCAGCGGCGCGCGCTCGGTTATCGTTGCCGCAGACAAACTCATCCCGCAAGGCGCATCGTCGCCGCTCGTGATTGAGCAGTACGAGTTCAGCGAAGATGGTCAAAAGATTCTCATCTTCACCAACTCGGAGCGCGTCTGGCGCAGCAACACGCGCGGCGATTTTTGGGTGTTCGACTTGTCCGGCGCAAAGTTGCAGAAGCTCGGCGGCGATGCCAAACCCTCGACTCTGATGTTTGCCAAGTTCTCGCCCGATGGCATGCGCGTCGGCTATGTGCGCGACAACAACCTCTACGTTGAAAATCTTGCTGACGGGCGCATCACCCGCCTGACGACCGATGGCGGACGCTATCTCGTAAACGGCACGTTCGATTGGGTGTATGAAGAAGAGCTGTTCTGCCGCGACGGTTGGCGTTGGAGTCCCGACTCCAAACACATCGCCTACTGGCAACTCAATTCGGAAGGCGTCAAAGAGTTTCAGATGATTAACAACACGGCGGCGCTCTATCCGGCCATTACGACGTTTCCCTATCCGAAAGCCGGTGAGAAAAATTCCGTAGCCCGCGTCGGCGTGGTGAGCGCGACGGGCGGCGCAACCAAATGGTTCGAGATGGCCGGTGATTCGCGCAACGATTACTTGCCGCGTATGGAGTGGGCGGCAAGTAGCGAAGAGGTCATCATTCAACAACTCAACCGCTTGCAAAATACCAACGTCGTTGCGCTCGGCGACATTCGCACCGGCAAGACCCGCACCCTGTTTACGGAGAAAGATGATGCATGGGTAGACATTGCCTGGGGTTCGATTGATTGGGATAAACGCGGACTGGCGCGCGGCGATGTCGAATGGATTGACGGCGGCAAACGCTTTTTGTGGACGAGCGAGCGCGATGGCTGGCGGCATATCTATTCCATCTCGCGCGATGGCAAAGATGTGAAATGTATCACGCCGGGCGATTATGATCTGTTGGGCGTCGAAAGCGTAGATGTAACGGGCGGCTGGCTTTACTTTTCCGCTTCGCCCGAAAATCCGACGCAGAAGTATCTCTTCCGCACGCGGCTCGACGGCACGGGCAAAGCCGAACGTTTATCACCTGCGCAGTCGCCGGGAACGCATGGCTACCTGATTGCGCCGCGCGGTCAGATGGCCGTCCACACCTATTCGACTTTTACCAAAGTTCCGATAACCGAGATCGTCCGTTTGCCCGACCACGCGACGGTGCGCGTGTTGATTGATAACCGCGATCTGCAAGACCGTCTGGCCAAGCTCAAACCCGTGCAGTCGGAATTTTTCCGCGTAGATGTTGGCGAAGGCGTGCAACTGGACGGCTGGATAATCAAGCCACCGAACTTCAACGCCAACCAACGCTATCCCGTACTCTTTTTCGTTTACGGCGAACCTTGGGGGCAGACGGTGTTGGACGCGTGGGGGGGCGGGCAACTGATGTGGCACACGATGCTAGCGCAGCAAGGCTATATCGTGATGAGCGTAGACAATCGTGGTACGCCTGCGCCGCGCAGTCGGGCTTGGCGCAAAGCGATCTATCGCAAGATCGGCATCCTCAATTCGCTCGATCAAGCCAATGCCGCGCGCGCCGTTGCCAAATGGCCGTTCGTAGACGCTTCGCGCATCGGCATCTGGGGATGGAGCGGCGGCGGGTCATCGAGTCTCAACGCCATCTTTCGCTACCCGGATGTCTATCGCATGGCGATGGCCGTTGCACCCGTGCCCGACTTGCGCTACTACGACACCATCTATCAAGAACGCTATTGCGGATTACCGCAAGACCGCCCGGAGGAATACAAACAAAGCTCGCCGATCACCTTCGCCGGTCAACTGCGCGGCCATCTGCTGATCGTTCATGGCACAGGCGATGACAATGTGCATTATCAAGGCACAGAGGCGCTCATCAACGCTTTGGTTGCGGCCAATAAGCCATTTACGATGATGGCCTATCCGAATCGCTCGCATGGCATCTATGAGGGGCGCGGCACAACGCGACATCTGTATGAATTGCTGACCCGCTATTTGCACGAAAAGCTGCCGCTCGCGCCGCGCGCCGAATAACAGCGGCGATGGCGGGCGGATTCGCTGTCTGCAAAAGGAGAAGTTGAAGGCGGGCGTTCAGAGCGACGATTGACAATGGCATCCGGTCGGCTACGACCTGCCTCCGTCGGAAGTTGGCACTCTCAACGCCCGTCCTTAATGGGGATGCAAGCCTCCTTGTCGAAGATCACGTTAAGTTTTTTTGCGCGGTTTGGCGAGTGATGGGGACTTCGCCTTGATGAACTTCACATCTTTAGCATCCACGGTTGGAGTCGGTTCGGGCGGCATCGCGCCACTGGGGACGAGCCACAACTCGATGGTGAGCTTTTCGCGGTAGCCGCCGT
>CAYXVU010000349.1:0-4307 GCA_964468725.1 uncultured Clostridia bacterium
ATCTGGCCACTTCCGGTGATTTCACTTTCACCACGACAACCAGCAGCGGCGGCGGCGCTTCAGGCGATGCGGTCGAATGGACGAATCTGGCCAATTGCATTGTCAGTGGCTCTACGTTGCAGAAGAGCGGGGGGCGTGATGATACGCCGGATGCGGGAGCCTACTCTCGTACAGCGATTGTGTCCGGCGATGGCTACATCGAATTTACTATGGCATCGGCGAATAAACTCGCATTCGTCGGATTGACGGACGCGCCTTCGGGTACGGGGTACGAAGGCATTGATTATGCTATCAAGTTCAACACTTCGGGCGTCGTCGAGGTGCGCGAGAATAATATCTATAAATTCGAAACCGGCTACGCCATGAATGACCTCTTTCGCCTCGCAATCGAAAGCGGGGTGGTGAAGTATTACAAAAATGGCGTGCGGTTTTACACCAGTTCGAAAGCGCCGGTGTATCCGCTTTACCTGGACGCTTCGTTCATCAGTCTGGGCACAGCAATCAGTAATGCCAAGATGATCGCATCGTCAGGCAGCTTGGCCGCAGCGTTTGGCGTTGATGATCTTCATCAACGCCTTGATCGAGGCGGGCATTACGATTGCGGTCTGCCTCTTGATGTTGTATTGCGTCGGCGAAGTTTGGCGTCGTAAGCACTCTATAGAGCCGAAGGCGGGCGGCAATCGCTATATGAAAAATCATGTAGCGATTGCCGCCCGCCTTCGGTTTTGAGGTGAGTCTCTGTTTCAGCCGATGAATTTATACCCGGCGCGATGCACGGTGATGATATGGCGCGGGTTGCTCGCATCGTCTTCGATTTTGTGGCGTAGTTTGGCGATGTGCGTATCAACGGTGCGGGTGAGCGGGAAACTATCGTAGCCCCAAACTTCATCGAGCAACTGATCGCGGGTGACGACCTCGCCTTGATGCTCGATGAAATACTTCATCAATTTGAACTCGCGCGGCGACAATTCAATGTACCCTGAACCTTTGGTCGCTTCGCACTTTTTGAAATCAAGCAAGATGTCAGCGAACTGATAAATATCGAGGGGCTGATTGCGCCGCTTTGAGCGGCGTAGAACAGCTTCGACACGGGCGGCAAGCTCCATAAAGCTGAAAGGCTTGGTGACATAATCATCGGCTCCGAGTTTCAAACCGAGAACTTTATCAATCTCTTGCCCGCGCGCTGTCAGCAAGATAATGGGAATATCATTGCCTTCGGTGCGGAGCTTTTTGCAAATGTCGAGACCGCTGATTTTGGGTAGCATCACATCGAGGATGACGATGTCCAATTCGTTACGCGAGGCTAATTCCATACCGGCTGCGCCATCTTTCGCAACGGTGACGTTATAACCTTCATATTCAAAACCGTCGCGCAGTGCGATTGACATCGCGGCATCATCTTCGACAATTAAAATCCGCGTCATAGGGCTTCTCCTCCTAACTCAAACCTTACTTTCTAGCGAAACTTCATGGCTCTGTACGGTGATTTTGGCTTTTTCGGTCGGTTTATTTTCGGGGGCGGCGCTGCGGTCAAGGGGGATATGAATCGAAAAGGTGCTGCCTGCGCCGGGCTTGCTGTTGAGGGTTAGCAAACCGCGATGCGCCTCTACAATATGTTTGACAATCGAGAGCCCTAACCCGCTGCCTTTCACGTCATGCACCAGTCCGGTGCTGACGCGATAGAACTTCTCAAAAATTTTGTCGCGGTCTTCGCGTGCGATGCCGATGCCATAATCAGTGACCGAGATGGTGATGTAATCGTCCACTCGTCCGAGTTTGACGAGAACTTCGCGCGATTCGCCGGAGTATTTGACGGCATTGTCGAGGAGGTTCATAAACGCCGTTGCCATTGCATTGGCGTCAATGACGGCGGGCAACGGCAGAGCGTCGGGCGGCGCTTCAAAGATGATGTGAAAACCGTTTTGGCTCAAATGCACTTCGTACGTTTTCAGCACATCACCGATAACCTCTTTGATATTAGTGCGTTCGAATTCATAGGTTTTGCGCCCTGATTCGATTTTGGAAAAATCGAGAATGTTATTGATCAGTTGGGTAAGCCGTCGGCTTTCGGTTTCGATATACTCGCCGTACTCGCGCGCTTTTTCGTGATCGCGCACCCGACCGAGTTTGAAGAATTCACCGAAGACGCGAATCGAAGCCAGCGGAGTGCGCAGTTCGTGAGAGACATTCGAGACAAAATCGGACTTCATCTGCGACAGCTTCATCTCGCGCGATGCCGAACGCAACACGGCGATGATGCCGCCGATCAGTAACAGCGTCATCAAAATGGTGAGCGATAAGTTGAAGACGAAGGCACGGCGCGCCCATTGATCTTCGGTCATCTGGCGCATGCGGATGCCGAGTCGCCAATCTTTGTAGATCACCGGCAGGCTGCCGGATACTTCGTAGGCGTGGCCCTCGAAGGCGGCATTGGTAAAGAGAATCTTTTCCTCTTTATCAAAAGCGGTGACGATGACATCGGAGAACTCTTCCGTAAAGAATTGTTCGCCTTCTTTCCGCACTACTTGCGGCAGGATGGTTTCGCGGAAATACGCCTCATCAATAATCATCCCGGCAACGCCGACGACTTTGCCGGAATCGTTGATAATGGGTTTGACGATAACCCGATTGTCAGGGTCGCGTTCTTCAACCGTGAGAGAGGTTGACCCGGGTGCGATACTGGCGAGAATATGCACCAGCCAAACGCTGAAGGCCGTATGCGATGCTTCCCACTGTTCCGAGCCTTTGTCGGTTTCCATCTTCCAAGTGGTCGGATTGTAAAAGTAGATCATCGGCGTGTCGTCGCCGTGCGCTTTCACGACCGCCCCGACAAAGAACCGCTTCACGGCCTTCGTTTGAAACTTATTAAAATGTTCAACAATGAGCGCATCGTTGATGCCGTCACTTGAGACAAAAGCCTTCGCGGAGAGGGTCAAGGCTTGATCGGCGATGTTCTGATAGTAGTCAAAAATATCTTTGGCAACGACGACCAGATACCGGCGCATATACTCCTTGCGCGCAATCGGCATCGTCTGTTCAAGGGCATCAAGCGAGCGGTATTGCAAAACTAAGAGGGTGAATAAAGGGATAATAACCGCGACCAGGCCGACCCAAAGGAAGTTTCGTTTTAGAAAAGCTCTCAGCTTACTCACAGCAAATGCTCAACGTTTAGTTTCGGACAAACTATACAATAAGAGACCGGAAAACGTAGGGGATTTTCGCCATGCTTTTACATCCCCGTCACATCTTTGACGGCTTTTTACAGGGCGTGATGTTGGCGCGAACAGTCTTTCAGGTACGAATATCCGAATTCTCGGACAGATTGTACAGGGAATTTCAAGACGGGATGCAACAAAGGGTAAAACTTGTTAAAGATTTGCAAAAAGCATCATGAGAGGGGGTTCGCAAGCCGACAATTCAGTGTAAGATAGCAACCGTTTTTGACAGGGCAGATTGCATATTCCTGTAAGAGACGACATCAGGCAGTCTGGAATATCAGGCTCCTTGAAAAGTTCGGATTTCACCGCAGAGACGCAGAGCACAAGCGAGAGATTTGAAGTACGCTCTGAATCATCCCCCGTCTCTGCGGTGACGTTTTTTATACCTACTCTCTACCGTAATCGTCGTCGGGGATGCAAGCTCGTAGCGGATGACAGCGCCGCCGAGATCGTGAATAATCACGAATTATGTTTTCACGGATCATCGAATACGGACACGAACAGGTAGTCTTTTGCAGCGACCCGAAAGTCGGCTATCAATCCATCATCGCCATTCATAGCACCAAATTGGGGCCTGCGGTCGGTGGTACGCGCTTCTGGCAGTACGCGACAGACGAGGCCGCTTTCATTGATGCGCTGCGCTTATCGCGCGGGATGTCCTACAAATGCGCGCTGGCAGGCTTGCCCTTCGGCGGTGGCAAGGCGGTCATCCTCGGCGACAACCGAACCCGCCAACGTGAAGGGCTGTTTCGCGCTCATGGGCGCTTTATTGAAACTCTAGGCGGGCGCTACATCACGGCGGAGGATGTCGGTACAAGCGTGGCGGACATGGACATCGTGCGATTGGAGACGCGCTTTGTCGCCGGATTGAGTTCGACATCGGGCGATCCATCACCCAATACCGCACGCGGCGTCTTTCGGGCGATTCAGGCGTCGGCGCAAGCGCGTTGGGGAAGCCCTGATCTGGCCGGTCGCACCGTTGCTGTGCAGGGGCTCGGCAATGTCGGCTATCATCTTGTCAAAGAGTTGCATCAGGTTGGGGCAAAGATTATTGCTACCGATGTGGACGCGGCAAGGGTGGCGCGCGTC
>CAYXVU010000350.1:0-4288 GCA_964468725.1 uncultured Clostridia bacterium
CCGGCGGTCAAAGACCGCCTCTCAACGGCGTTTTCTCATTTTGTTGAGCAATTTGGTATAACACATCTGCACAACCTGGGGACACCGTTGTAGGCAGCAACAATTCTTCGAGGGGTCAGTCTGCTGCGGAGACTAGCGAGGGAAGCGGCGGGATACAGGCGCGGCAACTAAACTATTGCTCTGCGTACGTGCCGCGACTATCATGCGGCGCAGTCAGGCGAGCAGATCGGTTTCCCCTCGCCTGCTGCGCATTTACCTGCCCCTGCAAACCTCCTGCGCTTGAAAGATAAAGAAGACCGAAATCTATCGAGGGGTGTCTGTAATGAACAATCTGCTTCGCTTAACTTTCGCAGCCTGTCTGCTGGGCTGCTTTGCTGCCACCAATTTCGCCCAAGAAGGACAAGCCAGAGCCGAACTCGAATGCTTGATGATGACGCAAGCGGGCAAAGTAGCGACCGCCGGAGAAAAAGGCCGTTATCCAACCTTTCACCATGTCTGGTCGCCCGATATGCAGTATGGCTTTTTCAATTCGAATGGTCTGCAATTGCCTTACAACATCGAAGGCGTCGGCAATGAAACGATCATCGTTGTGCCGGGAGGCCCCGGACTGCCGCAAGAGTATCTCCACCCGATGCTCTCGAATTTGACGCCCTATACCAATATCGTTTACTTCGACCGTCGCGCAGACATCCTCAGTTCCCGCGCCTTGCATCAGGTCTTATCGCCCGAAGAGATCGCCGATGACGTTGATGCGCTACGCCGCGAACTCGGACTTAAACGCGTCACCCTGCTCGGCCATAGTTTCGGCGGCGTTATCGCGCTCACCTATGCCAAACGTTATCCCGAAAACATCAAGCGACTGCTCTTACTCAACACCGCTGCGGAAGTAGAGCATCCATCAGTCGGAGAACAACGGCTTCAGAAGATGCTGTCAGCCAGTGAAGTGGCAATGATGTCTTCTGGGGATAGCAGTCTCAGTGCTTGCGAACGGGTTCGCCGCCATTACCGCGCGCTCTTCCCACATTATTTCTACTTGAAGCCGAATGCGAAGCAGCTTGATGATGGCGTCTATGCCATCTATTTCGATGCGCTTGCCAAAAAGCTCTTTCTGGCCAATCACAATGGCGCATTTGATCTGCGCGGCAGTTTGAATTCGATCAATGTGCCGGTGCTTGTCGTCGGCGGTCGCCATGACGCGGTCACGCCGCTCAGTCAGGTGCGCGACCTCGCCGCGTCATTGCCGAACGCCAAACTCGTCGTGATGGAACACAGCGGCCACTTTCCGTTTGTTGAAGAGAATTACTTGCTGACTCAGTGGGTGCAGCATTTTATGCTGGCTTCCAATGATGGTCAGGGCGACATCGAATTGGGCAAACCGAAAGTCCTCGGCGCAGATGGCTCTCGTTGACAAGATAACCCGCCATCTGCCAGATTGCGCGTTATGAGCAACGAGTTGATCGTTTTCGTGACGGCAACCAATTCTGAAGAGGCTGCGCGGATCGGCGAGGCGCTGGTTACCGAGCGCCTCGCCGCTTGCGTCAATCTCGTCAGCGACATCGAGTCCATCTATCGCTGGCAAGGTCAAGTTACGCGCGACCGGGAAACTTTGATGATTATCAAAACCGTCGTTGAACGCTTTGAGGAACTGGAACGCCGAGTGAAAGAACTCCACAGCTACACAACTCCTGAAGTCATCGCCTTTTCAATCGAACGCGGCTCGCAAGCCTACATGAACTGGCTGCGGGAATCCGCCTCTTCTTGAGAAAGAGAGGATGCGGACACCGCACGCAGCGCGTCAACCTAGCCTGATCTAATGTTTGAAGTGGCGCATGCCAGTAAGCACCATCGCCAAGCCGTGTTCGTTGGCGACGGCGATGACCTCTTCATCGCGCACCGAACCGCCCGGTTGAATCACCGGCGTTATGCCTGCCCCTGCCGCTTCACTTGGAGAAGCCGCTACCAAAGCAGAGTGGCCGAATAGACAGCGAGTTTCGGGTCAGCGCTTACCAAACAGCCTTGCTCAATAAGACATTGAGCGATTAACAGTCGGTCAAACGGATCCTTGTGATGAAAAGGCAGTTGGTCAAGTGCGAAGATATGGTCTTGTGTGATCGGCAGAATCTCTACTCCGTTGGCCTGCTCCTGGCTGGTAATCAAGTCCTGCAACGGCAACCGTAAATTCATCTTGCCCAATTGAATTTTGATCTGCATTTCCCAAAGGCTAACGAGGCTGAGAAGCAAGCGGTTGTCTTCATTTTCCAATGCGTGGAGTGCAGACACTGAAAGTTTTTCCGGTTCGTCTGCCCACCAGATGAAGGTATGAGTGTCCAAAATCAGATTCATTCCTGCCCCGCCCAGAACTCATCGGACAGCGGATCATCAAAATCATCGCTCGTCCAAACACTGCCTCGATTCAATCCGGCAATGCGTTTCGTTTTGGGTTGGGTTACAGGAACCAATCGAGCTAACGGTTTGCCATTCTCTGTAATAATTACTTCGCCGCCCTGTGCCGCAATGGCGAGCAAATCCGCCAACTGATTTTTGGCTTCCTCCACATTCACGGTCTGACTCGACATAAGCGCTCCTCTCGGCTCAGAGTATAGCATCGCCGATGAGGTTCTCCGATCTAATGTTTGAAGTGGCGCATGCCAGTAAGCACCATCGCCAAGCCGTGTTCGTTGGCGGCGGCGATGACCTCTTCATCGCGCACCGAACCGCCCGGTTGAATCACTGCTGTGATGCCCGCTGCTGCCGCTTCATCAATGCCATCACGAAACGGGAAGAACGCATCCGAAGCCAACACCGTTCCCACAAGCGGCAATTGCGCTTTCATCGCACCGATCTTCACTGAATCCACGCGGCTCATCTGCCCCGCGCCGACGCCGACCAGTTGGCCATCGCGGGCATAGACAATGGCATTCGATTTAACGTGCTTGCAAATCACCCAGGCGAACCGCAAGGCACGCATCTCTTCATCGCTCGGTTGTCGTTCGGTCACGGTGCGCAAGTGTGCTTGATCGAGCGAGCCCCAGTCTCGGTCTTGCACCAGTAGTCCGCCACTCAGGCTGCGAATATCCAACGAAACACCTTCGGGCGATTGACCGACTCGCATGACGCGCAGATTCTTCTTCGCGGCCAAGAGGGTGAGCGCATCGGCTTCGTAATCGGGCGCAATAACGGCTTCGAAGAAGGTCTCAGCAACGGCGCGAGCGGCATCTGCCGTCACCGTCTGATTAAACCCAATGATGCCGCCGAAGGCAGAGACCGGATCAGTTGCCTTAGCGCGTTCGAACGCATCGCGCGCGTTTGCGCCCGTCGCAGCGCCGCACGGATTCGTATGTTTGATGATGACGGCTGCGGTGTCGGTGAATTCGGAAACCAACGACCAGGCGGCTTCGATGTCAATCAGGTTGTTGAAGGAAAGCTCTTTGCCTTGTAGTTGCTCGGCTCCGGCGATGCCCCTCGGTTTGGTATCGGTGACGTAAAGCGCCGCACGTTGGTGCGGGTTTTCGCCATAGCGCAAACTCAAGGCTTGTCGAGCCAAGAGGGTCAACCGCATCGGCAGCCCTTCGCCTCTTGCGACTTGTAGCGAGGCCGCTTCTGCGTCCGACTGTACCGAATCAACCAGAAAATCGGCGATTGCGGCATCATAACTTGCCGTTGTCTCAAAAGCGCGCTTCGCCAATTTGAACCGCGTGGCGCGGCTGAGGCTGCCACCGGTTGCATTCATCTCGTCGGTAATCGCCAGATAATCAGCAGGGTCAACAACAACGGCCACGTCGGCAAAATTTTTCGCCGCTGAACGAATCATCGAAGGGCCGCCGATGTCGATGTTCTCGATGGCCTCTTCGACGGTCACATCCGCGCGAGCGATGGTCTGTCGAAAGGGATAGAGATTGACAACGACCAGATCAATATACTCAATCGCATTGGCGGCGACTTGTTCTTGATGCTCGGCATTCGAACGCATTGCCAGCAAGCCGCCGTGCACTTTCGGGTGCAAGGTCTTAACTCTGCCGCTGAGAATTTCAGGGAAACCTGTGAGGTCGGAAATATCCCGAACGGCGAGTCCCGCTTTTCGCAAAAGCTTTGCTGTGCCGCCGGTCGAAACGATCTCGACCCCGTGTTGGCTCAGGGCAATGGCGAAATCCGCCAGCCCGGTCTTGTCGGTAACGCTGATCAATGCGCGTTTGATCTTTCTCAAGTTGATCGCTCCTTTGTTGATATACAACCGCAGAGGACACAGAGGCATTGGTCATCCGTCATAGACTATTCGCTTGATGCCATC
>CAYXVU010000351.1:0-1926 GCA_964468725.1 uncultured Clostridia bacterium
TTTCTGTTCGGGTGACTCGCTGAAGTTCGCGGCGAGCAGTGATTCAATCTCGCGTTCCGGTTCTTTTCGCTCAGGCAGCTTGCCGGTGAATTTTCTGTGAATCTTGAAGTCCTTGTCGAGGAGATAGGTCGTCGGAAAACCGAGCACGCCGTACTTCTCGACAACCTCATCATCGCCAATAAGGGTCACATAGGCGATCTTGTGTTTGTCACGATAAGGCTTGATATCCTCAGCCCAGCCCGATTGCACGGCGATCCCGATTATTTTGACGCCGCGACCGGCATACTTCGCGTGAAGCGCATTAAAGGTGGGAAGCTCCGCCAGACAAGGGCCGCACCACGTCGCCCAGAAATCCAGCACGACGACACTGCCTTTCAAATCCGCCGAACTGATCTGCTTTCCGTCAAGGTCAGGGAGCTTGAATTCAGCCGCCGGTTGAGCGGCTTCTTTTACTTTTCCAGCCTTGAAGCCCGTGCTGTTGATGACCTCGCGCAGTTTTGCGACGGTGATTTTCTGATCGTCGTACTTAATCCAGGCCTCAGCTTTCGGATAGCTCACCTTCGCAGCTATGACGCCAGCAGTTTCTTTCAAAGCCTGCTCGACCGAGCGGGCGCATCCGTCTCAGGTCATCCCCTCAACGCTGAAGGTGATGGTTTTCTCTTCGGCTCGCGCTTTGACTGCGTCAAATGCCAACAGCGGCGCAGCCAGCAGGAGGCTCGTAAAATCTCTTCTACGCATTTTCTGTCTCTCCTTTCGCAACCAGTTGTTGCGCGGTTTTATTGACTTCGCCCAAACAGCACGCGCCCGACGGATTGCGAATCTCACAGGCGCACAGTTTCTCTTTGATGAACTGCCCGATTTGAGCCGGAAACTTTGTCTGTCCGACCTGCGCCAATTCCTTGCGGATGTCGCCCTCTGTAAAGCCGAAGCAGTAGCAGAGCGGGCGTGTGTCTCCGTTCACTTTTGCCGTGATGAGTTCGCGCACGTCGTTGACGGTGAACACGGCCCCGCCTGCGCCGTAGTACACAACGGTGCAGGCCGGAGCAGGACAAAACCGGTAATCATCATCGCCCACCCGCGAAAGCAGTTTGCTCTTTACGTGATGAAGAACCGTGCGCCGGTCAACACTTCGCCCTTTCGTGCCGCATTGAGCGCAAAGAGAGACGCTTTCGGTTTGTGATTGTCTTGGAAGGCTGCAACAGTCACCCATAGTTTTACTTTGCCCTATATCCGGTCGAATTGATCGCGCTTTTTATCTTGTCAAGATTCGCTTGTGTCGGGTCATACTGAATGCGAGCATTCCCGTTCTTAACGCTCACCTCAGCGGAGCGAACGCCCGGAGTTTTATCGAGGGCCACTTTGACCGTAACTTCACAGCTTTCACACGTCATCCCCTCAACTGCAACCGTTACTGTCTCAAGTAAGCCCGATTGAGCAGCAGCAATCGGCGGAGTCGGCTGTTGACGCGCAACCGCCGCCGCGATATAGCCCACGTAATAGGGAGAAAGCGCAAAAGCTACGACCACAAACAACGCCACCCAGAGAGCCGCGCGATTCACTTTACTTACTGGCTTTGTGGCGCACGCTTCGCCAAGCGCGCATTCTTCACGCCGGAAATAGGCGCGATAGAAATCAAAGGCCAAAGCGAGTACCGCAACCGCTAAAAAATACGGGCGAAGCGGTGCAAACACAGAGGCCGCGCTAAACGCCCCAAGACTAAGAAGCGCGAACAGAACGGGGCCGACGCAGCAAAGGCCAGCGCCAATTGCCGCTGCAATCGCTCCACCAAGAGCAAGTTTTTCTGACTTCATCGTTTCACTTCCTTTCTTGTCTGAGCACGGGAGATGTTGACCAGCACGGGGCATTGAGCCTTGCTGCCGCGCTCTTCAAGTTCCTTTTCACACGCTGCCAGATGATGCGCGAGCG
>CAYXVU010000351.1:1959-4269 GCA_964468725.1 uncultured Clostridia bacterium
AAATTCGCGCATCATCCGCATCCGCTCATCCAGTTCTGTGAGTTTGCCGCGCAGGAGATCGCGCACGCGCTGACATTCCTGCGTGCCGCCAGTGGTCAGCAACTCGCTAATCTCATCAAGTGAAAAACCAAGCTCCTGAGCCTGCTTGATAAATTTGACGCGCTCGACTGTCTCAGGTGCAAAAAGTCGAAATCCTCCTCCTGACCTGATCGCGCGCGGCAAAAGCTTGCGCCGTTCGTAATAACGCACGGTGTCTACACTCACGCCAGAGCGAGTTGCCACCTCTCCAATACGGAGTTCTGCCGAATTCATAACGGGATTTTACACCCTGGACATGGCTCCAGAGTCAAGCCCGAAGACTCATACAGCAACAAGGCGGAACTTCCAGAAATGTCGCCACTGTGATTTCGAAGAAAACAAACAAGCGGTCAGCAATTCTTTGACGCACTGAGGAATCACACGCTATGGCTGAATCTGCATGCACTCTTGTAATGGTTGAGAACCCACCACTGGCATTTGAATCAATTGAGGAAACCAGAGAGGAGCGTGAGACACGGCTCTCGGTTTATCACGAGATCAAGCGCCAGCTTATTGCAGAGGGAATCCCTGAAAACGAAATCACCTTCGTTCACGATTACGACGGGCCGACGGCGCAGGCTGAACTGAGCCGTAAGGTCAATGCCGGAGAGATTCGCATTGTCCTCGCCTCCACGGCAAAGCTCGGGGTTGGAGCGAACATTCAGGAGCGTTTGTATGCGCTGCATCATCTGGACGCGCCGTGGCGACCAGCGGACATTGAGCAGCGCGAAGGGCGGATTCTGCGTCAAGGCAATCTCTATCCCGAAGTCCACATCTGCCAGTATGTGACCGAAGGCTCATTCGACGCCTACTCCTGGCAAATCCTCGAAAACAAGACCCGCTTCATCGCGCAAATTATGAAAGGCGAAGTGACGGCGCGCACCGCAGAGGATGTGGATCAGGCCGTGCTGACCGCTTCGCAGATCAAGGCCATCGCCAGCGGCAATCCGCTTGTGTTGGAAAAGGTCGGATTGGAAGCCGAAGTGATCCGGCTCGAACGGCTGTATTCCACTTGGTTCGCCGGGCGAAACCGATTGCTATGTGACCTTAACAGCTTGCCGGATCGAATCAAAGAGGCTGAGGCAGACCTGCGCGCACACGAAACGGCAATCGCGGTGCGCGATCAGCACCAACCGGTCAGCGATGACTCAGGCAAGCGAACGTTTTCCATCGCATTGCGCCGTAGCGTCACCGAAGAAGACTTGATCCGGTACAGCGAACGCGAGTTGGCGGGAAATCAGATTCGCCAGCTTGCCGCGGTAGTTGAACGCAGAGCCACTGCCTCCGGCTCAATCAGGCTGTTGCTGGGCGAATACTGCGGTTTTGAACTTCATGCTTCAGCCGACCGGCCCACAAGCATAGGCGGAACAGGTATTGATTTGTTCGGTGAAGTCAGGCTTTACCTCAAACTGAAAGACAGCCATATCGGCTACATCTTCAATCTGACGGATAGCGACGCGGGCATCATCCAGAGCATGGATGCGCGCCTGCGGAATCTGGAAAAGCGGAGCGATGAATCTGACGAGTCATTTCGCCGCCTGACTGACCAGTTGGCGAAAGTTGAAGCGGAACTGGCGAAGGGGTGGGAACACGCGGCCAGATACCAGGAACTGCGCGCGCGGCTGGAAATTCTCAACGCCTCAATGAGCATCGAAGGGCTAGCGACAGATAATGCCCTCGCTCAAATCGAGCTTGCAGCAGAAGCGTTCCAACCGACAGCGCAAGCGAGCAGCGAGATACCGATTCCGCCTTCCCAGGTTGAACCGAGCGTAATCGCCTCAGCCTCCATTTCTGAATTGCAGATATCCGAAGCTCAGATTGAGACGCCCAATCCAATCGCGACAGGCGCAACCGCTGAGGCAATCCCGGCCACCGAAGCAGTCCAGCCACACACCACAAAAGTCCGGGATCAGCTATTAGCCGAACGCGAACGAACTGAAAAGCGGAAACGTTCGAGCGTCAAAGCACCATCGCCGACGATCGCACAGATGAGCTTTGACTGGGCTTGAGCTACGACCAAAAAGAAAAGCGGTCAGCAAAGTCTTGTCTTTCGGAAAGGACATGACGATGAACCAAAAGCCCAGACCAACAAAACCTCCTGACCCGGCTGAGTTGCAATTGCTGGTCAGAGAAATCACCTGGTATTGGAAAGCGATTGCTCGATGGCACTTTGCCGCTCACCAGCCTAAGGATCAAAGCTCGTTCGAGCAACTTTGGCCCAAGGTACTCGAC
>CAYXVU010000352.1:0-4231 GCA_964468725.1 uncultured Clostridia bacterium
TTAGCACAAAGGAGAATCGTCTCGCATAGCTGTCTGCTGACATAACTGTTCAGAGTTCCATGCGGCGAAAGACCGGGCGGATTGACAAGATGTGTAAACTTCGTGCTGATGATCGATCTGGAGAAAGCCAGCCGTGAGGAATTGCTCCAACTCGTTTCACAGTTGCTTGCCCAAGTGCGAGCCTTGCAAGCGCGCGTCAAGCAATTGGAGGCTGAAGCATCCTCCTCACCTGGTGACGGCGGATCGAAACCTTCGCCACCCGACTTCGTCAAACCTAATCGGCCGTCTCGTATAACCATCATTGAGGTAAGAATTCATTTTTGATCTGTCAGTGTTCTTGCATCGTCAGTAATGAGATTAAACCTTGAACGATTATCTCCACAGCAAGGAACTCAACAAGCGCGACCGGAAGAGCGATGTACGCGTGCAATGGAGACTCATCCGTTATCACATCGAAGCCCTACGTCAGCGGTACATCACACCGGAGATTGCGCGTGCCGCTGGCCTCTACTCTGTAGATTCGCCTGAAGGCGCGCGAATTGTCGGACAGCACGCGAACGACACGCGGCACTTTGATGGAATCGTGATTCCTTACATCCGACCGGGTGCAACGTCGCCGCGCGCTTTTCGTCTTCGCCGCGACCATCCCGAAATTGAGAACGGCAAGCCAAAAGCCAAATACTTGAGCGAACCGGGCGCAAGCAATCTTTTGTTTTTTCCGCCCGGACAAACGGCGGAACTTATCAACAATCCGAAAGTGACACCTCTCTTTATTGAGGGCGAACTCAAGGCGCTCGCAGTCCAACGTTGCCTTGATGAATTCGGCCTCTCTGGTGAGTTCGCCGTCATCGGTTTGCAAGGCGTCTGGAATTGGAAAGGCATTATCGGCAAAACGACGGATGCGAACGGCGCGCGGGTGGATGTGAAAGGCATTATTGATGACATTCGCTCGCTCGCCCTGCACGGTCGCAAAGTCATCTACATCGCAGACTCCAACTACCCCACAAACGAAAAAGTCAGAGCTGGTGTGAAAGAGTTTCTATCGGTGTTGCGCCACGAGTTCGGCGCGGATGTTTACCTGTGCATCACTCCCGACTTGCCCGGCGTCAACGGAGCTGATGATTTGGCTTTCCGGCAAGGCGCGCAAGCGGTGATTGATTTGATTGAGTCGGCAGCGCGTCCGCGATACCGCTCGCCACGCACGACCGAAACCGCAGAGCAACGCTGCGCGCGTGTAGCGGCGCTTCGCCTTGAGCAAGCGCAGAGTTTGGCCGCTGACAAGATCGGTGCAAAACAGACACGGGCACTCGCTCGCCTCTTTGCTCAGGTCGAATTGAAGGACGAGACGCGCGTGTTGCTCTTTGTCTTCGAGGCGATGGCTGAAGCGCGCGACGAATTCGAATTCAGTTATGCCGAACTTTTCCCCTGCTCTACAACGCCGATGACGCCTTCGAAATGTCACCAACAGGCAGGCGCGTGTTGAAAAAATCTGCGCGTGACCGACTGCGCGCACGATTCGAGCGGCTGGAGGCCGAACAAGCGCGTTGCCGTATAACGTTCGCACGCGTTGTCAGCGGCCATCTTGATAAGGATGACAACCCTATTCCTTCGCGCGCCAAATTGTTCGCGCGCCACTACGTCGCAGAGATTGAAGCGAAGGCCGAAGCATCGCCCGGATTCAAACGCCGCCGCGAAGATAGGCGCTCAAAGGCGACGGCTGACTATGTGCGCGAGCGCGCAGGCGCGGCCTACACCCCAAAGGCTAAACCGCACAAGTCTACGGCGGTCACTATCAGTCACAACTTGAAAGCGGCGCGGGGTATGCTTGCAAAGACATTGGAGCGGATGCGGTCGCGTAGCGACACGGAGCAAAATTGCCTGCTTGCGCTATGCGAGATTTTACCCTCCGAATTGATTGAATTTATCCGTAGTGCGCCGACCTCCTTAATAGATAAATACATGAGGGGGGTTGAGTCTGCTGAATTCTCTCCCGCATGGTTCCCTGACGGCGACGGCGAACAAGAGCTAGAATGCGAAAATCGCCCCCCTGTAAAACGCCCGAAACTTCAACCGATGCAACAGATGACTATGCACAAAATTCTAGTTTTGTGCAGTCGCTGGATGATTTTGTGCAGGCCGAAGCCGACCCGGAAGCAGTCAAAATATGGGATGGCGTGATCGAGCGCAGCCGCAAGGCTTCGGCAGAGGCAGAAGCGCGCAAACAGGCAGCGGCGCATGCCGCTCCAAAACCGAACCCCTACGGACTGACGATGGACTTTCGCGGGCGTGCGTGTGGCTCAGTCAAGGTGAGGCTCGCCCAGTGGTCGTGACTGGCTATCTTGGTCAGATGGCCGGACAAGAATTTATGCAAGTCGAAGGCTCGCTTGCAGGCGTGTCGCTGGATGAGCTTGAACCGCTACCGCCTGAGCAAGTCGAGACTGAGGATTCAAACAGCGCAAGCGTGCCGATAGTGAAGTGCGACTATTGTAATAGTCCGAATCTGCCGATTGGTGCGGAGCGTTGCCCGGTCTGCGGTGCGCTCTACACGCCTGCTTATTGGCGGGTGAATTACCAAGAGGAGGGCGCGTGCCCTGCAAACTAAAAAAGGATGTTGTCAGGATTTGAAATCCGTGAGTCGCGCCTATTCTGCGACGGCATAAATCAGTGAGGTTTGAATGATGAATCAAGCAATCCCAATTGAGGATATTGAACAGACGCCAGTTGAGCAAATCGCCGTAGAGGTCGCCGCAATTCTTGCTCACCGCATGGCTGAGAAAGATATTGTTCGGCTCTTACAGATTGTCTTTCTCGATGTGGAGGAAGCCGCCGAACTGCTACGCGTGAAACCCAAAACCATCTCGACTTGGATTTGTCAGCGCCGGATTCCTGTCCGTTATGCGGGCGGCAAGCCCCTCTTTCTTCTCAGCGAACTACTCGACTGGACGCTGCCCGACGATGACCGCCACTCGCCCTATAGACTCTCCTCCACCGCCAGTTGTAACATGGCTGCAAACCGACTGGCTGCAATGCGAGAAAGGAAAAGCTGATGTCGGTTTTCAAACGCAAGTGTCAGCGGTGCAATAACCGCTGCGGCCATCGCGATGTTTGGTACTTCGCTTTCTGCATTCGGGGCGTGCGCTATCGTAAAGCCGTCCCCGAAGCCCGAACCAAGTACGAGGCGGAACAGGCCGAAATTCAAGCTAAACGAGAAGTCTATGAAGGCAAATACGGCAAAGAGCCGAGCAACATCACTCTGAAGGGTTTTATCGAAAAGGTCTATTTGCCTTTTGCTCGCAGCGAAAAACGGTCGTGGGTAACCGATCAATCGAGAGTGAAAACCTTGATTGCTTATTTCAAGAACAAGAAGATGCGCGAGATTAGCGAAGTGACTGTTATGGCGTTTAAGAAAGCACAGTTTGCAACCCCAACGGTGCGCGGCGCACGGTCGCAAGCTGCCGTCAATCGTGAGATGCAACTTCTACGACGCATTTTCAACCTCGCCATCGAGCGTAAACTCCTGCACGTTAATCCGTGCACGAAAATGAAACTGTTTCCTGAAAACAACGTCATCACTCGATACTTGACGCCCGAACAGGAAGCGCAACTCAAACCCTTTCTGGTCGGTCGGCGCAAGCATCTGTTGGACATTCTCGAAATTGATCTGTACACCGGAATGCGAAAGACCGAATTGCTTCCGTTGCACAAATCGCAGATTGATTTTGCGACAGACAAGATTCTGCTCACCCAAACGAAGAGCGGGAAGCCGCGCACGATTCCCATTCACCCGGACATCCGTCCGACGCTGCAACGGCTGTGTGTGGAAGCCGGATCATCAGGTTACTTGTTTGAGAATCCGCGAACGGGCAGACCGATCAAGGACATCAAAAACTCGTGGCAGTCTGCCTTGCAAGATGCTGGCACTCCACACTTGCCCTTCCATTGTGGGGGTCGGCACACGTTCGGCACGCGGGCATCGGACGGAGGGGCAAGCCTGAAAGACATTCAGGAAATCATGGGACATGCGGACATCAACACGACGATGCGCTACGTGCATGCGACGGAGCAAGGCAAGCGTCGAGCGGTGGAAGCAGCGGCCAGAAGTGGCAGACGCGAGGGATTTGCCTCACATTTGCCACACAAGAAAATAGCCACCGGATGAGGGTGGCTCTAAATCATTGATAGGATTAGTACGGCTGACAGGATTCGAACCTGTGACCTTTGGTTTCGTAGT
>CAYXVU010000353.1:0-4227 GCA_964468725.1 uncultured Clostridia bacterium
GGCTGCCAGATTGTCAACCCGCAGCACGACCGTTGCACCGCCTTCTGCCGTCGTGCCGTTGGCTTGCGACAGCCCGATAGCCGGTTGCCCTTCTCCATGACTAAACTCTGCCCATCCATCCATCTCGAACACTTTTTTTAGGCCGAGGGCTTCGCCGTAAAACCGCTTGGCCGCTTCCAAATCGTTGACCGTATACCATGACAGCATGATTTCCATTGTGCGTCCTCCCGATTGAAATTGCCTTCTCCCCGGTTTAGTCGTTTGCCGAGATTATTTCCGCCAAATCGTAGAAAACAGAGGGCAGAAAAGCGGCTACAAAGTTGCCAATCGGTGGATACCGCGTAACGCCTCGCGCCTGGCTGCGAGCCTTCTCTGACCCACAGCGAGGCGACTGATTATAGACAAGCTTATTAGGGCTGCGAGATTAGAAGCCGACCAGACCGCGCCATATTTCAGCCGAGGGGTTGGCACGATAAATGCCTTACCGATTGGCGGGAACGCCCATATGCCGCGCACCTTTACAATGCGGGTTTTCAGGCGGTTCTCACCAATATCAAAACTCCGGACGATGGGGAGACGTCTTGCCGGGAGGTTTCTATGAATAGGTATCTGTCTGCCCTTTTGTTGTCTTTATGTGTAATGGGAGGGTGTGTCGGTGAAGGCTTGGCGCGACCCGTTTCGCCTGCCCGCACGCAAGCGCCAACCTGTCCGCTTATCTTTCCCGAAGGCGAGGTGGTCGTTGCGCCCAATCAACCGGCGGTCGAAACCGCTTCGACCAAAGGCATCATCAACGCGCTCTGTGCGGTGCGACTCAATATCGTCAATCTGAATTTCATTCCGACGGAGATCATCTTGTCGTGCGACTCCAATGGTGACGGAGTTGACGACCGCACGACGGCGCTTACGAACCTTGAGGTGGTGACACCTCAACACGTGCGCGCAACGCTCAACCCCCTCGCGCCTGCCCTGCCCGGCACGGCTTTCCCAATTGCCTGTTGCGGCGGCTTAATGAACCTGACCATGAGCCGAAGAGACGAGGCCGGACAAACCCTCACTTCGCAAACCTGTGCGATAGAGGTTGGCTTGCGCGCTCCGACGGTGGTTTCCGTAGCTCCGTTGGTGGGGAGTTTTCACGTTGAGCAGAATCTCTTACTCACCGGCTCCTGCTTTTTGTTGCCCGATGGCAGGCCGAATGTAACCTCGGTCTTTGCCGTCGAAAACGGCAACCCGAATAATGTCATTCAAGCTAAGAGCTTCGTCATTCTCAATAACAATATCATTGATACGAACTTCGATTTTCGCGGGCAGAATCCGCCCAAGCGGTTTTTGATATTTGTCAGCGGGGTGACTGGAACGAATCGAAACCTGAGCGAACGGCCTGCAGCAGCACAAACGGATTGCCCGTTAGGTAACGAGCAGGGGGTGCAGGTGACCTTCTCGCATTTCGTCGAATTCTTCTGCACCCCGGACTCCCCGATCAACGGAATGTGTCCCTGTCGGCCATCCGATCCGCGCAAGGGGTGTCAGCCGATCATCAGCAGTTGCGCCCTCAAGCGCAACGCTTCGGGCGTCTTCGTGCTGACCTTGCGCGTGACCGGCGTCGAAAGAGGCTCGACACTGACGATCAACGGCCAGCCCCCGAAGAAATTGGCTTTCAAGAACCCGGAAAGCACAAGCGGCCTGTTTCACAAAGTGATCGTCAAAGGCGACCTCTGCGCGCAACTGCCCGGTACTATCATCGTCAAGACGCCGGGCGGAGAGGCTTATGCCGCCTTCGATTGTAGGGCGACCTGCTCAACGCCATAGCCGCAACTCTACTCCAGCTTGGGGTACATGGTGTGCCAGCGGGTTGCGCGCTCGAAGGCGAGTGCGACACGCAGCGGTGCGGCTTCGTCATACAAGCCGCCGGTGAACATGATCGCTTGCGGCAAGCCGCCGATAAATCCGCAGGGCACGCACACCGCCGGATGGCCGGTCAGGTTGGTAATCAGCAGACTGGCGCTGCCCGGCGCGGGCGAGACGAAGGCATCCCATTCGCTCATCAGCGTGTCCATCTCGCGCATCAACAAGGTGCGCGCCCGCTGCGCTCGCAGGTATTCGACTGCCGGAATGAAGCGTGAGGTGCGAAACGTGTTCGGCCAATCGTTTTGGCTCTGCCCGGATAACTGATTGACCCGACCATCGCGGGTGATGTCATCGAAAGCCGTCGCCGCTTCGGCGGTGAGGATGATGCGCAAATTCTGTGCGGAAAATTTGGGCATCTCTATCGGCTCCAACTTTGCGCCGCTAGATTGCAATGCCGCGAGCGCGTCCTGATAGAGCTTCTTGCGTTCATCATTGCCTTGCTCGAATTCGGCTTTGATGTAGCCGATTCGCATCTTGGCGATGGGCGCATCGGCATTCCAGTTGAACGGCACGTCTTCGACCGTGAGGTCGTGTCCGTCAGGGCCATACAGCGCCTCTAAGACGAGCGCGCAATCTTCGACGCCGCGACAGATCGGCCCGATTTTATCCATTGTCCAACTCAGCCCCATCGCCCCGTAGCGACTGATGCGTCCGTAGGTCGGTCGCAGCCCGACAACGCCGCAACGCGACGATGGCGAGATGATCGAGCCCAGCGTCTCCGTGCCGATAGAGAATCCGACCAACCCTGCCGAGGTTGCTGATGCCGACCCGGCAGATGAGCCGCTCGACCCAATGCGATCTTCTTCGATCTGCCAGGGGTTGCGCGTCATTCCGGCAAACCAACGTCCGCCTTGTGCCAGCGCGCCCATCGAGAGTTTCGCTACCAGCACCGCGCCCGCTTCGCGCAAGCGTTCGGCGACGGTCGAATCGTAATCAATCATCTGCTCGCGGAACGGCTCTGCGCCCCACGTCGTCTTGATGCCTTTGGTAGCAAACAGGTCTTTGATGCCGCACGGAATGCCATGCAGAGCGCCGCGATACTTGCCGCGATTGATCTCTTGTTCAGCTTGTGCCGCCTGTTTCAAGGCTAAGTCCTCTGTGAGCGTGACGACGCAGAGCAATTTCGAACCATATCGTTTGAGCCGTGCCAGATACATCTTCGTCAACTCCGTCGGCGACACTCTGCGAGTGCGGACGAGTTCGGCAAGCTGCGCGAGGGTTGCGAAGGCGAGGTCTTCCGTACGGGCGAATTTCGGCAACTCGGTTTTGCGCGCTCTGCTTCTGCCGACGCGGGCTGCAAAGCGTTTGCGCGGTTTCGAAGGGTGAAAAGCGAATGCTGGTTCGGTGTCGAGCGGGATGTCTATCTTTCTGAGAGCTTCATAATTTTCGAGATTGCGATTGACACCCGCGAGCGCCATGCTCTCCTGCGCGTCAGTGAGTTCGATGCCGATCAAGGCTTCCGCTGTGTGCAACATCTCTTTGCTGATGCGCTGCGGAGTTGGCGATTGTTGAGGTTGCTGCGTCGCTGCGCTTGCGGGAGTCGGGCGCGCCGCCGCCAATCCGGCAACGCCCAAAGTCGGAATCAATTTCACAAAGGTGCGGCGGTCAACCTTGGCTTTGCGGTTCGAACGAGGTTGGTTTTGCGGAGGGGATTTCGGCTTGCTCATGTCTTGTGCATTCTCCTGAGTCGGGAAATTGGCGTCGTCCACTGAAACCGAGACACAACCACCGGCGCGGCGTTGCGCCCCACACTCTATGCAACAAAGCGCTTGGTAATCAAGCGATGCGAAGGCGATAATAGCCTTCGCTGGGCGGCCAACCCAATCAGGTCGGAGGTCATATGAGTTTGCGAAAGCCGGATCCTTGCATCAGCGTCACGGAGTATTTGGAAGGCGAAAAGGACAGCCTCATTCGCCACGAATATGTCTATGGCTTTGTCTACGCGATGGCGGGCGCGAGTGATAAACATAACCGTCTTGCCCTCAACATGGCATCTTGGTTGAATACACGGGTGGGCAGTGGCCCCTGCGAAGTTTTTATCTCTGATATGAAGCTGAAGATAGACGCGAACCTTTATTACTATCCGGATGTGATGGTGAGTTGCGACCCGCCGGGCGGCGATGCTTATTTTCGCTCGCAACCCATTCTCCTGATCGAAGTCACATCGCCAAACACGACACGCACTGACCATCATGAAAAACTGACCGCGTACAAACGCCTTGCCAGCCTGCGCGAGTACGTCCTGATCGCGCAAGATCAAATGCTTGTCGAAATCCATCGCCGACAAAACGGCGACTGGGAGACAGAATTTCTCAACCAGTC
>CAYXVU010000354.1:0-4165 GCA_964468725.1 uncultured Clostridia bacterium
CGCCCGCATCCACTTCGAGGCCGCCGGTCGTGCCGTCGCCTTTCGTACGAATCGTCCCCTTTTCGCCCCCCGGCCCTTCAAAATCAATCTTTCCATCGGCGGCGTCTTTGAGACTTACGGTGACGACTTTGCCGTCTTTTTTGTTCTTCACCGTGATCGTCTTCTTGGCTTCGTCAACCGAAACCATCTCTAAGTCGGGATTCATGGCAACGAAGATTTTCGCGGCGGCGAGTTCGGGATTCTTCTCCATCAACTCCGGGTCAATCCCGGCTTGCTTCATCTTGTTACCGACCCAGTAAAACGCGACCGCAGCGCCGATGGTGATTAAGACAATCAACGTGCCGCAACCGACAAGGCTCCAGACGACAACTTTGCTGCCCTTTTTCGGCGGTTGTTGATTGGGGTCAGGAGGAAAGGGTTGTGTCTGCATGCCGTGTGGCGGATAGGGCGGTTGGTTCGGGTTGCCCGGATACATTGGGCCACCGGCAGGCGGGGTTGGCGGATAGCCACCCGGATTGTTTGGCGGATAGTTCGACATCAGTGCGTTCTCCTTTCTGGAATCCTAACCACACATGACTAAAAGTAATGAGCGCGAGAAGCAAGCCTTTTCTTTTCCCTCTTACGCATGGCTGGCTCACTCAGTTTTCAATGGACGCGCCATCAATTCGCTGACCGCTTCGCGCGCCGGTTTATCTTCATAAAGCAGCGCATACACGCTTTCGGTGATCGGCATATCCACTCGCAGTTTGCGGCTGAGTTCATAGATCGCTTGCGTCGTCTTCACGCCTTCGGCGACTTCGTGCATCTCTGCGAGAATCTCGTCGAGCCGCCGCCCGCGTCCGAGTTCAATGCCGACGTGCCGATTGCGCGACAATTCCCCCGTACAGGTCAGCACCAAATCGCCAAGTCCGGCAAGCCCGGCCATCGTTTCGGCGCGCGCTCCCTGCCGAACGGCGAAGCGCGCAATCTCTGCCAGCCCGCGCGTGATGATGGCCGCCACAGAGTTGTGCCCTAATCCCATGCCGCGTACCACACCAGCGGCGATGGCTACGATGTTCTTCACCGCGCCGCCGAGTTCGACGCCCACAACATCTTCATTCGTGTAAATGCGAAAGCTGGCGCAACTGAGTTCGCGTTGCACCACTTCGCTGGCACGATTGTCGAGGCTGGCAGCGACGATGGCCGTCGGATCACCTTTGGCCGTCTCGCGCGCGAAACTTGGCCCCGAAAGAGTAACGATGCGCGGCGGAAAATCGTTCGCAAACTCATCGCTAATGACTTCCGACATGCGCATCAAGGAGCCATTCTCAACGCCTTTGGCCGCACTCACCAATACCGTTTGGGGGCGCAGGTGTCCGCGCAATTGTGCGACCGTCTCGCGCATGGCATGGGAGGGCACGACAAGCATCACGAAGTCCGCATCAGACAGGGCTTCGGCAATTGAATGGGTAGCCGCGATATTTTCCGGCAACTCGAAATCCGCCAGATAGAGCGCATTGCGACGTTGTTCGTTAATCGAGCGCACGACCTGAGCTTCGCGCGCCCAGATGTGCACCGCATGCTGATTGCGCGCGGCGACCATCGCTAACGCCGTTCCCCAACTGCCTGCGCCGATGACGGCAATCTGCTTGTTGGCGTTTGCTGCGCTCATGGCTTTTCGCCTCCGCTAGCCAGTGTGTCCGCAGCGCCAACCCGCGCCCCTATCTTACTCTCCGTGCCTGTGCGTAAGCGCCGCAGATTTTCGTGATGTTTGGCGACGATCAAGGCTCCGGCCATCGCCGTTGTACCCACCATCGGCCACAGATTTCCCCCTGCGCGGTCAGGCCATAACCAGCCATACAGTAAGCCAGTAAAGAGCGGCATGGCGAGCGCCGCAAGGATCGAGCCGAGCGAAATGTAGCGGGTCAAAATGACGACGACGATAAACAGGCTGAGTGCCGCCAACGCGGCATAGGGCGCTAGTATGAGAAACACGCCGAATCCGGTCGCCACCCCTTTGCCGCCGTGAAACTGCAAAAAGATCGGGAAGATGTGTCCGATGATGACGGCAAGCGCTGCTGCGCCAATCCACAGATACGAGGGGCTGGCAACGCGCTCGATCAACCAAACTGCTGCTATGCCTTTGGCAACATCGAGCAGGTAGGTCATCACCCCGGCTTTCCATCCGGCTCGACGCGTGACGTTGGTTGCGCCCGTGCCACCGGAGCCAACCGCGCGAATGTCTTCACCGCCAGTGAAGACATATTTGACCAGCAGATAACCGAACGGAATCGCGCCCAGCAGATAGGCAATGACGACAAAGAGTAAGTTGATGAGCATCGCTGACGTCCCCATGATGCGGTCAAAAGCGACTGCCTGACCCGTTGGCGCAACGACTATATCAGCGTCCCGGAAAGCAAAGCAAAGGCGGGAGACGCGACCTGCGACGAGTACCAAGCTATCGGAGATGCGGAAGGGTGAGTGATAAGGGAAAAGAGAGAGCCGAGCGTTTATGATTCGTTTTCACTTCGCTTTCTGCTCGCATCACTTGGGATACTTTGCCATTCGTCAATGGTCACACCGCAAAACAACTCTTGCCCGTAAACTGCTTTCACCATACGATGGCCGCGAATTGACGGCGATAGATTGGCATACATCCTTTGCTCCCATGCCTTCCTTCCCTTTCCTTGAAAGGCCAGAGTGATGAAGCGAAACACGATTCGAAGAGGTTTGATCGTCACGTTGACGATTTGGTTGAGTACGCTGACAGCAGGCTGCGAAATGGTGATGAAGCCCGCGCAACCGACGCCCGGTCAAGCGCCGCAAGTCATTGTCGCCAACGAGACGGCGGCGATGGCGCGACTGCGTTCCATCATTTCGGCAGAGACGGCTTATGCGGCAATGAGCGGCGGACAGTATGCAACCCTCGATCAACTGATTGAGCAGGGCATGCTGAACAACCCGTCGCGCGGCAAGCTGACCGGCTACAAACTCGAAGTGCGAACCACTCCCGGCGGCTTTACGGCAACGGCAACGCCGGAGAAGTTCGGCATCACCGGCAGGCGGTCATTTTACGTAGACGAAACGCGCCTCCTGCGCGGCGCGGAAAAGGGCGGATCAGAGGCTACTGCCTCCGACCCGGAAATCTGAATCGAAACCCTGTCAATCTGCGAGGCGAACAATCGTGCCCACTCCGGCATCGAGCGCGCGCTCATAGACAAGGGCTGCCGCCGCCGCGTCTTGCAATGCCATGCCGGTGCTATCGAAGATGATGATTTCGTCATCGCGCGTGCGACCTGCCTTCTTACCGGCGATCACTTCGCCAAGCTCCGCATAGACATCCGACCGGCGCATCATCTCTTGCTCCAATGCGTGATGCAGGTCGCCGATGGTCGCGCACTGTTCCAGCACATCAACAACCACGGTGTTGGCGGCCAATAGTTGCGGGTCTAGCTCTTGCTTCTCTTCATTGTCAGCCCCAACGCCTGCGACAAAGGTTCCCGGCGCGACGGCTTCACAGGGAAGAATGAAGCGTTTCGATGGCGTGCAGGTGACGCAGATGTGGCTGGCGCTCACGGCTGCGACTACGTCACGGACAGCTTCAATATGAATGCCTAGCTCGTTGGCTAACTCATCGGCGAACTGTTGGGCGCGACTCTCATCAACATCAAAGACATAGGCGCGGGTGATCGCCCGAACTCGCGCCAATGCACGCAGTGAAATGCGCCCTTGATTGCCACAACCGCAGATCGTCGTAACCTGTGCGTCCGACCGCGCCAGATACTTTGCCGCGACGCCCGTTGCCGCGCCGGTTCGCAGAATCGTAATCTCCATTGAATCCATCAGCGCCAGCGGGTAACCGTTCTCCGCATCGCAGAGCACGATGACGCCTTGAATCAGCGGCAGCCCGAAACGCTGGCGATTTTGCGGGAAGTTCGCGTTCACCTTCGCCACAAAGTAAGAGCGCCCCAAATCCAATAGTCCGGCTTTAATATGAAAGCCGCCGTCGGGCGCGTGTATGCCGAGGATGCCGGGCGCTGTTGTCTTGCCTTCTGCATAGAGTTGGAAAGCTTGTTCAACAGCCGCCATGCACTCTTCGATGCCAAGCAATTCGGCAACCTCCGACCGCGTGAGCAAGCGCGTTCCTTCCGGCTTCATAGCGTCTCCTCTGCGGGAGCGGGCGCAA
>CAYXVU010000355.1:0-4164 GCA_964468725.1 uncultured Clostridia bacterium
ACGCACACGGTGAAGCAGTCGTGACGGAGGGGGACGGAAGGCTATTGGGAGGAAGGAACTGTCAGAGCCTGCCCGCAAGCGTGTAGCGCGTTGATTATAACGCGCTACACGCTTCTGTATCGGCCCTTCAACATTCATCAATGTTTGGTTGCAACCGAAAACCGCTGTACCGCAGAGGTGCAGAGAGCGCAGAGACAGAGCAGTTGCTTCGCCGTCGCGCGCGATTACTATCTTTATCGAGGGAGGCTGCCCGGAGCAAAGGGCGCGAGTCGTACGGCTCGATTTTACTTTTTGTGCGCTTCGTGGTTTTATTTTGCACTTGAGGTTTGAAATGACTGCTGTCGGCAGCCTGAAGGTGTAATGCTGATTCTTGGGCTGCCGTGCGGTTGTCTGGATGAAGAATGACGACCTGATGACCTTGGTTTCCCTAACGCACCGCGAGCAAACAAATGAATTAAGGCTTTCCTTCTCATGTTGAAAAATACGTTTTGTCATATACCGGGAATCGGGGTGAACAAAGAACAATCTTTGTGGGATTCCGGCGTGCGTTGTTGGCAGGATGCGCTTGATTCTACGCCTCTCAAATTGCCGCGCGTCAACACCAACACCATCACCCAATATATACAAGAGTCTTTCGAGCGCCTCGACGAGCGCGATCTGGAGTATTTCAATCGCCTCTTGCCGGACAATCAAAACTGGCGATTGTTTCCTGACTTCAGCGACGCGGTTGCCTATTTAGATATCGAAACGACCGGGCTGGGGTTTGGCGATGTGATTACCACCATCGCACTCTATGATGGCAAAACGATTTCGTGGTATGTCAACGGGCACAACCTCGATGACTTTGTAGAGGACATTCGGCGCTATTCGTTGTTAGTCACCTTCAATGGTAAATGTTTCGATCTGCCCTTTATGGAAGCCTATTTTGGGATCGAATTTCCTCAAGCCCATATTGATTTGCGCTATGTCCTCAAGAGCTTGGGTTTCAAAGGCGGCCTGAAGGCTTGTGAAAAACGCTTGGGGATTGATCGCGGTCAACTCGATGGCGTGGATGGCTTTTTCGCGGTGTTGCTGTGGCGCGAATATCAACGCACGGGCAATGTGAAGGCGCTCGAAACCCTGTTGGCCTACAATATCCAAGATGTCGTGAATCTGGAAACCCTGCTGATTCTGGCTTACAACTTGAAACTGCATGAAACTCCGTTTACCGACAGCCATCATCTGACCTTGCCTTCTGCGCCGCTGCTGCCCTTTGTTGCCGATTCGCAGACGGTTGCGCGGATTCGCAAAGAGAACGCATGGATTGGACGAAACTTCTATGCATGGAGGTAAAATAGAAAGCTAGAGGCCGATAGTTATGAGGATGCAACTCACCCCTACGCTGTTCGTCATCGCGCTCCTTGCTCTCATCCCCTTTACCAATCCGGCTGGCGCGCGCGCGCAAGAGCTTGTCGCCGGACAGATCATCAACAAAGTCGTCTGTAAAGCGGATGCGACGCAAAGCTATGCGCTCTATATTCCTTCCCAGTATGAGCCGAGTAAAAAATGGCCGATCATTTATTGCTTTGACCCGGCAGCGCGCGGGCATTTGCCGGTCGAACGCTATCGCGCAGCGGCGGAAAAATATGGTTACATTGTCGCCGGGTCGAACAATTCAAGAAATGGCGCGAACATTCTGCTCACAGAGATCGCCCGCACCTTTCTGCTCGATGTCAGCGCGCGGTTAGCGATAGATGAGAAGCAAGTTTATCTCTCCGGCTTCTCCGGCGGTGCGCGGGTTGCCTTCGGCGTCGGCCATCTGTTTGCGGGAGTGGTAGCCGGAGTCGTTGCCTGCGGCGCAGGGTTTCCCTCGCAGATTGTGCCGTCACGCACGACGCCGTTTATCGTTTTCGCAACTGTCGGTACGGAAGATTTCAACTATCCCGAAATGCACGAACTCGATGAGGCGCTCGAAAAGGCCGGTATCACTCATCGCCTGGATATATTCGAAGGGGGGCATGATTGGGCTGCACCTGCCTTGATGGAGACGGCCATCGAATGGCTGACTTTGCAAGCGATGCAAGCGAATCGTCGCCCGCGCGATGCGGCATTGATTGACGCGATGCTCGCTCAACGCCGCGAACAAGTGCGCAACCTCGAAGCTGCGGGCAACGGCTATCAAGCCCTTGCCGCTTACAGACTGTTGGCGCAGGATTTCAAAACCTTGCGTGAGGTGGGTGAGTTCGAAAAACGCATTGCCGAGTTGCAAGAGGCGAAAGAGGTCAAACAGGCAATCAAACGAGACCGCGACATGCAGGCGGAGCAGAAGAAACGTCTCTCTTATATCTATCAACTGCGCGCTCAACTGCGCAGGCCAGAGGAGGTTGCCGCCTCCCGCGATTTGGATGCTCCGACGCCATCGCAATCGCCCGAGTCATTCAACCGCGCTGCCACCGTGCCGGGCAGCGAACTGAACGCGGCGGATGAACGCGCCTTGCGGATCGGCGACTTACGCAACGCGCTCAATGATCTGCGACAGAAGTCAGAGGCCAAAGAGAATACGCCGGAGCGGGCGCTCGCCCGCCGCGCTTTCAATCAATACCTGGCCTACTCCTTCGAATTGACCATGGTGCTCTTTCAAACCAAACGCTATGAATTGGCAGTATCTCATCTGAATGTCGAAACGCAGATCATGCCGAACGACTTTCGAGTCTTTTATCAACTCGCGCGCGCCTATGCGCTGACGGGCGAAAAGAAGAAAGCTCTTGAGGCATTGAAAAAAGCCATACAGAAGGGCTTCGCGGGCGTTGAACAGCTTGAGAAGAGCGCCGATTTCGAAAGCTTGCGTGCCGAGTCGGCTTATCAAAAGCTGATTACCGAATTGCGGCAGAAACGCTGAACAACTGTCGCATCGGTTCAAGCAACGCGGCTCGGCGCTGCATCGTCACAAACGAAGGAGTTGCTGTGAAAATGAAAAATCTCTTCTTCATCATCTTGGTCATCGTTGTGGCCATCGTCAGCGCAGCGATTGCGCTGTTGCCCGCATTTGCCAAAGGCGACCATCCGTCTGCCAAATCGCTGCCTCCCGATTCGTTGCCAAATGAGGAGAAGGCCGTCGAGGTGAATGGGATGAATGCTTCACAATCTGATGGCCGGTTGGTGGCGTCAAATACGCGCTTCGGTCTGCGGCTCTATTCCCAATTGACGAAAGCGAACGGCGAAAAGAATCTCTTCCTTTCGCCTGCAAGCATCGCCTTTGCGCTGACCATGACCTACAACGGCGCACAAGGCGAAACCCAACGAGCGATGCAACGCGCCCTTGAACTGCAAGGTCTGACCTTGGCAGAGATCAACGCCGCAAACGCGCAGTTGAAGACTGCGCTCGAAAACCTCGACCGTAAAGTGAAGCTCGAAATTGCCAACTCGCTGTGGGCGAATCAAGGCGTCGCCTTTCAACCCGATTTCATCGCGCGCAACAAAGAGTTCTTCAAAGCTGAAGTCGCTACCCTGAATTTTCACGACCCGCGTTCGTCCGCGACCATCAACTCGTGGGTTAAGCAGAAGACCAAAGGGAAGATTGACAAGATCGTTGACCAGATCAGCGCCGACACGCTTCTCTTTTTGATCAACGCGATTTACTTCAAAGGCATGTGGACGAATAAATTCGACCCGGCGCAAACCACAGACATGCCCTTTCACCTGCTCGGCGGCGTCAGAAAACAACACCCGATGATGACGCAGTCGGGAGAGTTCTCTTACTTTGAAACCGAGCAGTTTCAAGCCATCGCACTGCCCTATGGTGATCGCCAGACCATGATGTATATCTTTTTGCCGAAGGAAGGCCGTACCTTGGCAGCCTTTCAGCAATCGCTAAACCCGGAGAATTGGGAGAGGTGGATGAGCAGCTTTGTTGAGAACAAAGGCCGCATCACCCTGCCGCGATTCAAGGTCGAATATGAGGTTTCGCTCAACGATGTGCTCGATCAATTGGGCATGGGCATCGCCTTTACCGATAACGCCGACTTCTCGGCGATGGTCAAACCGCCCACGCAGGCCTTCATCAGTCAGGTCAAGCACAAAGCCTTTGCTGAAGTGAACGAAGAGGGCACGGAAGCCGCCGCCGTTACCTCCGTGCAGATGCGCACAACGTCTGCACGCGTCGCGCCGAAGCCCTTTCAGATGAGC
>CAYXVU010000356.1:0-4153 GCA_964468725.1 uncultured Clostridia bacterium
ACTTCTCGATCAGCGGCACGAGGTGTTTATAAACGGTTTCGGTGACAATCTTTGTGCCCTCGGCGTTGGGGTGGATGCCGTCGCGTTGATTGAGCGATTCGATTCCGGCTACGTCTTGCAAGAAGAAGGGAATCAAGGCGGCTTTGTATTGCTTGGCCAGTTCGACGAAGGCGTTGTGGGCTTCGCGCTGATAATCGGGGCCGGAGTTGGTGGGCGCTTCCATCCCGGCCAGCAGGACTTTCGCGCCTTTGGCTTGCGCGCGTTCTATGATGGCCGCGAGGTTCTTCTTCATCTCGGCGATGGATTGAAAGCGCAGAATATCGTTGGCTCCGAGTTCAAGAACGACCACCTTTACATCCCCTTCCAATGCCCAATCAATGCGCCGCAGCCCGCCCGCTGAGGTGTCACCGGAAACTCCCGCGTTGACCACGTCGTATGCATAACCGGCTTCGTTCAGTCTCTTCTGCAACAAAGCCGGGTAACTTTGCGATTCCGGCAATCCGAAACCGGCAGTCAGGCTATCGCCGAATGCTACGATCTTCGCTACACTCTTAGCCGGGGTCGGAGACACAGCGGGCGGCGCACTGGCAGCCGTAGAAGGTTGACTGGCCGCTTCATCTTTACAGGCGGCGAACGTCAACGCGCCGATGACAACCAAACCGAGTAGAAAGATTCTCATGATTGAATTGCGTAAAGTTTCCAAGACTGTCCCTTCCGGTTCTGAGATGCTGACGATTCTACACGCGCTCGATTTGATAATACCCGATGGCCAATTCGTTTCGATAGTCGGCGCGTCGGGGAGCGGCAAATCCACTTTGCTGGGACTGATCGCCGGACTCGACGCGCCGACTTCGGGCGAGATTCTGATTGACGGCGCGAACATCACCAAAATGGGCGAAGATGAGTTGGCTCAACTGCGCGGCCAAAAACTCGGCTTCATCTTTCAATCGTTTCATCTCATCCCTTCGCTTACGGCCTTTGAGAACGTGCTTGTTCCGATGGAGATTGCCGGTGTCAAGGATGCGAAAGAACGCGCGCGCCATCTGCTTGCCGACGTTGATCTCGAAGCGCGGGCGCACCATTACCCTTCGCAACTTTCGGGCGGCGAAAAACAGCGCGTCGCCATCGCCCGCGCGTTTTCAAACGATCCGACGATTCTGTTGGCCGACGAGCCGACCGGCAATCTCGATTCGCACAACGGCAGACACGTTTTCGATCTGATGGTTGATATCAATCGGCGGCGCAAGACAACTCTTGTGTTGGTGACTCACGATCACGACCTGGCGGCGCAAGCCGACCGCAGAATCTCTCTGAAAGACGGGCGGGTGATCGGCGACAGCGCAGCCGAAGCGGCGGCAGAGCTGGAAGACCGCGAGATGGAGGAATCCCGGCTATGAAATTTGTATTGCAAATGGCGGTTCGCGAACTGCGGTCATCGTGGCAACGCCTGCTCTTCTTCTTTCTCTGCATCGCCATCGGCGTGTGCGCCATTGTTGCGCTGCGCTCGATTACGCAAAACGTCAATCGTGCGGTCGCAGGGGAAGCGCGCGCCTTGCTGACGGCTGATGTGATGGTGGATTCCAATCGCCCCTGGGCTGATGATACGTTGGCCATCATCAATCAAATTGCGAAGTCCGGGCTGGTCACGGCGCGCGTCGAAACCATCGAATCGGCAACCATGGCGCGCCCTGCCGATGAAGCGAAAGAGGGCGCGATGATGATCGAACTGAAAGGCATCGAAGCGCCTTTTCCGCTCTATGGCGAAATCAAACTGGCAAACGATCAGGCCTTCGACCACACCTTGATTGCCAATCACGGCGCGGTCGTCACTCAACAACTGCTGGATCGTTTGCAATTGCAGGTCGGGGATCGCATCAAAATCGGCACGAAAGATTTCGAAATTCGCGCCGTTCTCATACAGGAGCCGGGCGGAACCGGCGGCTTTCGACTGGGGCCGCGCGTCTTCATCGAAAGAGAGGCTCTGGAAGGCGCAGGATTGACCGGTTTCGGCAGCCGCGCGCGGCGAAAAATTCTGCTCGCCACTCCCGACGGGCAGATGGAAACGCTCACCAAGTTGCTGCGCGCCGAACTGAAAAACCATCTGGTCAACATTCGCTCCTACAAAGATTCGCAAGAGAATCTCAACGACCAAATCGCGCGCGCGGAGAACTATCTCTCGCTCACCGGGCTGATTATCCTCGTGCTCGGCGGGTTAGGCATATCGAACGTCACACGCGTCTTCATTGAGCAAAAGAAAAAGTCCATTGCGGTGTTGAAATGTTTGGGCGGCACGGGCGGGAGAATCACAGCGGTCTATTTGGTGCAAATTTTGACGCTCGGATTGGCGGGCAGTCTGCTTGGCGTCTTGATGGCAAAGATCACCTTGATGGTGACCGCGTATTATTTCGCCGACAGTTTGCCTCCCAACCTTGAATACACCCTCGATTGGCGAGCGATTTCGCAAGGTCTCGGCGTCGGCATGCTGATTTGCATCCTCTTTTCGGTGTTGCCGCTGCTACGGGTTCGCAATATCAAGCCCAATGTCTTGCTGCGTGATGACGAAACCGTGCCGGGTCGGAGGATTGACTATGTGCGCTGGGGGATCGGTGGGCTGGTCATCATCGGCGTGCTGTTGGTCGTTTCGTGGCAAGCCGGTTCGCTCAAAGTCGGCTCGATCTTTCTGGCCGGTTTGGCGGTCACCGCAGGATTGTTGCAACTGGCGGCAGGATTGTTGATCTGGTTGGTGCGACGGGTGCGCGGTGTCACTTCCTTTGCGCTCAAACAAGCGATTACGAGCCTCTATCGCCCCGGCAATCAGACCCGCGTCGTGGTGACGGTTGTCGGACTTGGCGTCTTTTTAATCATCGCAACGCGCTCAATTCAATCGAATCTGATGAACGAATTCGATTTTGGCAGGCGCGGCAAACTGCCCAACTTCTTTTTGATTGATGTGCAGCGCGATCAAGAGCAAGGGCTGA
The DNA here is from genome assembly GCA_964468725.1 of uncultured Clostridia bacterium. Classification (GTDB taxonomy): domain Bacteria; phylum Acidobacteriota; class Blastocatellia; order UBA7656; family UBA7656; genus CAYXVU01. The sequence continues at coordinate 2,979 of CAYXVU010000356.1, forward strand.
GTGAACTTATCAAACGCGAGACTGGCGAAGAGATTCAATTGATTCCGACGATCCGCGCGCGCATCGTGGCAATCAATGACAAAGAGGTTGATTTCGATCAACAAGAGATGCGCCGCGACCGCGGGCGACTCGGACGCGAATATGTGGTGACCTATCGCCCGAACCTCGACGACAACGAACGGGTGATTGCAGGCGAGTTCTGGAACAGCGAACCCTCGTCAGCGCCGGAAATCTCTATCGAAGAGAGCATGCGCGGGCTGGCGGGATTGGATCTCGGCAGCGCCATCACCTTCGACATTCAGGGTCGCAAAGTGACGGCGACGGTGAGCAGCATACGCTATGTGGATTGGCGCAATTCGCGCACCGGATTCATGATCTTGTTTCGCCCGGGCGCGTTAGACAATGCGCCGCAGATGATGATCGGCACGCTGAACGGGCCGACGGAAGAGGCCGCGCGCTCGCAGTTTCAACGCGTCTTGCTCGACCAGTATCCGAATATCTCGCTCATTGACGTGACCGACATTGTGGCCAACGTCAAACGCATCATTGACAACGTGACCCTAGCGATTTCGTTTGTCGGCGGTTTTGTCTTTCTGAGCGGCGCGTTGATTCTGATCGGCTCGATTGCCATGACGAAATTCCAACGCATCTATGAAGCGGCGGTGCTCAAAACGCTCGGCGCGAAACGCAAAGTGCTGTTGACCATTTTGCTGGCCGAATACAGCCTATTAGGGCTGGTTGCGGGCGTCATCGGTTCGCTGGCCGCAGTTGGACTCTCCTATGCGAGTTCGCGGTATGTCTTCGATGTGGAATGGAGTTTCACACCGATGTTGAACTTCACCGGCATCCTCGCAACGATTGTGCTGGTAGTCATCGTCGGCGCGATTTCGACGCTCGACGTGCTGGCCAAAAAGCCTTTGCTGGTTCTCCGAACCCAGTAAAGATCGTCGGTCAGGGGTGCAAGTAGGTAGAAATGAGGAGGGAGGGTAGGCTTTTCTTTTCAAATCTGCATTAGGAAAGGACTATTCCTCCGATGAACCTCAATCAACAGATTATGAACACTGTCGAACAAAGGAAGTGAGCAGGCAAGAAAGTGGGAGGGAGAAAAGATGCGCCGGATGAAGGAAGGAAAAGGAGAGAAAGTAGTAGGATCAATGAGGGGACTGAGGATGAGG
>CAYXVU010000357.1:0-1028 GCA_964468725.1 uncultured Clostridia bacterium
GTCTGGCGGTCGCCGATGATGAGTTCGCGCTGACCGCGTCCGATGTTGACCATCGAATCAATGGCCTTCAATCCGGTATACATCGGTTCGCGCACCGGCTGACGATCCATCACGCCGGGCGCAATCTTTTCGATGGAGTTGAACTGGGTGGCATCAATGGGGCCGCGACCGTCAAGCGGGCGACCGAGCGGGTCAACCACCCGACCGATCAGCCCATCGCCAACCGGCACCGACATGATGCGTTTGGTGCGGCGCACCTCATCGCCCTCTTTGATCTTGTGAAAATCGCCGAACAGCACCGCGCCGACTTTGTCTTCTTCGAGATTGAGCGCCAATCCCGCAACGTCGTAGGGCAGTTCGAGGAGTTCACCGGCCATGACTTTTTCGAGGCCGTAGATTTCGGCGATGCTGTCGCCCGCTTGAATGACCGTTCCCACTTCGCTGACTTCGACGCTGGTGTCAAAGCCTTCGATCTGTTGGCGAATAATCTTACTAATCTCGTCTGCTCGGATTCCTTCCATTATTGCTTTTCTCCAATTGGCTTTGTCGCTGGCTTCAGGAGCCGGTTTCGTAAAACAGATGAATGCTTACACGGCGACATCTTCCGCCTTCATTTTATTCTTGATGGCTTGTAGTTGCGTTTTGATCGAGCCGTCATAGATGACCGAACCGACGCGCGCCACAGCGCCGCCGATCAGTGAGGCGTCGGTGACAAAACGCACTTGCACCTGTTTGCCGGTCAGCTCTTGCAGTTTGCGGCCTAAGATCGCTTGATCCTCAGCGCTTGCTGGTGCAGCGGTTGTAATCTCCGCCGCTACCACTCCGCGCCGATTGTTGATCTGCTGGCGAAACTGTTCGCACACCGTTTCGATGTGGTGCAAGCGATAATTGCGGAGCATCACGCGCAACAGGTTCGCCGTCCACTCACTTGCCTGCGTGCGTGCGATGAGCGCGTCGAGCAAGCGAGCCTTATCGGTCTGCGAAATCGCCGGACTGGCGAAGACATCGTGCAGTTCGCGGTTCTCTTT
>CAYXVU010000357.1:1038-4115 GCA_964468725.1 uncultured Clostridia bacterium
CAAAACCGCCGAGTTCGGCTTCGATCTTTTCGACCTGTTGGTGCGCCAGAGCAACATCGGCGATGGCTTCCGCATAGCGTCGGGCAACAGCTAGTACGCTCATCGTTTCACCTCGCTGAGACCGTCAACATATTTCTCCATCATCTTCTTTTCATCTTCGGGTTTGAGTTCGCGCTTGATCGTCGCTTCGGCCAACTGCACCGCGTGTTCGGCGACGAAGGCGCGCAGTTCGGTGCGTGCCGCTTTGAGCGCTCCGTCCATTTCGCGTTGCGCCGTCTGTTTGATCTTCTCAATGTCGGCGGCTGTCGAAGCCGCGATGCGCTCGGCTTCGCGCTGCCGTTCGCGTTCGGTTTCGAGGCGAATTTCGGCGACCTCTTCATCAAGCCGATTCAACCGCGCTTGCACCTCTGCGAGTTTTTGTTCGGCTTCCTGTTTGTCGCGGCGCGCCTGTTCCAAGTCTTTGACGATGGCGGCTGCCCGTGCATCAAAGACTTTACCAATGCCGATTTTATTGCGCAGTAGGTAGATAAAAATCAGGACGAAGACGACAAAGTTGATAATCTTCCAGAGGTCGTTGCTGTCGCCGCCGCCACCTGCTGCCAACATCAGAGCCGGGTTCATCAACAGAATCATCATCAGTCGGCTCCCCCTCCGACGGTGCGCCCCAACACGGTGCTGGAGATGTGCGCGGCAAGGCGCGTGGCTTCGGATTGAAGCTCGGCGCGTGCGGCTGCGGTTTGTTCTGCCAGTTCCGCTTTCCCGCTTTCGATTCTCGCGCTCGCTTCTTGTTTGGCCGCCTCAATAGCCTGCTGGCGTTCTGCCAAGCGCAGGGTGCGTTCCTGTTCGAGATTGCGATAGCCGTCGGTGCGCGCTTGTTTGATGGCCGATTCGTACTCAGAGAGGCGCGCTCCGTATTGGCCTACCGCAGCGCGCGCTTCCGCGCGTGCTCCATCGGTCAGAGATTCGCGCTGATCGAGAACTCGTCCGATGGGTCTGAACAAAATGCGGTTGAGAATGAAGACGAAGAGGAGAAAAAGAATGAGGGCGAAAACTAACGAGCCGTCTGGGAAAATTTGTGCGCCGCCTTCCGCGAAGGCAAACACATTCATTGCAAGCAAAGTCTTGACCCCACGAATAAGTATTTGCAGCCAAATTTAAGCGTGGAAAGGTAGCACACGGCTAGAAAGAGTGTCAACCTGCGCAGCTTTGGGGATTTTCTTAGGAAAAGCGAGCCTTTTGTGCGCTTCGCCCGTCCCTCAACACGCCGTTGCAGACGAGGAAAGAAGCGAAAACCCGAATCGTCTACGGGCGCGCAGGCCAAGGCAGATGATTCGGGTTCCAAGCATGATTCGAAGCGTTATTTCTCGCGCGCTTTGAGTGGCGCGGTCACCCCGCCTTCACCGGCTTCGGCGGCGGCAGCTTGCTCGTTGACGCTGTCATCGAGCAAGTCGGAGAACTTGTTTTTGTGATCGGGATGAATCAGTGCGCCGCCTTCTTCCTTAGCAAAAGAAAGCTTGCCGGTTGCAGTATCGAGGTCAATCACCACCAGATCGCCGGTCGCCACTTGATTGGTCGCCACCAGATTCGAAATCGGATAAACGAGAAAGCGTTCGATAGAGCGTTTCAAGTGGCGCGCGCCGTATTTGAAGTCAATGCCTTCATCGAGCAAGAATTGTTTGGCTTCATCTGTACAAGTGAAGATGAACTTCTCGCTTGTGCCTTTGAGAATGCGGGTTTGCACCTGCGCCAGCTCGAGGTCGAGAATCTGTTTGAGGTGGTGCTCTTTGAGCGAGCGAAAGACGACCACTTTATCAATGCGGTTCATGAATTCGGGTGAGAACTTGCGCTTCGCCGCTTCGCTCGCCGTGCGATAAATCTTCTGATCCACATCGTCGTCAACCCGCCCCCTGCCGCGTGCCGGAGCAAAGCCAATCGAGCCGGTGATCAGTTCGCTCATCTCTTTAGCGCCGAGATTCGAAGTCAGAAAGATCATGCAGCGCGAGAAGTCCACACGGCGATTATCGCCGAGCGTCAGCGTCGCTTTGTCGAGAATGCCGAGCAGCAGTTGCCAGAGCGCGTCCGACGCTTTTTCGATCTCGTCGAACAAGACGAAGGTCAATTTGTCTTCATTGCCTTCGTGATAGCGATCAAGATTTTCCTGCGTCAGCATGGGCGACGTTTCGCGATGGCCAAGATAACCGGGCGGTGACCCGATGAGCTTAGCGATTTCATGCGAATGCTGAAACTCCGCACAATCAATTTTCACTACAGCATTGACGTCTTTGAATAAGACTTCAGCGGCAGCTTCGACTACGCGCGTCTTTCCTGAGCCGGTGGGGCCGAGGAAGAGCATCGTGCCAATCGGTCTGCCAGGGTTTTGCATACCAGCAAGATAGATTTGATAGAGTCCCGATATGCGACGCACGGCACGCTCTTGTCCGACAATCATCCCGCTCAAACGGGATTCGAACTCCTGAGCGCGAGGACTCTTCTTATCAGGATTGAGCGGCACTCTTTTGTGCGACGATTCGTGTAAGTCTTCCACTTCAATTACTCCGTATAAAAGCGGAATGACTGGCGCAGCCGCCGCCGAGCCTGCGGGCTGCTGTCAGCATTCGATTTGAGAAACATCAATCTCGTGCAAAAGATGAAAACAACTCCGGAGGCGTTGGATATAATTTCATCCGTTGAAAATTATATCGTTGATACGGGCATCTTACGAAACGCGTTCTTCACCGAGTGAAGCGGGGGGTTCTCCGCCTATGGATGCCTTTTATGCCAATGTTGTCCCGCTTGTCAAGCACAGAATCAGCGGTGGCTGATTTCTCTACTGATGACCCATTCAGCTTTCGATCAGCATAGAACACCAAGTGAACGGATAAATACGAATCCGCTTGCTGGATCGGTGAAAATCCATCCCATTTGCTTTCGATTTTTCTTCGGTCAACTCTGCTCCGTAGACGACCGCTTGTCCTTGCTGGTGGGGAAGCCCCAAATGCCAATATAAAAGGGAAGAGGAATCCCCCCTCTTCCCTTTGCAGTTACATTTTTTATCGCCGACTCCTCTCGCTCTTCCT
>CAYXVU010000358.1:0-4104 GCA_964468725.1 uncultured Clostridia bacterium
CCGCGAGTTTGCGAAAAAACCTTGTAATCAAGCCCCGAAATGCGTGATTCAATCTGTCGTTTCGCATAAGCTTGATTGAGATTCTTCAACCCTTCCTCGACATCCGACTGATGGAAGACGCTGCGCCAGATGCCCAAGCCTGCGCCGATCAAGACGATCAAACCGGCTGCCATTCTCAGATAAGGGGATGAGGTTGCGCGACGCCACCAAACGGGCGGTGCAACTTCGATAGGGTTGGCTTTCAGTGCGGGTTGCATATCTTGTTGTGCGCGTTGGCGTAAGGCGCGAACCAGTTCAACCTTCTCGCGCCCGTCAGCCGTCGTTAAAAAGTGCTGCTCGAACTTCTCGCGCTCCGATGCTGATAACTCGTCTTCAACATAGGCATCAACCAGTTCATCTTCGGCGAGCAAAACCTGTTCATAAAATTGATCTTCCGTCATCAGTCGCTTCTCTGCCTGTACGCGCTCTTCTTCCGTCAGATCGCCAAGCAGGTATCGCATGATGACTGCTTCATCCTCGCTTTGGTATTCCATCGGTACATTCCATCTCTGTATGGTATCGAGTAAAAAAACGTAACCGAACTTAGGCGGCTTCGCCTTTGGTTAAGCAACCGTTCACACACTTTCGCAAAGTCACCTTGATGCGGTGCGCCCGCATGCGGAGGGTCTGAATCGTCACATTCAAGCGCTCGGCCATCTGTCGTCGATGCTCAATCTTCGAGCCCTTCTCGCCCTGATAATAGAGCAAAATGAAGTCTTTCTGCTCATCTTCGAGCCCTTCCAAACAGTGATCGAGACAGGCAAAACGCTGTTCTTTTTCTTCGCTGGTATCCGCCAACGGCAGCGGCTTCGGCTCCGGCCTTTTGCGTTTGATGTACTCAAAATAGATATTCTGCGCGACCCTATAAAAATAGAGCGCCGGATCGCCGACATAGGCCTCTACCAACTGCTCGATTTTGTCGGCCACCCGATCAAAAGTTTTATCGGCCAACTCTTCGGGGGTCGCACACCCCCGGCGCGCAAAGAACTTTATCAACCGCAGGCGAATCTCTTCATACTTCTTCCCTGCCTGTTCGCGGTCTTTACCTAACCACCTCAACATCTTGTCGAATCCATCTTCCATGAACTACCCAACCTTTTTTATCTATCGGTCTATGCGCCTTATGATGTTGAGTCCCCTGCCTACCAAATCCCTTCCGGTATGCGAAGCGACAATTGATGATCGAACTCTGAAGGCCAAGCACGTGCGTCGGTGAAAAGACCCGCCAATTCTATTGCACCGTCAGCCTTTGTCAAGAAGTTCTCTGCGGTGCTGACAATTGCGATTTGACAGGCAAAAACCAACCGTTTTCTGACTGCTCCCACGGCTTGCGAGTCGAGCCATCAGGGCAACAAACTTTGCCTGAAAACGCTACGGCCTGACTTCGTTGATCTGCAAACGCGGCTGCCTGACTTCGTTGAGCGGCGGCATCTGACCGCCAGCTTTGATGCCAAATCGCAAAACCAGACGAGAAACCTTTGTTGCCTTTGATACCGAATCGCAAAACCAGACGAGAAACCTTCGTTGAGCGGCGGTCTCTGACCGCCGTTCTCGCACACAAGGCTGGCGGTCAGAGACCGCCGCTCAACTCTCTCCTGCTCAACCTTCTCACCTGCATTCACAACTCGGTATGAGCTTGTCAACGACGCGCATTTCTTCTCTCCACCCGATAGCGAAACCATTAATGCATTTGAATGCGGGCGAGTAATGATTGCAGCGCGGCTTGGAGTAGGCCTATGGTTCGAAAATCTGTTTACATCTCCGGCAGGCGTTCAACATCAATGAGCGGAAAGAAATGTTCACCACTCAAACAGTTTGAGAGCACAGGCCAGCGCGTAGCCGCTCGTTTGCGAGCCAGCCATTCGCGCAAACGGCCTGCCAATTTGCGTTGGCTGCGCCCGACGCGCAGAGCGACGATGCCCTGTACGCGATCTGCCAGCAAACCGATCTGCCCTTCGCCTTTGGTCAGGATGAGCCGTTGTCGCGGCGGAACGGAGTGACCATCAAGGTTCAGATTAACGACCACCGTCATCTTGCCGCGCACGCTGGTTACGCCGATGACTCCCTCCGGCGCGTTGGGCAAGGGCGTGATCTGCGGGCAATCTACTACGCCTTCCGTGTGTTCGACGCTGATGGCAAAGGTCTCGCCTCCATGGTGAAAGAGCAGAGCAAAGAGTCCATCGCCGGGTGCGTCGCCGGGTTCCGTCTCTGCCACTTCATAAATCAATGATGCCGAATGATCGTCTGCCATCCTGCCCCTCACAATCGCATGCTGCGGGCGAGCAACAAAGCGGGCAAATCCAACACGAGCGCCACCGTGCCGTCTTCGAGATCAACCGCGCCGGTTACGCCTCTGATCTTGCGCCCCAACGTGCCCAGCGATTTAACGATGATCTCGCGTTGCTCTCTGAAATCATCCACGGCGACGGCAACGTAGCGCCCCGAAGCCCGACAGATGAAGACCGGCAAACGATTCTGAGCGTCGGACTCCACCTCCTGACCGGCTGCACCTTTGTGCATCGCTGAGGCCGCTGCCTCACTCGTGCGCAACAGGCGTGCGCCGCCGAGACCGAGCACATAGCGCAACTCAACAAGCGGAACGAACTGCCCTTGCCATTGCACGCTGCGCTTGCCGTCACGCCCCCAAACAGCATCCGAAGCGACATAGAGCAATTCATAAATCTGACCGACATTGATGGCGTACACCCATGAACTGACTTTGACGATGAAGGCTGAAATCATCACCAAAGTGGTTGGCACAAGCAGTTCAAAGCGCGCGCCGGTGTCGAGGTCGGCGGTGATGCGAATCTCACCGCCGAGTTCATGCAGACTGCGTTCGACGGCATCCAATCCGACGCCGCGCCCGGAGATGGGTGAGACCTCCATAGCAGTCGAAAAGCCGGGATAAAAGATCAAGTGCAACGTCTCTTCTTCGCTGAGCGCGGCGTCGGGACGGATGGCTCCGATTTCGATGGCGCGTTGGCGCACCTGTTCGAGGTCAATGCCCTTGCCGTCATCCGAAATGGCAATGACCGCGCGCGTACCTTCGAGTCGGGCTTCGATGCGGATTTTGCCGCGCCCGCGTTTGCCCTTCAAGCGGCGGGTTTCGGGCGTTTCGATGCCATGATCAATGGCGTTGCGGAGGATGTGGTAGATGGGGTCAGCCAAACGATCTACGATCATCTTGTCGAGTTGAGTGTCGCGTCCCGCCAGTTCGACAACCACCGATTTTCCGAGTTCGCGCGCCAAGCGTCCCGCCAACCGCGAAGCGCGCGTGAAGGTTTGCGCCAGCGACACCATGCGCAATTCGACGAGGCGTTCTTCGAGTTCGAGAAACTCCCGCTCGATGCGTCGGGAGACGAACTTCAGATCGAAACGTTCCTTCGGCCCCAACTCGGAAGCCTGCAAGAAGTTCTCGGCCAATGCCGCCAACTTCTGCGATTCGATGGCGAGTTCATGCGCCAGTCCCGAAAGCTCGTCAATCTGCGTGAGTTCGACCCGCACGCTCGGCGTGAGCGGTTGCAAGGCTTCTTGCGCCATAGTCGGCAGCAGGGCAACAGCAGGCAACGCCTCTTTTGCGGCTTGCGGCCGGGTCTCTTTTTTCGCTTTGCGACCGACGACGAAGAGGGCTTCGCCCGCTTTGCGCCAGTTAAAGCGTCCGAGCCGCGTGATGCGGGCAACGATTGGGCGGACACTCTTTTTAATCTCCACTTCTTTGCGTCGGGTTGCCAGCAACAGTTTGAAGGCAACGCGCGTTTCGCCAGAGGCCGTTTCCGGTAACGAGGTGATGAGTTCGCCCTGATTTTCTAAGCGGGCGGTGAGCGCACGATACTGCGTATCCAAATTGCCAATCTCGAATTCCGCGACGATGGCGTAGAACGAGCAACCGGCTTTGAGGTTCTCTTTCAATCGCTGCAGTTCGTATTCCGTCAGCAGAGCTTGTTCTTTGGCCGACAGCCCCAGAGATTCGGCAACGCCTTCATCCTGCTTGGCCTGCAACCGCGCGGTGCGCGTGATGTCGGCAAGCTGCTCGCGCAGGCGGTCATAATCGGCGTCGCTAACGCC
>CAYXVU010000359.1:0-4100 GCA_964468725.1 uncultured Clostridia bacterium
GAGAACCTTCTACTAATTTCGCTTAGAGTGCCCCGCTGCTTGCGGCGGGGATGAATAAGCGATTTTGGCGACCGGCTCAATGCCATCGCCAAGATGTTTCAAAGGAATAATCCGGCTCCTCTGCAATGCCTCGCTGCTTGCGGCGAGGTTTTTTACTCAGACAGGGCGCGGCGCGCGGCGGCTTCGTCTTTGGCAATCAAGGCGCGGGCTTCGCCGTCTTTAACGGTTGCATACTCTTCCTCCGTGAGCAGCACCTTCAGCCACAATTGCAAATCCCGACTGCCGAGCGCCAGCCATTGACCTTCAGGACTGAAAGCGACGGAGTTGTAACTAATCTCGGTGAGGCGCAAGGTCTTGATGACCTGAGCGCCGGAGAGTTTCCACACTTTGACAGTTTGACCGAGGCTACCGGCAGCGAGCAATTTGCCATCGGGGCTGAAGGTGATCGAAGAGACATCGTTATGAAACCCGCCGAGCGTTTCGACGGCGCGACCGGTCGCCATTTCCCAAAGCTTGATCTGCCGATCTTCACCGCCCGACGCCAGCAACTTGCCGTCCGGGCTGAAGGCGAGCGATTGCACGCCTTTGGTGTGACCGCGCAGAATGCGAATTGTGCTGCCTGACTTTGCATCCCAGATGCGAATCGTCTTATCGAGACTGCCCGACGCAATCACATCACCATCGGGACTGTAGAGCGCAGAGGTGATGTGGTGCGTATGCTCGCCGAGAATCTGCACTTGTCGTCCGGTTATCACGCGCCAAACGCGCAAGGTGCGATCATGGCTGCCGGAAATCAGCCACTCGCCATCAGGGCTGAAGGCGACCGCCCGCACATCGCCCGCGTGCCCGTGCATGGTGTGAATTTCGCGTCCCGTTTCGCCGTTCCATAAGCGAATCGTCTTATCGCGGCTGCCGGAAGCCAGCCACACTTTGTTAGGGCTGAAGGCGACCGAGTTGACGCCAGCCAGATGCCCTTGCAGATGCAGCACGCTGATGCCGGATGAGACTTCCCAGATTTTGATGCTGCCGTTGAGAAAGCCCGCCGCCAGCCACCGCCCGTCAGGGCTAAAGGCCAAGACGCGAACGTAATCGTTGATGGCGATCTGATACTGCTTATAAAAGAGGTGTTGAAGATTTTTCAGTTGTTGTTGAATGTGCGCGAGGGCGTCCAGCGTTTCGATACCGCTGCGATAGGTCTTTGCTTCGGCCATCTTCGCTTCGATGTCGCGGAAGACACGGGTGATGCGTTCTTCTACGGGTTTGGCGATGACATAGCCGTCTTGAATTTCGACATCGTGTTTGACCGCGATCAATTTCTCCTGCACCGGCTGCATCAGTCGCGCCAACAAGTCTTCGACCGGCGCGCGACTCTCGGCGAAAGCCGTGTCGGTCTTCGCGCGCTCGTAATAACGCGGGTCGCCTTTGATGGCAATCTCCAGACTGGTGATGACGCCTGCCCTGTCTTCGCGCAAGGAGGAGAGACAGGCGCGTTGATAATAGGCTTCGTAAAACTTGGGATTAAGCGATGTTGCCTCTTCCAACTGCTCGGCGGCTGCATCCAACCGTCTTTCCAGTACGCAGACGATGGCCGCGAAGTAATGTGCTTCGGCAGCCTGCCGCAAATCGCTCGGACGCGCATACTTGGCCGCCTTGCAGAAGTATTCGAAAGCGCGCGGCAGGTCAATCAGGTGATAGAGAAAGATGGAAGCAGTCGAGCGATGCACGGCGAAATCGGGATAGTTGCGTTTCTCGGCCTCCAAAAAGTCGGCGAGCGCTTCAGCATACCAACCATTGAGATAGGCGCGTTCGGCGCGGCTGCGATAGGCGCGCGCTTCGCGTTCGAACTCGGCCAGCCGAATCTCGCGCAGGACGTGATCGAGCGTCTTCTCGCGCATCTCCAACTTCCAGATCAAGTCGCCGAGCAGAAGATTGAAGTCGGCGTTCAACTGATCCATGCCGCCCGCCAATTTATCCAGACGCAGTTCGAGATCAAGCGTTGGCCCGTCCGCGTCGCCATCGCTTTGCAGGGCGAGCGCGCCGAGTCCCGATTCTAAGGCGATGGGGTAATCGTGCGGGCTGAGCGGCACTTTCATAGACTCGGCAGGCTGCTCCGTCGGCGCAAAGAATTGCAAAGCTGTCGAACGTTGCGGCGCTTCATCCACAGGGCTGAGTTGCATCAAACTTTGCAAATAGTCCGCCCAAGTTTGCTGACCATAATAAATATCGAACAGGCTCATCGGCGTATCCTTCGTCACTGATCGCAAGGATATGATATTCCGGGCTTGCTGGTTTTGTCGCCGGACGCGACTCTCAATAGCCAAAAACGGAAACAGCGCCGCAAAGCATACGAATTTCTTGAAGGCTCACAAATCCTTCGTGCCGATTCGCTTGATTCGTGCCCTTCGCGGCTCCTGAAAACTGGCTAGGCTACAGCGACAACAAGCAGCGTCGCATCGTCTTGCAAGTGGCCATCACTGAAGGCTTCGACTTCGCTGAGCACGCGCTGTTGAATCTCCTGCGCCGACAGATGGCGATGGCGCGTCACCCACTCGATCAGCCGCTCTTCGCCGAACTCTTCGCCCGCACCATTGACCGATTCGGTCAATCCGTCCGTGAAGAGCAGCAACCGATCATCGCTCGCAAACGAAATGGTGCTTTGCGTGTACGGCCAATCGGGAAACATGCCGAGCACTGCGTCTTTGCCTGTCAATCGCAAGACCGTTCCATCGCTGCGCACCAAAATGGGGGCGTTGTGACCGGCGTTCGTATACGTCAATTGCTTTTGTTGACCATCGAGCACGCCGTAAAAAAGGGTGATAAATTTTCCGACTGCCAGATTGCCGCACACCACGCTGTTGATCTTTTCGCAGAGCTTTTGCGGCGGTACTTCGAGCGCGGCGAAGGCTTTGACCGTTGCCTGCACATTGGCCATTAACAATGCGGCGGGCACGCCTTTGCCGGAAGCATCGGCAATGCAGAGGGCGGCCTGTTGCGGAGTGAAGGGCAGGACATCGAATAGATCGCCGCTCACCGTTCGCACGGGTCGCCAAGCGGCGGCGATTTCATAGCCCTCCAATTGCGCCAGGCAATGCGGGAGAAGGTGTTGTTGAATCTCGCTGGCTTCGGCGAATTCGCGTGCTAGCAAGGCGCGCCGCTGTTCTTGTTGCGCGTTCGCTGCCTGCGCCTGTTGACGCAAGACGCGGCTGCGCTCAATCTGAGTTCGCAGCATTGTCAGCAACCGAGCATTCTCCCAAGGTTTGAGCACAAAATCGCTGGCCCCGCGCCGCATGGCTTCAACTGCCAATTCAATGTTGCCCCAGGCGGTCATCGCCACAATCGGCAGCGTACCATCAAGCGCGTGAATGCGCGCGAGCAAATCGAGACCTTCCGCCCCCGATGTGGTATCGCGCGAATAGTTCAAATCAACCAGCACAAGATCAAACTGGCTGGTTGCGAGCGCTGTCAAGGCGCGGGCGGGCGAGTCTACCACTTCCGTTTGATAACCTTCGCCTTTGAGCAACAGGCGCAACGCTTCGAGCACATCGGGCTGATCGTCAGCGATCAAGGTGCGGAGCGGCGCCGAGTCTTCGATGATTGCCGTAGCCATATGCATAATCCTTCACCCCATAATTCTTGCTCCAATGAACCAAACCGTGTGCCACGACCATCGGATAAGGTAACTGTGCGGAGGATTTGATTTGGCGTTCGCGCGGATGCGTGTGGCTGCTAACAACCGTTCGCTTTTGGGATTCGTACATCCCAAAAATGCCACGCATGCCAGTATCCATTGATGTCCATATTTTCATATTTATTACAAGTTGCAGCCAACCAACGCGCGATAGATATGGTTGTAAATATAAAAGTTTCGAAAAAACCGGGCCACAAGGTAGGCCACAAGCCATGAGGGCTCGCACCGTTAGCCACTCCCTCACTCTCAGTCGCACAGAAGCGTGTGACTATGCCCGACTGCGCTCACTCGTCGGCTCTGACACACCTCTGCGCACGCTCTGGCAAGCCCTCAACTCGCGCCCTGCCATTGAAGGCCGCGACCCGCAGCTCTGGCTCGTGCCCTCGGCAACCGTTGCCGATCAGAGCTACCT
>CAYXVU010000360.1:0-4072 GCA_964468725.1 uncultured Clostridia bacterium
GCCCAGTAGCCGGAGCGCGCTTTGACGGTTGCCCCTGTGCGTCGCACTTCAACCTTGATGCTGCGCCAGCGACCGTCGTGGGCGTCGTTTTTCGGGTAATAGCCCAGCAGATATTGCGAACGCAAACTGTCAGCAATCTGTTCATACACGGCTGACAAATCGGTGAGCGCACTGACCGCGTAAACGTGCCCGCCGATACGCTCGACCAACTGTTTCATATCGCGGTCAGCGATCTCGTACAACCCTTGCGCAATTTCGCGGCGGACGAGCGGCGGGATGTCGTGGCGTGGCACATGGCGATCTGCCGAGCCGGAATCGTATTCGTCATAGAACCGCTCAATCTGACTCTGCGAGAAGTTGATATAGCCGGGGTCTGTTCGCGGTTTGAGCAGACCTTCGAGCATAGCCTCCTGCGTATTGATGGCAAGAAAGTAAGCGGAGGCATCGGACTTTTCGACCGAGGTCGCAACCGCGCGAAAGGTTGCGCGGCTGGTCGAGTCCACACCATCCGACATGCAGACAAGCGCCTTGCGGCCTTCTGCTCGTTTGAATTGCGAATCATCGACTGCGAATTGCAGAGCATCGTAAAACGATGTGCCGGTCTGCGTGGTGAAGCGTTGCTCAATCAATCCTTCGGCAGATGCGACTTGTTCGATGGCGTTTTCTAGTTGCGCCCGCGTGTCATCCAGCCGCACGATCAATTGAATCTCTTTGCTAAAGACAATCACGCCGATCCGGTCATCTTTGCGAAGCGATTTGAGGAAGCCCTTCGCTGCCCGTTTGATGAGTTCGATGTCGTCCTGCGTTGAGCCGGAAATATCGAGCAATAGCAGAAGGGTGAATGGTTCTTCGGTCGGTTCAAACAACTCGATGCTCTGCTTTGCGCCATCCTCGTACACCTCGAAATCCGCTGCCTTGAGTTTTTTGATGACCCGGCCTCTGCCGTCCGTGACCGCTGCCGTGAGGGTGACCAGATCGGTCTTGAGCTTGATCGTCTCGTCTTGCTCGCGGGGCGGTTGTTGCGCCAATGCCGGTATGACCAATCCCATTGCGCAAAGAAAAAATGTGCAGCAAATTTTTTTTCTGACGCCTATGACCATTCCGAATTCCATCCTAGCTTTGATATTTTGAAATTGCCAGTGATACAGTCACGCTCGCCATCGGGCGAAGTTCAAAAATATCTGCGAGGCAGAGCGGAAAGGAAAACGGTTGGCAGCATCCCTCAGAATCGGCATTGATACCGGCGGCACGTTTACTGATTTCGTCGTCGCACGCAGCTCACGCATCACATCATTCAAACTCCCCTCCACTCCGCATAATCCTGCGGAGGCGATTCTCGCAGGCGTGCAGCGCATCCTCGCCGAAACAAATGACGCGCTTGCCGAGATTGTTCACGGTACTACCGTCGCCACCAATGCATTGCTGGAACGCAAAGGTGCGCGCACAGCGTTGGTGACCACAGCCGGTTTCGAAGACGTAATCGAAATCGGGCGACAGCATCGCCCGGAGATTTATAACTTCATGGTGACGCGACCAGCGCCGCTAGTGCCGAGCGAGTTGCGTTATGGTATCACCGAGCGTATCGCTGCGGACGGTTCGGCGCTCACGCCGCTCGACCTCCATCAACTCCAAACCTTGGCCAAAGAGATCACTCGCCGCAAGGTCGAATCCGTCGCTGTCTGTTTGCTCTTTTCATTTGCTAACCCCGAACACGAACAGCGCATTGCCGCAGCATTAGAAACGACCGGTTTGCCCATTTCACTCTCGCACCGAATTCTTCCCGAATACCGCGAGTACGAGCGCACTTCGACGGTCGTCATCAATGCCTATCTCGTGCCGATCATGTCGCGCTATCTCAACCGACTCGCGGAAGAATTGCTCACCGTGACGGTTGGTCAGCAGTCAGTTGGTCGTGTGCAGAAGACCGATAGGAAGACGCGAACCGCAAGGGCTATGTCAAAAGAACCACCATCGCCGCTCGCCGCTCTTCGTCAACGACCAACGATGGACAACCAACGACGGACGACGGACAGCCATTTGCGCGTGATGCAATCGAATGGCGGCTCAGTATCGGCAGCGACGGCGGCAGCCGAGCCGGTGCGGGCGATTTTGTCGGGGCCTGCGGGCGGTGTGGTCGGCGCGTTGCGGGTGTGTGCGCTTGCGGGCATCCGCGACATCATCACCTTTGATATGGGTGGCACTTCTACGGATGTCGCTCTCTGTCGCGGCGCAGCCCGCACCACAAATGAGGCTCTGGTAGCCGGTTTACCTGTGGCAGTTCCGATCATTGACATCCACACGGTCGGCGCGGGCGGCGGCTCCATCGCACATCTGGACGAAGCGGGCGCGTTGCGTGTTGGCCCTCAATCGGCAGGCGCAGACCCCGGCCCTGCCTGATACGGGCGGGGCGAAGAGGTCACGGTAACGGAAGACAATCTGTTACTGGGTCGTGTTGGCGGTGATCGTCAGCTCGGTGGTGAGATGCTGTTAGATAGGGAACGCGCACGCTTTTACCTTCGGCAACTGGCGCAAGCGATGGCACGGTTTAACCAACAGCCGGTTACGACGGAGCAAGCGGCGCTCGGTGTGATTCGCGTCGCAAATGCCAACATGGAACGGGCTCTGCGGGTGGTGTCCGTCGAACGTGGACAAGACCCGCGATTGTTCACGCTGGTGACTTTTGGCGGCGCAGGCGGTTTACATGTTTGCGATTTGGCGGAGGCGTTGCGGATTCCGCAAGTGTTGGTTCCGAGTTCCCCCGGCACGCTGTCGGCATTGGGCGTCTTGCTCGGCGATGTGGTGAAAGATTATTCGCGCACCGTCATGTTGAAAACCGGTGAACTCAATGCACCCACGGTCGAACGCATCTTTGCCGAACTGGAGAAAGGGGCGCGGCGCGACCTGCTGGCCGAAGGCTTTGCGAAAGACCGCATCCGCTTGGCTCGCTTCGCCGCGCTGCGTTATGTCGGGCAATCATTTGAGATTGATGTAGCGTGGAATGCCCGCTTCGCTGTGGCATTTCATCAAGCGCACAACCTGCGTTACGGCTATGCCGACACGCAGCGTGCGACAGAGATCGTTTCGTTGCGCGTGAAAGCGATGGGTATTACGGACAAACCGCGTTTGCGGCGCGCAGCCTCAAGCCCAAGCGGTAAGGCGCAGCCCGTTGATTTTGCGCCCGTCTATGTCAACGAGCGTACTGTAAAGACGCCGATTTACCAACGCGATGAATTGCCGGTTGGGGCGAAGATAAAAGGCCCGGCGATCCTCATCGAGTACAGTTCCACAACGATGATTCCGCCGGGCTGGAAGGGCGAAGTTGACGAGTGGCAGAACGTGATTGTGACTGGAGACAGATTTCGGTCTTCTCTCCCTTGATTATGACATCGGCTCGTCGGCGCTCGGTCCGTAGATCGAAGGCACCGTTGAGCCCATCGGACGCAGATAGGTTGACAGCTGCCCGCGATGATGAACTTGATCGAAGAGGAATTCCCAAGCGAAGCCGTACCCGGTCGCTTGGATGCACTCCTGTCCGCCGAATAGGAACGGGACGGTCTGCTCCCACGCGGCAGGATCGAGTTCTTTCATTTGCCTGGTTGCCTCATCATGATGTTGGTCATAAAAATCAAGAATCTCTTTAACAGTTGCTGGCGTAGGCATTTCAACCCATTCAATCTTCCCCTGCACTAAACCGTCAGCCAGCAATTTCTCTTCCAACACCATGAGCCAAGCGATTTCGCGTGCGGTACGCGATTTCGGCTCCGGCTTATAGTCCGCTTGGTCTTCAGGAATGCGGGCGATGACTTTTCGTGTGGCCGGAGCTTCTTTCTCCCAAAATTTTAAGAACAGTGATTTCTCATCCATTTATGAATTCTCCTTTTCGGCAAATAGAAAATCTTACAGCCAGTTGCGATTGCACAGCGAGCGAACACTGTAAATCAACTTCCCTGAAGCTCCGGTATTGGTGTTGATTCGAGACGCTTCAGGTCAGCCGTAGCCATCTTCTTCTGCTCGACCATCAATCGCCAACGGCTCTACCGTTGCAAATTCAGCGGCGACCAGGCGCGAATAT
>CAYXVU010000361.1:0-4047 GCA_964468725.1 uncultured Clostridia bacterium
CCTGCAGGTTTGCTCTACCCAATATGGCATTCATCTCTACCTTGCACACTTGCCGCCGTGCACTGTACCCTTACGTCTTTCTTGAAGATCCCTTAACAAAACGGAGTAATCAGGATGATGACGCAAGAGCAGATGCTTGATGAAATTCTCAACCTCGCGGCCACCCACTTCAACGCCGCCCGCGAAGACCTCAAGCCCGATGATGACTTCTTCAAGAAGCTCGGCATCAATAGCCTGCAAGCCCTCGAATTATTAAGCCGACTGGAAAACCACTTCAACGTCGAACTGCCCGATTACGAAGTGCAGGGCGTCACCGACTTTCGCACCCTTGCCGAACGCATTCAAGCGAGACTCTGATGCTCGATCTCTCCCTCTACTCTTGTCTCGGCGCGGCCTTGCGAGACGCCGCCGAACGCTGGCCGTTCGAAACGTGCCTGATCGAAGCCGACCGCGAGCGCGAAAATTGCCGCCTCACTTATCGCCAATTCAAAGAGGCCGCGCTGCCCCTTGCGCGCTACTTGCAAGACAACGGATTGGGCGGCGGCACGCGCGCCGCCATCATCCTCACCAATCAATCGAAGTGGCCGATCTCCGCTTATGCCATCTTTTATGGAGGCGGCGTGCTCGTACCGCTCGATTACAAACTCTCGGCGCGCGAACATCTCGCTTTGCTGACGCATTCGAAAGCTGAATTTCTGATCGTCGAATACTATCTTTGGCGATTGATTGCGCAAGAAGAGGGCTTCAAAGATTTACCGACCCGCCGCGTTCTCGTTACCGAAGCCCCGGCGAAAGCAGACCTGCACGGCGCAGTGCGTTGGGAAGAGGCGCAAGGTCAGGCCGAACCGGAGTTCGTGATGCGCGAGCGTCAAGATATGGCCTGCATCGTCTATTCATCCGGCACGGGCGGCAGGCCGAAAGGTTGCGTGCTGACGCATGATAACTATCTGGAGCAATGCGTGGCGCTCACCTCGCTCTATCCGTTCTGGCCGGGAGTGCGCTATCTGAGCATCTTGCCGACCAATCATGCAATTGATTTTATGGTCGGGTTCATCGGCCCATTTACCTGCGGCGCGGCGGTCGTTCATCTGCGAACCCTGCGACCGGAATATGTGCGCGAAGCTTTCCCGCGCTACCAAATCACCTATGTCGCGCTCGTCCCGATGATCTTGAAGAACCTTGAAAAAGGGCTGCGCGCGCGCTTCGATGAGCTGCCGAAGGTGAAACGGTTCGTCTTTGATCGCCTGCTTGCCATCAATAAAAAGCTGACGCGCAAACGTCCGAACCTCAAACTGAGCCGCAAATTGCTCAAGCAGGTTCACGAAGCCTTCGGCGGCGAGTTGCGCGCCATCTTTACGGGCGGCGCATTTACCGATCCGGCAACCTTGCAATTCTTTTACGACCTCGGATTGCAAGTCGGCAACGGCTACGGACTGACGGAAGCGGGCACAGCGATTACCCTCAATGACTTCAACCCGTTTCGCGCCGACACAGTAGGCAAACCGCTGCCCGGCATGGAAGTTAAGATTCTCAACCCCGACGCTGACGGCATCGGCCAAGTCGCCGTGCGCAGCAAAACGGTGATGTCACATTATCTGGATGACCCGGACTTAACGGCAGAGACGATAGTGGACGGTTGGTTGATGACCGGTGACCTCGGACGCTTTGACGAGATGGGGCACTTGCAACTCTTCGGGCGGGTGAAAAACATGATCGTCACCGAAGAGGGAAAAAATGTTTACCCCGAAGACATCGAAAGCGTTTTCGAAGGCTTGCCGGTGAAAGAACTCTGTGTCTTTGCCGCCAACTATATTTGGCCGCAGCGTTCGATGATGGGCGAACGCTTAGTTATCGTCTTAAATTTGGAAGACGGACAGCCGATGAACGAGAGCTTGCGCGCTGAACTCAATCGTCGCAACAATCGTTTGCTCAACTTCAAACGCATCAGCGGCTATGTGATTTGGGACAGCGAGTTTCCGCGCACGGCTTCGATGAAGATCAAGCGCAATGTGCTGGCCGAAGAGATTCGCGCGCGCTTTGACCGCGAGGCTGTTTTGCAAGACTTAGAGTAGAAGTCAGAATTCAAGAATACAGAATGGAGAAGCAGGCGCTATGCGCCTTCCGTATTTCTTCTGAATTCTTGAATTCTGTATTCCTGAATTCTTTACAATCGCTTATGAAAGATGCCTTCCTTGCCGTCGTCAATCCGGCAGCCGGTTTCGGCAAATGCGCGAAGCTGCTCGCTCCGACCTTAGAGCGGCTGCGCGCCGTTGGCGTCGCTTTCGAAGTGGCAGAGACGACGCGCGCCGGTCACGCAACCGAGATTACCCGCGATGCGTTTCAAAATGGCTATCGCAAATTCATCGCGGTCGGCGGCGATGGCACCTCTTTCGAAATCGTCAACGGACTCTTTCCGGAGGCCTGGCAGCAGATGCAGGATGCGCCGCAGCAGGAGCGACCGACGCTCGGATTTCTGCCGCTTGGGACAGGCAACTCGTTTCTGCGCGACTTCACCGACGAAGGCGTAGAGTATGCGCTGCAAGCCATCGTCGAAAATCGTTCGCGCCCGTGCGATGTGATTCGCTTGCGCCACCGCGCGGGCGAA
Source organism: uncultured Clostridia bacterium (assembly GCA_964468725.1). GTDB lineage: Bacteria > Acidobacteriota > Blastocatellia > UBA7656 > UBA7656 > CAYXVU01. Next base: position 2,606 of record CAYXVU010000361.1, read on the forward strand.
ATCTACTACATCAACATTTTGAGCTTCGGGTTTGTTGCCGATGTCTGCACGTTGGCCAATCGCCGCTTCAAGCGATTGGGAGCAGCCAGCTATGGGCTGGCCGTTGTGCTGACCTTAGCGCGATTTCACAAGCGCGTCTTTCCGATGCGCGTAGATGGAAAGGCGGAAGCCAACCCGCCGGAGACGGCGCTCCTGATCTTTAACAACAGCAAATTCACGGGCGGCAATATGATGCTTGCGCCCAATGCCGAAACGGACGATGGCAAGATCGAAATCGTGCGTTGGTCGGCGGGTCGCTTCGACTTCATCCGCAATTTTCCCAAATGCTATGACGGCACGCACATTCATCATCCCCTGATCTATCAGGGTCGCGCCGAACGCATCGAACTCGATTTCGATGTCCCCTCCGATATTATGATTGACGGCGAAGTGATGACCGTCCATTGTCAATCGCTCGATGTGCTACCTTCAGCTCTGAATGTGATGGTGTGAAGAGGAAATCCGATTGAACCTACAGAGGACAGAGAGCACAGAACCTATCACCGGAGAATTTTGCTGCTTCGCTGCGCTCCCTGGCGATTGGTCTTTCTTGATAACCTGATGAAGCCGATGAAACCCGATATTCGGAATCAGAATTCGTTTCACAATCACCCCTCGCAACGATGGGAGGCGCTCACCTTCTTTCAAAAAGCCTATTACCGCGTGCGCGCTATCTTCGTTTGGTTGGTCAGCAGTCTGCACTTCTTCCCGCTCTGTTCGCTGCTCGTCTTGCTATCGCTCGTCGTTGACCCGCGCAAAAATGATAAGCCGCAACGCTGGCTCTTTCGCAATATCCTGCGCGTCGCCGGATTGAAGTTTGCCGTCGAGTATGCGCCCGGTTTTGACCGTAAGCGCACCAGTCTCTTCGTCTGCAATCACATCAATCTGTTCGATGCCTTCGTGATCTATTCCGCGATTCCGCAGTTCGTGCGCGGCTTAGAGCTTGAGTCGCATTTCAAGATTCCGGCTTACGGGTGGATGATGAAGCGGTTCGGCAACGTGCCGGTTCCCGAAGACCCGACGCCTGCCGACTATAAAAAGATGGTGAAGATGACCAAAGCGACGCTCGATAGCGGAGTGAGTCTGATCGTCTTTGCCGAAGGCACACGCACCCTCGATGGTCGGGTCGGCGAATTTAAAGATGGCGTCTTTCGCATGGCCGTACAGTTTGGCTATCCCATCGTGCCGATGAGCATCACCGGCTCGTACGAATTCAATCGCAAAGGCGACTGGAAACTGTTTCCGTCGAAGATCACGGCCTATCTGCACGACACGATTGAGACTGCCGGTTTGCGCAAAGAGGACATTGACAATTTGAAGAACCGCGTGCACGCCCTTGTTGCCGCGCCGGTTGACGCGCACATGGGCATCAATGAAGAATCTGAGATTGCCTGACCCGCACC
>CAYXVU010000362.1:0-4037 GCA_964468725.1 uncultured Clostridia bacterium
AGTAAGCGAGAGTTGTGCCGAGGTCTCCGAAAGAAACGTTTCATCAATTCCGGCGAGTCATCAAAGAACCAGTCTGGGCCAGATTGCTGCATAATGGAGGTTCGGCTCCCGCGTGACACGCAAAACGGCAAAGCGATAAACTGACGAACGAAGATATAGTAATCTTGAACGAAGGCAAAAGATGATTAAACAAAAGTATGTATATTGGAAAGATGAAGACGCTTGGCTAGGCTATCTTGAAGAATTCCCGGACTATTGGACACAAGGAAAGACTCAAGACGAGCTAAAGGAGAATCTCGTTGATCTTTATAAGGAATTGAGTAGTGGAACAATTCCCCATGTTCTGCGAGTGGCTGAGCTTGAAATACTGTGAAAAGAAAAGACTTGATAAAAGTCATTGAAGGCAAGGGATGTATATTTATTCGTCATGGCAGCAAGCATGATTGGTATCAGAACCCCAAAACGAAAGTCTCTCAACCAGTGCCTCGACATCGTGAGATCAATGAGCGATTAGCACAGCATATAATCAAGGCGCTTAGTGATGATAACGGCTAAGCCATACCCTAAAGAAATGGCCGCCGAACAACCTATGGCTGCGGAGGCCGTGAGGCGGATTGCTTATCGTTCTGTGAGGCCGCTTCCGACCCCTGCTGACGGGGAGAGAGATCGAGACTTGGCCGGATTGCTTCATCATAGCCGATAGCATTTTTGCCGGGTTGCCGCTTCAGCGACTCCACAATCTTCATCGCGTTGCCTTGCGACGCCAAAGAGGAATCACGCGGAGACGGTTGCCATGCCGATTCTTGAACATTATCTGCGCGAGTTGCAGAGTACGAAGGCGACGGGCGAAAACGTCAAAGAGACATCGTTCTATCCGGCGCTTGCCAATCTCTTCAACACTATCGGCGCGGCACTCAAGCCGAGAGTGCGCGCCATCATCAATCTGCGTAATCGCGGCGCGGGTTTGCCCGATGGCGGTTTGTTTACCGCTCCGCAACACAAGCGGCTTGGCGGCGATGATGTCTTGCGTGAGCCTGCCGCCTTCGAGGGTCATCCCCCCGAACGCGGTGTCATCGAAGTCAAAGGTGCGAGAGACGAAGTTCGCGCCATCGCGCAAAGCAAACAGGTGCGGCGGTATCTGAACGCTTACGGGCAAGTGTTGGTCACTAACCTGCGCGATTTCCTGCTGGTGACGAAAGACCAGCAAGGCGAGCTTCGCTTCGGGGAGAGCTACCAACTGGCGGCGAGCGAGCGAAAATTTTGGGAGGGCGTCTATCATCCGCAGGCGTTCGCCGCTGCACACGATGCGCCCTTCATCGAATACCTCAAGCGCGTGATGCTGACCCCCGCGCCGCTCGAAGACCCGAAAGACCTCGCGTGGTTCCTCGCTTCCTATGCCCGCGATGCCAAAGCCCGCATCGAACGCGCTGAACTCCCTTCCCTGCAAGCTGTGCGCGCAGCGATGGAGCAAGCGTTAGAGCTCAAGTTCGAAGGCGAGCGCGGCGAAGTCTTCTTCCGTTCAACGCTGGTGCAGACCTTGTTTTACGGCATCTTTTCGGCCTGGGTGCTGTGGGCAAAATCGGGCGAAGCTAAAGGCGAGGGTTTCGATTGGCGCAGGGCGGCTTACTCTCTGCACGTTCCCGTCATCCTCACGCTGTTCGAGCAGATTGTCACGCCGTCGAATGTGCGCGGGCTGGCGCTTGAAGAGGTGTTGGATTGGACGGCAGAGACGCTCAACCGCGTGCGCCGCGACGAGTTCTTCACGCGCTTTGAAGAAGAGCATGCCGTGCAGTATTTCTATGAGCCTTTCCTCGAAGCCTTCGACCCTGAGTTACGCAAGCAGCTCGGCGTTTGGTACACGCCTAATGAAATCGTGCGCTACATGGTGGAGCGTGTAGACAGCGTGCTGCGTTCTGAGCTTGGCATCGAAGACGGTTTGGCCGACGAGCGGGTTTATGTGCTCGACCCGTGCTGCGGCACGGGCGCATTTCTGGTCGAAGTCCTGCGGCGCATCAAGCGAACGATAGATGAGCAAGGCGGCGATGCGCTGACGGCTAACGAGGTGAAGCGGGCGGCGCAAGAGCGCGTGTTCGGCTTCGAGATTTTGCCCGCACCGTTCGTCGTCGCGCATTTGCAGCTTGGCTTGTTGTTGCAGCAGCAGGGCAGCGTGTTGCAAGCGAATGAGCGCGTCGGCGTTTATCTGACGAATGCGCTGACCGGATGGGAGCCGCTAAAAGAGCCGAAGAAGCAACTCGCCTTCGCATTTCACACTTTGCAGGAAGAACGCGACGCGGCGGAACAGGTTAAACGCGAAAAGCCCATCCTCGTCGTCATCGGCAACCCCCCGTATAATGCCTTTGCGGGAATCAGCACAGAAGAAGAAGGCGGTATCGTTGATGCGTACAAAGAAGGCTTGATTAAGAATTGGAGCATCAAGAAATTTAACCTGGATGATTTGTACGTCCGCTTCTTTCGCCTTGCCGAACGGCGTGTTGCTGAGAAGACCGGCACAGGTATTGTTTGCTTTATTTCAAATTTCTCTTACTTGAGCGACCCGTCTTTCGTCATGATGCGTGAACGCTTTCTGTGTGAGTTCGATAGTTTATGGTTCGATTCGCTGAACGGCGACAGCCGCGAGACGGGCAAATTGACGCCGGAAGGCAAACTTGACCCAAGCATCTTTTCAACGCCTTACAACCGCGAAGGTATTCGCGTCGGCACGGCAATCGGCTTGCTCACACGCAAGCGTGAGCGCAACGCACAGCCGACGGTGCAATCGCGTGAGCTATGGGGGGTAACGAAACGTGACGACCTTTTGCAGAGTCTCAAAGCCGAAGACTTCGACGCGCAGTACAACATTGCAAGGCCAACCCGAGAGAACCGCTATTCTTTTCGCCCTTCAGACGTAGCCACGCAGTATCTTGAGTGGGCAAAGCTGACAGAGTTGTGCGGCGAGCCACCAAGCAATGGCTTAATGGAAAAACGTGGCGGCGCATTGATTGACATTGACCGCGCCGTTCTTGAACGTCGCCTGAAGATGTATTTCGACTCATCAGTGAAGCATCAAGAACTTGCAGCCATGAAGACAGGACTGACTGATGAGGCAGCCGGGTACGAACCTGAAAAAGCACGCAAGAAATTGATCGCACAGGAGCAGTACAATTCATCAATGCTGCGGCGTTACGCGCTCAGACCCTTTGATACAAGATGGTGTTATTACAGTTCTACTAATCCGCTTTGGAATCGCGCACGTCCCGCCCTCTGGGCGCAATATCATGGTGGAAACAGTTTCCTGATGAGTCGGCCTGTTGGTGTTGCAAACCCTGAAGGATTGCCTGTAGCCTTCACAACCGCGCTTGGTGATAACGACGCGTTACGCGGTCATGCGTATTACTTTCCGCTCCAACTGTGCGCGGCATCAGCAGCAAAAGAAAAGAATCATCAACAAGCCTCTTTCCTTGAGGAGGAGGAGCCGACGATGACCGCGAACCTCTCGCCGACGGCACGAGCCTATCTTGCGACGCTCGGCATCAATGATCCTGATACGGATTTCGAGACTTCCGCGCTTATTTGGCATCACGCGCTTGCTATCGGATACGCGCCTGCGTACCTCAACGAAAATAGCGGCGGCATAGGCTCGGACTTTCCGCGCATTCCGTTGCCTGCCTCACGAGAAGACCTCGAACAATCGGCTGCCCTTGGTAAACAGGTTGCCGCTTTGCTCGATACCGAAACGCCCATCTCCGGCGTTACGACGGGCAGCATTCGCCCCGAACTGCGCGTCATCGCCAATATTCAACGCACGGACGGCGCGGGCAGCCTCGCGCCGGAAACGGGCGACCTCGAACTCCGCGCCGGTTGGGGGCATCGCGGCAAAGGCGGCGTTGTTATGCCCGGCAAAGGGCGGCTCATACCCCGCGCTTACACACAGGATGAAACCGAGGCACTGCTGTATAGCGCCTTCGAACATCCGCTGGTCAAAGATGGCAAGGTCTCTCCGAGGGCAGGTTCCGGTGCGGTCAGCCTTCAATGGAGTG
>CAYXVU010000363.1:0-4007 GCA_964468725.1 uncultured Clostridia bacterium
ATCGGTATTCAACCACCCGCATCTCTGATACTCAATTGCAACGCGCGCTCGCCTGTCCGCTTAGCGAAGCCCTCCGACAAATCCGCGAAGACCATCGCCTCTCCCTCACGGATGGCATTGCCGAATTAGAGGTGACGGCCAATCTCATCAAGCACCGCTTCCCTGCTGTCCTTCACGAAACCGTGCAAGAGGCGGAGGAGATTCTCGCGCATCGCGTTTGGCTATTCGAACGCCGGTTGTCGCTCGGCACAGAAGTGAACTGGATGGCCGACCCCACTACGGGCGTCGAGTGGCCGCGCCATCATTACACGCAGATGCCGACAATCACGCAGGCAGGTTCGGATATTCGCGTTGTCTGGGAGTTGAATCGTTTGCAGCACGTGGTCACGCTCGGACGAGCTTACGCGCTCACCACTGACGAACGCTACGCCGAAGAGTTCACTCGTCAACATGCGGATTGGTGCGAACAAAACCCGCCGCGCTTCGGCGCCAACTGGATGAATGCCATGGAGGTGGCGATTCGCGCCATCAACCTTATCGCCGCAATGCAACTGTTTCGCTGCTCGTCAACACTGACCGACCAGCATCTCATCTTGATGATGAAGAACCTGCTGGCGCATGGTCGCTACATTCGCAGCAATCTGGAATTTTCGCACCGCTCGCCGAGCAATCACTATCTGGCGGATTTGATCGGGCTGTTTGCTCTCGGCTCGGCATTACCCCTCTTCACCGAATCGCGCGAGTGGGCGAATTTCGGCGCTTCACACTTGCTCATCGAACTAGAACGACAGGTTTATCCAGACGGCGTGAGTTATGAAGGCTCCATCGGCTATCACCGACTCGTGACCGAAATCTTCACGCTGTTTTTCACCTTAATGCAGCGCCGTAACCTCGCGGTTGCAAGCGCACACAGCAAGCATCTCGAGAAGATGTACGATTTCGTATTGCACTACCTGAAACCCGATGGCACAGCGCCAATGCTCGGTGATACGGACGACGGTCGCCTGCTTAAATTCAAAGATCGTCCGGCAATAGATCATTCTTACTTGCCCTCGCTCGGCGCAATTTTATTGGCGACCGATCATTGGCCTTTCACTGGCCAACTCGATGAAGAAGCCATCTGGTGGTTTGGCGAAGCGGGGCTACAAAAATTCGAATCGCTTGCGCCAACGGAGTCGCCGCCCGCATCGAAAGCATTTCCCGACGCCCAAATCTTCGTTCAACGCAACGCCGCCTGTTATGCCATCATAGATTGTGGCGATCACGGGATTCACGGACGTGGCTCGCACGCGCACGCCGACGCGCTCGCCCTCGAAGTGTTCGCCTTCCATCGCACCTTTCTGCGCGACCCCGGCACCTTCGCTTACACGGGCAATCCCGAATGGCGAAATCTTTTTCGCTCGACGGCCTATCACAACACCGTGCGTGTGGATGGCAAAGACAGCAGCCGCATCAATCCGCAGCACCTCTTTGCGCTCATGCCCAATGTCAAACCGCGCGTGATTGCGTGGCAGAGCGAAGTTGAACACGATTGGCTCGCAGCCGAGCATCATGGCTATGTGACGCTGGCGCAGCCGGTCATCCATCATCGCAGCGTCACCTTCAATAAACGGGAGGCATACTGGTTGATCGAAGACCGATTCACAGGAGCAGGCCGCCATCGGTTCGAGTTCTTTTTCATCGCCGATGTCGGACTCAAACTGGAAATCATTGCCCATCAACAAGCCATCATTGCAAGCGAGTCTCATGCGCTGTTGCTCGCTTTCTCTTGCGACCGACCAAGCACGCCGTCTATTGAAGAGCGTTGGGTATCATTGAGCTACGGGACGCGCGCCCCTGTGTCTGCTATGATGGTGCGCTGTGAAACCGAAGTTCCATTTGAGCATAAAACGCTGCTCATACCTTATGAACTGGGTGACGAAGCGAAGGCGGAAAGGATTCGGGATGAAAGGATGAGCCGATGAAGAAGTGAGAGGATGAACCAGTATCATCCCTTCACCCGCTCATCCCTTCACCCGCTCATCTTTCATGTGTGGCATTTGCGGAATCTATGAATATGGCCTGAACACGCCGGAGGTGACGCAATCGGGGGTCGTGCGCATGCGCGACCGGATGGAGCATCGCGGGCCGGATGATGTTGGCGTCTATATCAGTCCGAATCGTCGGGTCGGATTGGGTCAGCGGCGGCTGGCTATCGTTGATCTCTCGCCCGCCGGTCGCAATCCGATGGCCAATGAAGACGAGCGCATTTGGATCACCTTCAATGGCGAAATCTACAATCATCTAACGCTTCGCAAAGAACTCCTTGAACTCGGCCACCGTTACCGCTCGCAAACCGACACCGAATCCATTCTGCATCTGTATGAAGAGCGCGGCCTCGATTTCGTTAAATATCTTGAAGGCGATTTCGCCCTCGCCTTGTGGGATGAGAAGGGCAAACGGTTAGTCTTAGCGCGTGACCGCGCAGGCGTGAAGCCGCTCTATTACACTCTTGCCGGTGGCCGCTTGCTCTTCGCCTCCGAAATCAAAGCCTTACTCGCGCACCCTTCCGTCAAACGCGATCTCAACGAAGTGGCGCTCTATCACTACCTCTCCTTTTTAACAACGCCCGCGCCCGACACGCTCTTTGCGGGCATACAGAAATTGCCGCCCGGCTGTCTGCTGACCTGTGATGCGCGCGGCAACATCCAAATCACGCGCTATTGGGATGCCATCGTCAAGCAGGCAGACGCGGATGATCTGGCAAGCCGAGACGAAACGGAGTTGGCGGATTTACTTCGCCGTCTGCTCATCGAGTCAATCGAAAAGCGCATGATGAGCGATGTGCCGTTCGGCGTGTTTCTCTCAGGCGGTGTTGATTCGAGCGCCAATGTCGCCTTGATGTCGCAGTTGATGAGTCAGCCGGTAAGAACCTTTACGGTCGGCTTTCAAGATGATGTGCGTTGCAACGAACTCGAAGCCGCCCGCACCGTGGCGCGCCGCTTTGCCACTGACCATCACGAAGTCGTCATCGGGCAAGATGACTTGATTGATTTCCTGCCCAAGCTGGTCTTTCATCAAGACGAGCCGATTGCCGATCCCGTCTGTGTGCCACTCTATTACATCGCCCGCCTCGCGCGCCAAACCGGAACCCTTGTGGTGCAAGTCGGTGAAGGCGCAGACGAACTGTTTTGCGGTTATAAAAACTATGTCACCTATCTGAAGATGCACGATTATGGCTGGCGCTATTTGGCCGCCTTGCCCGATGGGTTGCGCCGAACAGCAGCCAAAATCGGGCAACTCGTTTTGCGACGGGTGAGCGGGAGAGCGCCAAAAGTCGGCAAGTTTGCCCCCGATCTGTTGCGCCGACTGGCAGAGGGTGAAGAGCTATTTTGGAGCGGAGCCTTCTTTTTCGATGAACGGCAAAAAGATCAACTGCTCACCCCTTCGGCAAAGCAATCGCTTGCTGCGAAGGGTCGAACCAACGGCGGGCAGCTATCCTCTCACTTCGTCGTGCGGGAGAATCTTGAACGCCTGCTGGCCGCCAAACCGAACGCCGATTTCCTTGAGCAGATGATCTATCAGGATTTGAAACTGCGGCTGGCAGAGTTGCTTTTGATGCGGGTTGATAAATTGACGATGGCAGCATCGGTCGAAGCGCGCGTGCCGTTTTTAGACCATAAGCTCATCGAGTTTGCGATGGCGTTGCCGCGCCGCTTGAAAGTGCGCGGCGGCGAAACCAAATACTTGCTCAAACGCGCGTTGGCGGGCATCGTGCCGGACGAAGTATTGCACCGCAAGAAGCAGGGGTTCGGCGTGCCGGTCAACGAGTGGATGCTAGACCGCATGGGGAACTTCGTTGAAGAGGCACTGCTGACCTCTCACTTGCGCCGCCGCGAGTTGTTCGATTACGACTTCATCAAGCGATTGCTCGGTGAGCATCGCGCCGGACGCGTGAACTATTCGTTTCACCTGTGGACGCTCTTGAATCTGAGTTTGTGGTACGACTACTGGATTGAAACCAGCCC
>CAYXVU010000364.1:0-3890 GCA_964468725.1 uncultured Clostridia bacterium
ACTCAGCCGCGCCAGCGCGCGCGAACTAATGGCCGGAATTGAGGTGCGTGAGTCCGAAACAAGGCTGGAAAGATTCAACGAACAGCGTACCCAGATGATGGTGATTACGCAAGAGGGACGTGGGCCGGAAATCACGCTCGCTCGCCTGGCTGACGTTGAGCCGAAATCGCCGCTGGAGCAACTTTTCAAACCTTTGCTGACACGAAGCGACAAGTATCAGCGAGTCGCGGCAGCGGTCGAAAGGTATGGCGAGCGTCTTCATCAACAACACGAACAGAATCAGGCCGCTTTTGCTGTGCTGACTGAAGCCGCGCGGAACTACGAGCAGGATTTCGTCCGGTTGAATCCGGGACAGCCAAATCCGCGCCCGCAATTCACAGCTCGTGAAATCAGCCGGCTCGAATTACAGACCATCAAAGAGAGCGATCCGGCGCTTCGTGAACAGTACGCGAAGCTCTATCACGAGGCGTTGGAGGAACTGCGTCAAGATTTCTCACGCGCAATCACTCTCGACCCGTCAGAAACTAGAGAGCTTCTTGATCTGAAGCGCGGCGCCCCGTTCATCAGAGATACCGAACGCCAGCCTGAAATGGATCTTGAACGGTAAAGAAGGCACGCAAGCAATCATGAGTGACAGAGAGGTCTTCAATTCGGATTTGAGGTTGATGGAATTGGCCGCGCGCAATCCCTCGCTCGGCGGGCGCGAACTGTTGCAGGAGATCATCGAACGCGGCCCCGTGCTCGAAGAGACGGAACGTCTGCAAGCGCGGGATTCACGCGCGGCGCTGGCACCGCGTGAACTGGATCATCCGGATTACCGAACACCGGTCGAGCAAGCGAACTGGTTGAACGAACACGGCCAGACGATGCGCGATTTGTACGAGCATGGCGCCGAAATCAAGGGTGATGTGTTGGTCATTCCGGCGGAAGAATATGAACTCGGAGACGAGCGCGGCGCGCTGTTCATTACGACTTTGTCTTACGCGCTGGAAAAGATTGACGACATTGAAAGATCGCGCGAATTTCACGAACTGGCGCTCGCCATCAGCGGCGAAACGGCGGATGCACGCACACAAATCGCGGTCTTCAAAACCTATTATGACCGAATCAGACGCGGCGAACGGGAAGATCGGTTCCACAAAGCGGATGAAACCGACAAAGCTGAAGTCCTGGCGAGGACGCTGGAAGAGATGCGGATGATCGCTGACGAGATGGCGAGGCTTGAAACGCGCGAGAGCGTGGACGCCGTTCAGGCAGCGGAAGATCGCGGAGATGATGTTTCCCAAAGCAGATTGAATACGGCCGCACGCCGAATCAATTTGCGCGATGAATCGCTGCGACTGCCCGCAGGGCTGCGCCACGAACAGAAAGAGCGTCTGGTGAGCTTAACGATCCCGGAAATTGACCGCCGACTTGAGCGTGGCGTCAGTCGTGAAGCGCTCTTCAAGGCGATTGACAGAACGATGTTCCAGCCTGACCCAGCCGAATACTTGCGCAAACTCGCGGAGCTTACCGGCACGCCCAAAGACGAGAACCCCGAACGTGCGGTTAGCAAAGAAGAGTATCTCGAAAGCCAACAAACATTGCTCAGGTTGTGTCAAAAGGAGCAGCTTCATCTGCGCGAGTTGAAAGCCGCACGTGTCGGGAATGAATTGGAGCCTTACGAAGATGCGCGCCTCAGCCAGGTTGAAAATCTGGCTCGGCGGCTCAGGCAAGGATTGGGCAGAAATGTTTCGGATGATCGGCCTGATCGCGGCACACACTCCCGACTGTTTGTAAGCTTGCCGGAACGAGGAGTTGGAGAGAATGCGTTTCGTTTGCCCGTCAGTAGTGTGAAGGTCTACGAGACGATGGCAAAGATCGCGGCTGGAGAGAAATTGTCGCTGCAAACCTGGGCTGGCAAGGAAGGCCCCGAGGTCAAGCTGGCGTTGACAGAACGCGAAGCCGATGAACGAAGCAGAATCGGAGCCTTTCTCAAGACTTATGTTGACGAGAGATTGCGCGACCCGGAAACGCGCGCTCTTAATCGCTCATCTGCCTTCCGTGATGCGCGCGCCGCGATTTTCAACGCTACTACAACGGAGGCCTTGGGCCGCGTCGCGGCTGATTTGCTGCGTGTCAATGAGCGCCGAAGCGAGGAATTGCGGCGGCATCGCGCTGCGCCAGACAAGTATCCGCCTCCCTCCGTGACGCCGTTGAATCTGTGGGAGCGAAATTTGCTTTTCAATGGCCGCGCACCGGAGCATCACACACCGGAAATACGCGAATTGCGTTTGAATTACGGGCTTTCAAGAACAACGCGCGCTGCGCGAACTGCCGACCTGCGTGAAGGAAGGATAGAACCCTCCGAAGCTCTCAATGCGATCTTGCAAGAACTGGAAACAAGGACGACGGTTAGAGCCATCGCGCATTTTCAGGCAAGCATTCTCAATGAAAAAATGAACACAGAGAGCAGCGTGAATCTTCACCTGCTGAGTCAACGAATCGCGCCCCACGAGCGAACTTTCCTCTACGAGTTTAGTGAAGAAAGAAAGAAAGATTTATTGAGATTGCCGTCCGCTGGTCGATCCGAAGTTGTCAGAGACAATAATCTTGCCGAACTGCCTGTCACTCGCGCCTTCGGTGCGATTCCCAGAGAAAACCGCACCTTTCGTGAATACATGGCGAGTATGGGAAGCATCGAACGGCAACTGCTGAATGAAGCATTGATCGAGCGAGGAATTGAATTTGAAAAAACAGCTTCAGGACAAACCGGCGACAGGTTGACCATCACCGAAGCGCGCGCCTTGCTCCCTGAATCGCAGCAGCGGGAAATCCGCCAGCGCGCCAGAAATCTGGCCTGGCAGAGCCTGGTGCCGGAAGAGACGTGTGATCGCAATCCCTTGCCCGAAGCAGTGCGGATCAGCGATACAGTCGCTCACATTCAGGAGCATCTTCAGGAAAGAGCCAGCATCGCGCAGGCTGTCCGTAATGACTTTGTTGCTGAGAGGATTCGCTCCAGCGAAATGGCTTCGGGGGAGTCAAAAATCAGCAAAGCTTCGTTTCAGGTAATACAGAAAGGACGCGAGCAATTTGTTCAATCAGCGATTGATTCACTCAACTCTGCTGATGCACGCAGGCTGGCGGAGCTTGACCGTTACGCTGCGCAGACGCGTGAAGACGTCTATCGTGCTTTTGAACTGCTCGACGTTCACCGCCGGGACCTTGATCTAGTCCGCGCACACAATGGCGAGCGAGTTCAAAAGGAAGATATTTTGGATCGTGCCGCTCAGTTCCGACCGGAAATGGTGAAAGCGACGGAAGCCGTAAGGCTGCCCTCACAACTTCATCAGCAGCTCTCGTTTTCTACAGCACAGCTTCAGGCGGAGCACACCGCCGGACTGGCAAAGGAATCGAGGCCAGTTTCTCTCTCTTTGTATGTTCCGTCGGATCGTGAATGGCATTTAGACAATTTGCGCGAAGTGCTGAATGTCGAGTTGAGCAGATCGCAAAGCGGAGACAGGAGACCTGAAATTGAGCGTTCCCACCAAGCGGATGACATAACCAGAGATCATTGACGAACCCGCCGCAACTCACCAACTTTTCTCGGCCAGGCGCCCAACACTTTTGAGTGGGAACTCAGCCTTCATCAAACATTACAAGACAAAGCAATTGAATTCGTTTTGGATTGCGGGGTATATTGAAACGCCCCGGTCATGAGAGACATTTTCCACAAAATGCCTTTCATGAACACAACTTATCCGACCCGAAGGTTGAAAACGATCTGCCCATTACACTCTTCAACTTGATCGCCAGGACGCCGGCCTCTTGCAAACCAGGCCTGAACATTTTGTTTCGGGATCAATAAAGGAAAGGATGATGACCACTCTCGAAGACTTGCAACCGAATGC
>CAYXVU010000365.1:0-3882 GCA_964468725.1 uncultured Clostridia bacterium
ACAGGCAGGTTGATGATAGAGACGCCTCTTAGAAACGGCCTAAAACAAGGGCGCGAATTTGTCTGGAGCGAGGAGGGTTGGTTGCAATCCATCGAGCCGTATCACGCAGGGAGACCGCATGGGGTTGCCAAACAATACGACGCATTTGGCAAATTGATCGGAACTTACAGCCTGGTGCACGGAAGCGGATTCGACCTTTGGCGCTCGCAGCGTGTTGATGGAACGATTTATATTTCAGAAATTCATAGTCTTCGTGACGGCCTCCCACATGGGTACGAATGGTGGGTGAATGAAGATCAGCGCACCGTCTGCCACGAACGGCATTGGCACCAAGGTCGGCAGCATGGAATCGAGCGAGCCTGGAATTTTGAAGGTAAATTGAGGCGCGGGTATCCCATATACTGGATTGGCGACGTGCGCGTAACGAAGCGACAATATCTGCGGGCCGTAAGGGAGGACGACTTGTTGCCAGCTTTTGATAAGCGCGAACAATTACCCAATCGCCAGTTCCCAATAGAGATTGAATTGCCAGCTTGATGATGTGAACTTGTGAGCTATGGAAGCAGAGCAAATTGAAGTCAAACGCACCTATTTGCAGATGACCAGCCCTGAAGAGTTGCAACCGGCGCAGGTGACAGATGACCGGGTTCGCATCGAAGAGGTGCATAACTGCCCGCCGCACTTCTTTCGCTATCTCTACAGCGAAGTCGGGCGCGCCTATCATTGGATTGATCGCCTCGGTTGGACGGACGAAGAGATTCTCGCCTACTTAGCCGACGCGAATGTGAGATTGTGGGTGATGTATTACGCGGGCGCGCCAGCGGGCTATTTTGAATTGAAACGATACGAAGACGGTTCGACCGAGATCGCCTATTTCGGTTTGATGCAGGAGTATCTCGGACGTGGACTCGGCAAACATCTGCTCACCGAAACCGTGCGGCGCGCTTGGGAGGCCGATCCGACGCGCGTCTGGTTGCATACCTGCACGCTCGACGATCCGGCGGCGATGCCCAACTATCGCAAGCGCGGTTTCCAACCTTTCAAAGAAGAAATCTATTACGTTGACGCGGAGTGAGGAGCACGCTCTTCACCCGACGACAACATCTTCCACATGCAACTTGCTATCAGGGAAGCGCGCGCGCACCAGTTGGTCGAGTTTCTCTTCAATGGCGATTTTGAAACTGTCTGCCTCTTGCTCGCGGTCGAGCGGGCTGTCCGATTCCATCGTGTAGCCCGCGACGCGCAGGCGTTTGTTTTTCAAGAAGCCATCAAGTTCAATATGTCCGCTTGCCACCCACTTGCCTCTGAGGCTCGGCTTGCTCCACAAATGCAGATGCAGATGCGCTTTGATGTGTGCGGTCTCCGGTTGCAACACCCTGTCTTCAACTAAGGAAGCGAACTCGTTCATCGTCAGAGGCACTTCTTCTGGGCGCAGGGCAACATTGGGCAGTTCGTCAATCTCGTAGATCGCCGCGTTAGCAGCCGATAGCGCGGGCTTCATCATGGGAAAAAAGATGACGTTATCAATGTTCTCCTCGCCCGTGAAGATCATCGCCATGCGTTCGACGCCAGGGCCGATCCCCGTCGTCGGCGGCATGCCGTGTTCAAGCATTTCGATGAAGTCATAATCGAGCGGCTGAAACTCTTCCGATTCGACGTTGAATTGACTCTTCCATCTATCGAGCAAAGCGACCGGATCGTTCTGCTCCGACCAGTTGTCGCCGCACTCCATCCCGGCGATGAAGATTTCAAAGCGTTCGACGAAGTTCGGGTCGTCATCCATCGGTTTCGCCAGCGGCGAGATGTCCAACGGATGCCCGTAAACAAAGGTCGGGCTGATTAGCGTATCGCCAACGCGCTCTTCGAAGGCGTAGGCGAGCGCCAACCCGATGGTTGCTTGTGTCTCGTTCAGTCCGAGCGCAGCGAGCTGCTGATTCGCTTCTTCGACCGATTGGCAGGCGCGAAAATCTATGCCCGTCGTTTCGCGCACGATTTCGTTCATGCTCACACGCCGCCAAGTTTTGCCGAAATCAACGGCGTGGCCGCGCACCATAAATTCCGTTTTGCCAAAGACCGTTTCAGCGACGTAGCGAAACATGTCTTCGATCAAATCCATGTTGTATTCATAGTTTTCGTACGCCGTCATGGTCTCGACCATCGAAAACTCAGGGTGATGCGAGCGATCAATCCCTTCGTTGCGAAAATAACGCCCGATGGTATAGACCTTGTCGAAACCGGCTGCGATCAAGCGTTTCAAATAGAGTTCGTGCGAGATGGCCAGATACATTTCGCAATCGAGCGCATTGACGTGGGTGATAAATGGCTTGGCCGTGCCGCCGCCATATTGCGGTTGAATGATCGGCGTCAGACATTCGAGAAACCCGCGCCGGTCAAGGAAAGAGCGAATGGCGTAGAGCATCTTCGAGACCGCTTCGAACGAGCCTTTGTTTTCCGGGCTGATGGTGGTGTCGAGATAGCGGCGTCGCAAGACGGCCTCGCGGTCTTTCAGCCCCAGCCATTTATCGGGCAGCGGTCTGAGCGATTTCGCCAGAATGCGAATGGTGTCGGGCATCACCGACACTTCGCCGCGTTTCGTCTTGGTGACTTTGCCTGTAGCCTCGACGAAATCGCCCACATCGAGCAGGTTCAAATCTTCGAAGCCGAGCGCGCCGGTCGCAATCTCTGTCGGTTTGAGCGTGTCTTGTCGAATATAGAGTTGAATGCGACCGGTTTGATCTTGAACGTGGCCGAAGGTCAATGCGCCGTGTTCGCGCCACGACATCAAGCGACCAGCGACGGTAACAGGTTGACCTTCGTGACCATCATAATCATCAAGGATGGCGCGCGTGTAATGGCTGCGCAAAGACTTGGCGGGATACGGCGAGATGCCCTTTTCACGCAGCGACCGGGCTTTGTTCAAACGGACATTTCGAAGCTCGACAATCGGAATGGTGCTGGACAAATTCTATCTCTCCATCAATCGGTCGAAATTTTGACTGCCAAAACAAGATGGCTAGTTTCGCACAAGCGCGTGTGAATGCTCAACCGACTGGCATCCTTTGCCAAGTCTGACCAGCCCGGTTGCAATGCCAACGAAGCACGTAACGATTACTGGACGGCTTGCCTGCAAAACGCCAGGTCATAAGGCCCAGTCCTTGTCTTTGACCCCTCTGTTGATGAATAGCGTCCGATGTTTGATCACCGGAGCCGCGCCTTCTCTTGTCCAGTGCATCAGTCCCTCTTTCATACGCCTCACAACAATCAAGTCATTGCCTTTCTCGATCAGCCCGCTGCTAACCGTCCCGCCTTCGGCCTTGATCTGCTCATCGTTCGGTATGTGGCTTTGATGCCTTTTCAGATAATTGATCAACTTCCGCGCCTCTTCTTTCTTCCACTCTTTCCGGGGATTGTGCTTGCTGATATAGCTCACCGCTTCGCTAACTTCTCCACTTTCCAGATAGTTGTAGAGCGCCTCTCGGTGTTTCTCTTTCGCCGGATTATGCTTGTATGCCTGCTCCATGCGCTGGCTGATCTTCTTCTTCGCCTGATAGAGATCTAGCCGCGTCTTGGCATAAGGGAAAACCATTTCTTGCAAGCTCCAGATGCCTTCGGCGCCATCCCCGACAAATTCGACCTCTTCTGTGCAATCAAGTCCTCGCCGAAACGCCTCTTCGGTCACCAGCGGCACAAAGGCTTTCCATTGTTCGACTGCCGATGCCACAAAGCTGGCGTCGAGGACTTCTGAACGCGACTCACTGACTTCGGAAACAGTTGAGAAAAAGCAGCCGACTTTCATCTCTAACCACTGGCCTTTCCCCCGGCCTTTAATGAGTACCCCATCCATGCCGGTCACTCCTGGCGGCTGATCAAGGGGTTCCTGAG
>CAYXVU010000366.1:0-3874 GCA_964468725.1 uncultured Clostridia bacterium
TTGTTCAGTAACGAATAAGAAGCCATCGTGCGTAATGGCCAACCCGACGGGCTGATGCAAGCGGTCATCGCTTCTCTCCCCCTCTGCATTGAGGCCGCCGACAAAGGTGCTGACTGCACCTTGCGAGTCGATTTTACGAATCGCGTCGTTTGCCGTATCGGCAACAAACAGATTGCCTACTTTATCCAATACGATGCTGCACGGCGTGTCGAAAGCCGCCGACTCGCCCGCACCATCGGCAAAGCCTGCCTGTCCGCTACCGGCAATCGTGCTGACGATTCCCGCTGGCGAAATTTTTCGAATGCGGTCGTTGTAGGTATCTGCAACAAAGACGTTCCCCTCACGATCAACCGCGACGCCGAGCGGCGCATCGAATTGTGCAGCGCTGGCTGCCCCGTCCTGAAACCCCGCTTCGCCGCTTCCGGCCAGCGTTGTCACCATGCCCTTCGTATCAATTTTGCGAATCCGATGATTGCCGGTGTCGGCGATGATGAGGTTGCCCTGGCGGTCAATACATAATCCCGAAGGCGTATGAAACTGCGCGGCTAAGGCGCGACCGTCGGCAAAACCTTCGGTCGAACCGGCAACGGTTTCAACTTGCCCTTTGGCATTGAGGCGGCGAATGCGATTGCTCTGACCGCCATCGCTGACATAAACATTGCCGCGCGAATCAACCGCTACGCCGAAGGGGTCGCAAAAACCGGCCTTCTCGCTCAGTCCGTCCGCCAATGTCGGACGCCCGTTTCCGGCCAATGTGCTGACTTGTCCGATGACATTTCGCTCTGTCGGTGCGACATTCGACCGTAAGGCAAAGTAGAGAATTGCGCCTATGGCGGTCGGCAGCAGGAGGATAAAGACTGCGATCAAAACTTTTCGCATTAGGAATTCAATTCCGAGACAAGCACTTGATACCGGAACGGAAGCGATAGCCGCAAAGAGCGCGAATCATCGCGAAGGCTTACGAACCCGTGTGGCGATTCGCGCCCTTTCGGATGATTCGCGGCGAACAATCTCTTGATCGCATTAACGCAAGCGGCTGATCTCGTCGAAGTAGCGCACAAACATCTTCATCCCTCCCGACGCCATGCCCCAATCGAAATTTTCGTTCTTCGCGTGATAGCCATGTTCGGGCAGCGATAAGCCCAAAAAGGTGATGGGCGCTTTGAGATATTTTTTCATCGTCACGACTGCGCCGATGGAGCCGCCTTCGCGCGTGAAGGCCGGTTTGCGACCGAAGGCAAAGCGCATCGCTTCGCTGGCGGCATCGGCATAGACGCCGGAAAATTCGCCGATATAGGGTTCAAGCGCGCCTTTGAATTCGACTTTAACATCCGGGTTTTTCGAGCGCAGAAAGTTGCTCACCAGCTTGAATACTTTCTTGGGGTCTTGATCAGGAACCAACCGACAACTGATCTTCGCCTGTGCCTGATAGGGAACGATGGTCTTCACGCCCGGCCCTTGATAGCCGCCCGTGATGCCGTGAACTTCGAAGGTCGGCTCGGCCATCACCGCTTTGAGCACGCGCGCCGCATCGTTGAAGCGCAGCTTTTTGAGTTCATGCGCTTTTCTGAATCTTTCCGAACTGAATCCCGAATCGAGAAAACTCTGCACTTCGGCTTTCGTTGCGCGGCGCACGTCATCATAAAACCCTTTGATCTTCACGCGCCCGGTAGTTGCGTCGTAGCATTCGGAAATCAGTTTGCAGAGTTCGCCAATGGGGTTGCGCGCCGCGCCGCCCGTCAGCCCCGAATGCACATCTTTCGCTCCGGTTTCGAGGGTCACGGTCAATAACATCATGCCGCGCAGCCCGTAGGGAGTGGCGGGTCGTTGCCGCGAAATCCAGATCGTATCGCTCACCAACACCGAGTCGGTTTTGAGGCGGCTGACATTGTTTTTGACGAAGTGCTCGAAGTTCGGGCTGCCAATCTCTTCTTCGAGTTCCCAAATGAAATTGATGTTGAGCGGCACGCCGTGTTGTGCGGCATAGCGCGCTCCGAACAACGCCGATAGCGCCGGGCCTTTGTCATCGGTCGTGCCGCGCCCTTCGTACCGCCCGTTCTCTTTGAAGAAGGTGAACGGCGCTTTGTGCCACTCTTCGGGATTAGCGGGCTGCACGTCTATGTGATTGTAGACGGTGACGGTCGGGCAGTCTGCGCCCGCCGCCAGGCGTCCGAAGACGACCGGATAGCCCGGCGTTTCGACGATTTCGGCCTTTGCGCCGATGGCTTCGAGGTACTGTTTGGTCACTTCTGCGCCGCGCCGAATGTCGGGCAAGCGTTCCGGCTCCATGCTGATGGTCGGGATTTCAACCAACTCCGCGAGTTTGTCTTCAAACTCGCCGCGCGAACTTTGAATGTAAGAATCGAGGTTTTGATAGAGGCTGCCAGCATTTGCCATCGAGATGTGTGCGTCTCCTTGTTGAAATTTCGTCGGCCATTATGATGAGGCGCGACAAACACTGTCAAGATAGGCATTCGAGCATCTTGTGAAGAGAGCGGCACGGAGATGAAAAGCCGGAGGGCCTTTTATCTCCGCACGAAGTTTCGAAGGGAGAAGCGGCTTTAGTTGCCGGGAGTCGGATTCGGTTTCTTCTCTTCCATTTCGGATTTTATCTGCTCAATGATTCGTTTGAGGCGTTGCGTCTCCTCTGCGCCCGCGCTCTTCTCCAGCAGCTTGTTGAGCGCGGTCAGATGAGCAACTTTGAGCGCCTGATCGGCGGGCACTTCGATGTCAGGTTTGACGCCCGTGCCTTCCCAATTAGTTTTGCTGATGGGGTTGATGGCGCGTCCGGTCGGTAAAAATACGCCGAAATGGTCGTGCAACTTCACGCCCCCGCCGGGGTGCGCGCCGCCGCCTGTGGTTTCGCCAATGATCGTCGCGCGCTTGAGGTTCTTCAGGTTGTAGGTAAACTCCTCTGCCGCTGAAAAGGTGCGTTTGCTGGTCAGCACATAGACATCTTTCGCCTTGCCCAGCCGCTTACCCGGCACGAAAGGCAACGTCCACCACTGCCGCGTGCTGTCTGACGGGCGAAAATAGAGATCATTCAGATGCACCGTGTCGCTATCAAACAAGTAACTGGTCACCAACGCCACCATCGCCGGGTCGCCGCCGCCGTTGCGTCGCAGATCAACGATGAGCGCGTCGCTGTTGGCGAGAAAGTTCATCGCCGCAACCGCCGTATCAGCGCCCAGCCGCGCATCGAAAAAGCCCAGCATCTCCAAATATCCGATGTTGCCGCGCAGGCGCTCAATCTTTTCGAACCCGAAATTTTGCCACTGACTCTCTTTCACATATTGCGCTTGCTCTTCAGGAGTTGGCTCGCGTCTCTCTCGGTTTGGAATCACCTGATGGCTATAGCGCACGCGCAAGTGCAGGTCGTGACTCACTTCTTGCAGATGAGTGGTCAGCGTCGTCGCAAACTCTTTGGCGCTAGTGATGCGGTCGTACTCGTTCTTCTGAACGCGCTCGCGCAACATCGTCTCCATCTTTTTGGCGACTTCGGGAAAAATATAGTTCTCATTCAAGCCTTTGATAATGCCTTCAATCACCTGTTTGCGCGTCGCCGCGTCAATCGTCAAATCGGGCTGTGTAGGCGCACTCTGTGCAGCAACCAGAAGGGGCAACAACAGACTTAGCGACAGCGATGCAGCTATCCGGCGAAACTGTTTGGATTTGATCATCTGGAAATCTCCTGATAAGTCGAGATCAGTGGCCGTTGGCCACCCTACCGGGCCTCTTCGTGTGGGAACTAGAGTAGCGAATTATCGCCTTCGAATCCACCCACAATCGCCATCGCAATTGCGAGGCGACCTGATCGCTCACCTGGATTGGGTTTCCGGGCTAACCACGTTGACCACAAAACGGAAACGGGCGA
>CAYXVU010000367.1:0-3866 GCA_964468725.1 uncultured Clostridia bacterium
CGATTTTTCTCCGCCCAAGGGTCTTTGCGAATGCCAGTGACTTGCCACGAGACTTTCACTTTGCCGTGATCGGTCTTGATACGAAAGCGATTGCCTTTGATCTCTTCGGCGATGATGGCCTGCGCGAATTGGCCGATGACCGTGAGTTGATAGCGAAACTCGCGGTTCAGCGCATCGAAATAATCGGGCAATTCAACCACCGCTTCGCCGTAGCTGTCGGTCGTGACGTTGCCATTATAGACATTCATCATGTCGGGCGATTCGACGAAGGAATGCGAGAGGTAACGATTTTCGGGATCAAGCGGATGGTCAATCTTGAACGAACCGCCGCCTTTCGACAGCGTGCCGGTCACTTGCACATTGCCGCTGAAGTAGCCTGCCGGTGAGGTTCCGCCGCTAGTCCCATACACGCCTATGCCGTAGGTGCTGATACCACAGACCCCGGTTCCCCAGTTGGCCTGTCCGAAAACCGCCCGCGCAGTGATGGAATTCACGCTGCCGTAGACACCATAGCTGGCTCCGCCCAGATAACCAAAGTTGCCATTGTTATTCTGGCCATACGCCCCATAGTTTGCACTGCCGAGTGTCCCATAATTTGTGCTCGGAGCGTGTATGCCGTACGCGCCAGAGGAGGAACTGCCTAAAGTACCAAAATTACCATTATTGTGGCCTCCATAAGCTCCGAATCCGCTGCTGCCGAAATAGCCGGTATTCCCATTGGCATTCTGTCCATAAACGCCTAAGTATGCATCTCCTAAAATGCCGTAATGGTTGTTGCCGCTGCTGCCAAACACTCCATACTTCCCCCCTCTCCCATGAACTCCTTCGTCTAAGCCAGTCCCGTAAACTCCAATCTCGCCATTCCCAAGGATGCCATTGCCGATGCCGGTATTGTTGACTTCAAAAGCAACGCCACTGGTTGACACGCTGCCCGAATAGGGTAAAACGAGACTGAAGATCGACGTCGTTGCGGCGGTTGTCATTGCCGACGCCGGGACGGACAACTCGCGTCCGGCTTCACGCGAAGAGGCCTCGACGGGCACTCGCCCGCTCTCTGCGGTCACAAACACTTGGCCGAGAATCAGCAACAGAGTCACCGCCAATGCCCATACAGTTCGATTTCTCATTACACACCTCCTTGCTCAATTGACTTGCGCCGCCGTTATACACAATTTCGCACAGGGAAACATCGGGCATTTACCTAGCCATGTGGCAGGAAACGGAGAGCAAGAAAACCGCGCGCGCAGCAAGGAGGGAAAGAGGCGGGCGATCAACTGATGAGGCGATTGCGTAAGGCTTTGGCAACGGCTTCGTTTTTCGAATGCACCTGCAACTTCTGATAAACCTTTTGCAGATGAAAGGAGATGGTTTTGACACTGACGCTTAACGCGGCAGCGACGCTCTTATAGCTCATGCCTTCGGCCAGCAGTTTTAGGATGCGGATTTCGTGCCCGGTCAATTGATAATCGGCGCGTTCCGGCGGGCGAATCTCTCGAAACAGGCGGATGACTTTGCGCGCCACTTCAGGCGACATCGGCGCGCCTCCCGCAACCGTCTCTTTCAGAGCTTCGAGAATCTGAGCGGGCGGCGTCTTTTTGAGCAAGTAGCCGCTCGCGCCTGCACAGAGCGCGTCGAAGATGCGCTCGTCATCGTTATAGACCGTCAACATGATGATCTGCATATCGGGATGCCGTTGTTTGAGAATCTTGATTCCTTCCAGCCCGGACATACCCGGCAAACCGATGTCACAGAGCGCCAAATCCGGAAGGTTGAACCGAATGCGGTCGAGAGCCTCTTCCATCGAACGATACACGCCGACGCATTGAAACCCCGGTGTGCCGTTGATAAGAATCGCCAGACATTCGCGGATGTCGCGCAAGTCTTCAATAATCGCCACCTTGACGGTTTCTTCCGCCGCTGACGGCGCAGCAGGAAGCGATGATTGCATCTCCATATTCATACAGATAACCACTCGCTTGCGGCGATTCTATGCTCATGCTCCTTGCCCTGTCACCGGGTATTTACCTAGGCGAATCTGCGCGGGCAAGTTGGCAACCATCAACTGTGCGGGCGCAGCGGCAAGCGCAACCGAATCAGCGTCCCGCCTCGCTCTTTGGCGATGAGTTCGAATTGCCCGCCTAAGCGTTCGGCGCGTTGGCGCATACTCGACAAGCCATTACCGTTTGAGAGATTGGCCGGGTTAAACCCGTGCCCGTCATCTTTGACCTCCAACAGTAACGAGCCTCTTTCGATCTGCAAGCGGACGGAGGCTTGTGAACACTGCGAGTGGCGAATCAGGTTATGCACGGCTTCTTTGAAAATCAGATAGACTTCGCGGCGCAAATCGGTGCCCAGTTTGAGTTCTACATCGGCCTCCGGCGCGTGAAATTCGAAGGGGATATTTTTGGCGCTCAACAGGTCATCGGCGAACCGCCGCATGCGTTGCTGCAAGTCTTTGAAGTGATCGCGGTTGGGGTTGACCGCCCATACGATGTCGCTCATCGAGTCAATGACCTCACGCGAAATGCCCGCGATTTGCAGCAATCGCTCGGATGTTCCCACATCACCATTGGCAACTTGTAATCGGGTGACTTCGCTGAGCATGGCAATGCGCGACAGGTTCGAGCCGATGTCATCGTGTAAGTCAGTGGCAATGCGCGTGCGAATGCGTTCGAGCGCGATCAGATGGGCGACGCGATACCGATAGGCAAGATATGCCAGCCCCATGAGCAGACCGGCAACCGCCGTGACAAACCACCAACGCTTCCAAACTGGTTGCAGAATGACGAACCCGATGCTGGCAGGCTGTTCGCTCACTCGGCCATCAGCCGCCACGGCGCGCACCCAAAACCGATAGCGACCCGCTGCCAGATTCGCATAACTGACGGTGCGATTTTCACTCGGCTCGCTCCACTGGCCGTCCGCCCCATCCAAACGATATTGATACTTGAGCGACAGCCCAACGGCAAAATGCAGGCCGAAGAACTCAACCTCGACTTGCCGTTGGTGCGGTTCGAATTCGAGATCATCAACTTCCCTCTCTCCCAATTCCGAAAGCGGCAACTCCTGTCCAGCAATTCGCAGCCGCGAGAGCAACACAGGCGGCAACGGCGCGTCCGCCATAGGTTGCGAAAAGACGCGGGCAATGCCTTGATCGGAACCGATCCACAGGCGGCCTTCGCGGTCGCAATGGATGACTTCCAATTCCCCGCTCAAGGCTTCGGTTCGCAACTGCTGCCGGATGTTGCCGGTCGCCAGGTCAATCGCATCAATGCCGGAGCGCGTCGCAATCAAGAGTTCGCGCTCGTTGGGCGCGGCAATCGCAAAGACATTGTTATTGACCAGACCTTCGGCTTTGCCGATGCGATGAAAGCGCGGGTTCGCGGGTTGTGTCGTATCGAGCCATGCCACTCCGCCAAGCGAGCTGGCCATCCACAATCGCCCTTGCCCATCCAAATGTAAATCCCGAATCTGACCGAGCGGCACACCTTGCGCGGCGGTGAAGAGGGTGAATTGATGTTCCCGATAGCTGGCCAATCCGCCATCGTAAAAACCGATCCAGAGATTGCCCTCACGGTCTTCGCAAAACGAGGTTGCCGCCGGGTTGGCGGGCAGTTGCTCGTTTTGCGTGTAGTCGTAGAAGCGTTCGCTGGCGCGTTCCCATCTGGCCAATCCAGACGGCGTAGTAATGGTGCTAATCCAGATATCGCCGCGCGCATCTTCGAACAAGCGAAAGATGTTATTGCCTGGCAATCCATCTTGCCGGGCGTAAAAATGTTTGACCGGACAGTTCGCCAGTCGTTCGAATTCGACATTCGGGAAGCGTGCCAAGCCTTCGCCGGTCGGCACCCACCATTCTCCGGCGC
>CAYXVU010000368.1:0-3785 GCA_964468725.1 uncultured Clostridia bacterium
GTGCGAATCTCCGGCACGTACATGGCGTGGCCGAGCACCGGCAGAGCGTGAAAATCGCCCGGCGCTTCTGCGCGAAATTCGTAGCGCATCTCCCATACTCCTTGCGGCAACTTATCAATGAACATCGCCACCTTGCGGTCACGCAGTTCTTGGTAGACCCAACGCGCGCGCCCGGTGTAATCCTGCTCCTCTAAGCGATTCAAGCCGTCGCCGAACTTGCGGGTTGTCGCACCCGATTTCAACTCACGCGCATAGAGCGGTTCGCCGCTGCGAATCTGCACAGCCTCCAATCCTGCCGGTTTGAGGTCTTCAAAGAGCAAATACTCATAGTTGTTCTTCGCTTCGATGGTAATCACCGCTTCGATGCGGTCGCCGCTCGTCACTGTCTCGCCGTCCTTGAGCAGCCGCTTCTCGTAGACATAGCCTTTGAGCAACGTCGGCTTACTCACTAAACGGTAATACTCGCGGCGCACAAAGATCTCGTTGCCCGCAGGCGTCACCGGCTCTTCGAGGCTGAAGAACTCGGCATTGGCGGCGAAGTAGATCGGACTCGTGCCGCTCTTGCGACTGATGCGAATCTCGTTTGCGCCGTCACGGATATGCTTCGCGTCAATCGCAAACTGACTCGGCGCAGCGAGCGCGTCTTCGGCGGTGAGTCGCTTCGTCACAATCGGCTGACCGTTTACCGTCAACTCGTACTCCATCTCCGGCGACAACTCGCCGCTCTGCTTGAGGTAATCATTCAAAGTCAGTACGGTGATTGCCGTGTCGCGCGTATTGCTCCATTGCGCGCCGCGCCGATTCTTCACCAACCAATTCATCACCGGTTCGATCAATTTATTCTTCGGGTCAATCGTCAAAATGGCGCGCAGCGCGAACGAAGTCGCTTCGACGCCGCCGTCCGACCAGCGCCAGAAGATGCCGTCTTCGCCCCAATGCGCCGTCGCCATCACGGCATCGTGCGACTGTCCGCGCTCAATGATCGAAGTGTCGGGCGTCGTATCAACCTTCACACCATTTTCCAAATTATCAACCAGCGTTTGCGCTTTGTCCGCATAGCCGAAATGGTGCGCGCTCAAGGCCAGCAAGGCGCGCGTGTAGGCGTTCAAACGATCCCGATTCGTCCACAGATTATCGAAGGCTTTCGCCGGAAAGCGTTCGACCGTGCTGCGCTTCATCGCGCGATGATAGACCGCCAGCGCGTGCAGCATCCAGGCCTGATTGTCGAAGTGAGACTCTTCTTCGACGATCTCTTGATCTAAAAATCGCGCGCCGCGTTCTAACGCATCGCCTTTGATTTCGACTCCGGCATCGCGTGCCAGCGTGAGTCCCCACACGACATAAGCCGTCATGAAGTGGTCGCTCTCGCCCTCTTTCCACCATCCCCAACCGCCGTCGGCGTGTTGAAAATCGTAGAGGCGAGTCAACCCTTTCGTAACCATGTCATCGAGTTTGCGTAAATCCTTCTCGCCTTTTGCCTGCGTCTTGTCTACATACTCGCGCTCGATACCGCCGAAAATTTTGCCCATAACCGCTTCCGGTTTGAGGCCGAGTTCTTTCAGCGTCTTTGCCGTAATGACGGCGGGCAAAAAGCGGCTCATCGTCTGTTCGGTGCAGCCGTAGGGATAATCAATCAAGTATGGCAAAGCATCGAGCATAGTCACGGCAATGCTCGGCGCGATTTGCACAGTGAGGTGCGTAGTTTCAGGTTTGCGCTCTTTTGGAATGTCGAGTTTGACGCGCACCTCGTTGCCGCGCAGTTTGCCCGACTTGGCGACAAACTTTTCGATGCCGTGTTCGTAGGCAATCAAACTGCGCTCCATCGCATCGCTATACTTGTCGCCGCGCGCCGAGACTTTGAGTTTGACCTCTCCGGCTTGACGAACCGAGCCCAACCAATCAACGCGGCGCTCGCTGTTGGCAGGCACATTGAGCGCGCTGATTTCCGCTTTCACGGCTCTGCCGTTTTCCATCATTCCGGTGACGGTCAGACCTGCCGCATCAAGCGCGGGCGTGACCATCATCGGTTTGTCAGTGTTGTTATTGATGACGCCCGAAATCGTCACCGTATCCCCGGCGACGAAGAAGCGCGGCGCTTGCAATCGGACGATCAGCGGTTGTTTGGTGCGCGTCGCGGCATTGGCGATGCCGAATTGATTGGCAGCCGTGACGACGCGCGCCGTCGCCGCCCATCCGGTGAGCGAGTCGGGGTATTTGACTTTGACGCTCGCTTTGCCGTTGCGGTCGGTGATGACATTCGGCTGCCAGAAGACGGTCGAGCGAAAATCATTGCGAACTTGCACAGCAGGTGGTTTGCTGCCGGACAGCCCGGCTTCCTTTTTGGCACCTTTCGCCAGATGATCTTCCTCATCTTTACCCGCAGCAAGCGTAGCAGGCGCATTAAAGTTACGCCCTTCGAGCGGCAAGCTATCCGCTTTCAACGCTACGCTATCAATGGCTTCCGAAACGGATTTCGCTTCCTCTCGATTGCTCCTCCCGGCTCCGCCAACCGCATACCCCACAGCGTCGGACATCCCTTGCCGGTATTGATCTGCGTCGCGTCGTTGCCCAAGCTGACGATCATCAATCAACTGCTTATCTGCGCCTTCGACCAAGCGGGCATAGGCTTTCTGTTGAAAAGTGCTCTGCGTGTGAACCCGTTGTTGGCGTTTCGCGCCGTAATAAAATTGGCGCGGGTCGCCTGCCATATCGCCTTGAATGTAAAAGACCGATTCGTCAATCAAGCCGAGCGCAACCTCCGCCGCAACGGGTTTGCCATCGTGATCGCGCACGGCGATATTGAGCAATCCTTCTTCGCGCGGTTGATACTCTTCGCGGTCGGGTTTGACTTCGACGCTGAGGAAATGTTCGACCGGCGGCACGATGACTTGCTTGTTATCAACGAAGAGCTGCCGGTCGCTGACCATCGCCGCATTCAAAAAGACATTCGGCACGTGTTGGTCTTCAATCTGTAACTCGACGAGTTTCACATTGCCGGTCATCTGCACAAGCTGATAGCTGTACAAATCGTCGCCTTCCATCGAAAAGAGAACGTAACCGCTAGTCGGCGCGACCAACATCACCGGCGCTTTCTGCCCCGCGCGAAAGGTGTCTTTGTCCACGACAATCTCCAACCGGCCATGACGATAGCTCAAATCGGTGGTCGCGTTGGTCGCTACCCACACCATCGTTTGCGCTTGAATTGGTGCGGCATCTTCGTCATCGCTCGCCCAAGCGATGCGATAATACCCCTCACGCTCCGGCGTAAAGGCAAAGATCGCCTCGCCCTGCGCGTCGGTCTTCACGATTTGCGATGTGATGTCGTCATGCTCGTAGCCTTGAAACTTCAAACGCCAGCCGCTCTGCCCCTGCGTGACCGGCGGCGGAAAGATGCGATTGGCGGAGCGCAGGCGTTTCAACTCTTCGCCTTTGACCTCTCTGCCGCTCGGGTCGAGCCAGATTTCATACCAGTAATCGCGCGTGACTTTGACGCGCCCCTCTTTTTGTACGGCCTGCGCGTTGGCGTCCAGTGTCTTCATCTTGACGCTGACTTTATCCTGCGGGCGATAGAGGTAATGGTCAGCCTGCGGGTAGACGTAATAACTCTGCCGCGTGACGCGCACGTTGCTAGTGCCGATGATTTGGCGACGCGAAGCGTCTGTGACATTCGCCGTGATGGCGTATTCGAAATCCTGTCCGGCATTTTGCGGTGTGTCGAATTTGAGCGTCGCTTTGCCGGTCGCGTCGGTCTTCAAGGTTTCGCGTTTGATGAGTTGCCCCTGCCC
>CAYXVU010000369.1:0-3739 GCA_964468725.1 uncultured Clostridia bacterium
AAGACGTACTCCACAGTGACAGCCATCTGTCGGTTCAGTTCGCGCTCTACTCCAACCCCGGTTTGCAGCGTGTACGGAATCTCCAAGTCCGTGTTGATGCGCCGCAAAAAACCTGTCTCTTTGATGCCAAACCTCGCAATGAGCCGGGGGTCACTCAACACCTGTGGAAACTCGATTGCCGTAAGCGCTTCTCTCTTGATGTCGGAATCCACAATCGTCGTGGACTTGCCGAGCGCAAAGTCATCCAGCGTTCTTAGGAGCGCGCGATTATAAAAGATTCCGCAACCCGCGCGAATGACTGTCTTACCTGATTGCTTAAACCCATACTTTGAAAGTTTCTTACTGCCGAAGGGGTCGAAAGCAATCGCCACCCGTGGGCTGAAATTATCACGATCCTGCAAGATGGATTCGTTGTCCCAACGCAGCCCGAATGAAAAGGTCAGAAACGGTAGTATTTTCCAATCGTCTTGGCCAAATAATCCGGCAACGGTGTTCGACAATTGGCTAACCGTATTGAAGCGTTGGGCGAAGCGACGCGGACGACTAGCAAGAAAATCGGCAACCGTCTCAAAGGTGTACTGCCCGCCGGTTGCAAACAGATTCTCGAAGCTTGAGCCTACCCATTGCAAGTCACTCCCGGCTTTCCATTGATGATTGCCCGACAGCCATAACAGGTGATCTTGCCATTGCAGGCGTCGCTCTTCACGGGCAAAAGCCGGAGCCGATTCGCTCCCTGTAAACGCTCCCGCAATTACTCGCTCCGGTTCCTCGATCACTACTCCAACCGAATGAGCCGCAGAACGATTGCGCGGTGAAAGCATTGAATATTGGATTCTCGTTTGATGGATGACCTTGCTTGACAGAACCAGGTTGTCGGCAAAACTCAAAGCGAAGGAATTGCGGCCTTCGACAATCAGAGTATCCAAAAGCCGATTGCCACCGGGAAATCCGCGCTTATTTGCTCCGCTTACTCCATCCACTCGAAATGTTCCATTGTGCGAAGGAGAGAAATTAAAATCGCTACGGACAGTGAACAGGTTCCGATTTTCCGGAGTGGATAGGTCAACAAACCATCGTCCTACTTCACTGTCTGCGCTTTGCGGTTGATTTGGCGGGGGCAGCAGAAATCGCGAATTCCTTTGCACAGGCACGATGGCGCGAATCTCTGCGGAATCGGTAATGTCGAGTCTTTCGAAACTTGCGAGAAAGAAATTTTTACTATGAAGAAGTGGCCCGGAAAAGACTATTCCTTCTCGCGCTTCAAGCTGAGGGATACGCCCCAAACCGCGCGCATTGCGATAATAAGTGTTCGCGTTGAGGGATTCATCGGCGAAGAAGGCCGAAAATTCGCTTCGATAATTCGCCGTTCCGCTTCGGGTGCGCAGATTGATCCGTCCGCCGGAGGCGCGACCGTATTCGGCGGCGTATTGATTGGTGATGATCTGCACTTCGGCAATGCTCTCCGCGTTGAGGCTGATGCGCTCCCGCGCACCGCGATCATCGTTATTATCCAAACCGTCAATCGTCAGATTGTTCGAGGTCGCCGGTGCGCCGGTCATAGAAAACAGCCCTATTTCTTCCGGTGCAGCGCGCAGAAAGCGCCCTCGTCCTTCATCAGCCAGTTGGCTCGTTGCAAGCGGGGCTTCGATAACACCGCCGAGCAAAAAGACCAGTTGTAAGGGGTCGCGGTTCACCAGCGGCAATTCATCTAATTCTCGGCGACCAAGCGTATCGCCCGACACCGTACGCGAAGTATCAATGAGCGGCGCAGTTTCGTTCACAACCGTTATCTGTTCGTCCGCTCCAGCAACCAGCAAGGTAAAATCGAGCAGGACAACTCTACCGCCTTCAACCGTCAGGCTTTGCAATCGGCTATCTCTGAATCCGTCCGCTAAGACTTGCACGGTATAGACGCCCGGTTCACTCAATTGCAAGCGATAACGCCCCATATCATCCGTTACCGTCTGCTTTTCAATGCGCGTAGCAACTGCGCGTATCAGCACACGTGCGGCAATAAGCGCCGCGCCCTGTTCATCGCGGACTTGTCCCGTCACTATGATGTTATCGAGATCATCAGCCCTCCCTGAAGATTCTGACAAACTGAGGAGTGTTGCCACAATGATGAAAATTAGGAGAAGACGTAAAGTCATTCCAATACCTCCAGGTTGAATTGGATTGCGCGTTGCGCGTCGGGGGAGGTAATGGTTTGTTGGAAAGAATTCTTCAGGCCAAAGAGGAAATGTACGTGCCGGACACGCCATTCTCTCTTGCTGAACTGAATTCGATTACTGAAGCTTTTGGCAGTCGCGGGCTACCAGTGTCGCGGCTATTCGCCGAAATCGAAATTGATCGTATGTTTGGTCTTAATCGGCACGCCGTTCAATTTGGTCGGCGCAAATCGCCAACGTTTTGCCGCATTGACTGCCGCATTGCGAAGCGCAGGGTGGCCGGAGATGACGGTTGTTGTAGTGACGTAGCCTTCTTCATTCACATCAACTTCAACTGTCACTCTGCCCTTCACGTTGCGCGTTGCGGCCTCGCGCGGATAGGTCGGGATAATTCGTCGGATTGCATAACCGGATTCCACCCCGGTTGACTGGCGAAGCCCTCCCGAAGGGGCATCTTCCGTCTTCGCCGGGGGTTCTTCCGGTTGAGCCGTATTGCTGTTTGGGGGAGGAGGGTTTTTCGAATTCCGATTGCCACCCTTTTCGGGTTGCGAACCGCCATCGGCTGTCGGTTTATTCTCCGATCCGCCGACAGTCGGTTTTTCCCCTTCGCGTTCAGAGTCTGTTATTACAGAGGGGTTGGTATTGGAGACTTTGGGGGGCAGTGGCACGGTCAGCGATTCTTCTTTTTTCACATCATAGGGGGAGGACACCGCCGGTATTTGGGTCGTCGGAAGGGCGCTGGCCGTTTGAGACGATCCGGCATCCGTCTCCTGAATTTTTCCGCTATCTTGCGTATTGGGCGGCGCAGGCCTCCAATAGAGCCACCAAGCCGCTGCTAAGGCGGCCATCAGGCCAAACAACGCTGCAACCGCGTAAATGAGCCATCTCCGGGAAGCGGGTTCAGGCGGTGGGGGCACGACAATCGGAGGTGGAGCCTCTCTCAGCAGTTCTCTCGTATCGCGGGGCGGGGGGGTAACTTGCGCAGCGTGATTCGTCGAGTAATTCGCTGAATTATGCACGAATGATTGATCGACTTGACTGATGATTGTCGGGTGGTCTTCCTGAAAGGCCGCGGCTTGATTCGGTTGGGTTGGGGCAAGCGGTGCGGCGACAGCAATGGCTTCGGGTGCAGCAGTTGAAAGCGAACTGGATTCGGCGACGGCGCGTTCGAGCGCCTGCGAAAATTCCAACGTCGTGGCATAACGATCTTCCCGATGTGTTGAAAGCGCCTTTAAGACGACCGCTTCGACCTGCGGCGAAAATGGGAGGTCGGGTCGAACCTCTTTGAAGTTCAGCGGTTTCTCCGTCAATTTCTTGACCATCTTGATTTGGGACGATTTCCCTTCAAAAGGCAACTTGCCGGTGAGCATCTTGAAAACCACCAGCCCCAAACTATAGATGTCGGTGCGGCCATCAAGTTTTTCCCGGAGGAGTTGTTCAGGGGCCATATACTCCGGTGTGCCCAGAATCAGCCCGCGCCGGGTCACGGCTTGATACCCAAAACCGTGTTGAGTCATCTTGGCAATCCCGAAATCCACAACATCTACCCAATCCGGCTTGTTCGGGCGTTG
>CAYXVU010000370.1:0-3727 GCA_964468725.1 uncultured Clostridia bacterium
CCCTGCAACCTACTATCAACAAAAGGCGCGGGCGGCTCAGCCGCAACGCCTGCCGCCGCGTTTGCGCCGCGATGGCGAGATGGCCGACCGAATCGAGCGCGTCTTTGAGGAGAACTTTCGCCTCTACGGCGCGCGCAAAGTCTGGCGGCAGTTGAATCGAGAGGGCGTCGCAGTGGCCCGTTGCACGGTCGAGCGCTTGATGCGCAGGCTCGGCTTGCAGGGCGTCGTGCGAGGCAGCAAGTGCCGAACGACGATCAGCAAGCCGATGACAAATGGACCGGCCGATCTGGTCAATCAGCAGTTTGTGGCAAGACGGCCCAATCAACTCTGAGTCGCCGACTTCACCTATGTGGCGACGTGGAGCGGCTTTGTCTATGTATCGTTTGTCATCGCTGTCGATTCGCGTCGGCTCATCGGCTGGCGTGTTAGTCAGTCGATGAAGAAGGAGTTGGTGTTGGAGGCCTTCGAGCAAGCGTTATGGAGTCGGGCAGGTGTCAAGGGAACGATTCATCACAGCGACCGAGGCAGTCAGTATCTGTCGATTCGATACACAGATCGGTTAGTGGAGGCGGGCGCAGAGCCGTCGGTGGGGAGCACGGGCGACTCCGATGACAAGGCGCTGGCCGAGTCGCGCATCGGCTTGTATAAGACGGAGGTGATCGAGAGGCGAGGCCCCTGGCGTCGGCTGGAGGAAGTGGAATATGCGAGCTTGGAATGGGGCGATTGGTTCAACAATCGTCGGATATTGGAGCCGCTTGGCAACAGGCCGCCGGTGGAGTATGAGAAGATGTATGAAAGTCAACAGGAGGAGTCGGCTACTGCAGCCTGACTCAACGATAACTGTCTCCGGAAAACCCAGGGCGGTTCACTCACTTTCAACTCTTGATTCGCATAAGATATAGGGGTGCAGTTTTGCCTCCCTGCCGGTAGTCGAAGCGCAGAGCGGACGCTGGCGCGAATGTCCCGAACACCTCGAACCAAACTTGTTAAGTACTGGTTCGTCTCATCATCAAAGTTTGTGGCACAGCTTGTGGCGTACTTTTATCG
Source organism: uncultured Clostridia bacterium (assembly GCA_964468725.1). Lineage (GTDB taxonomy): Bacteria > Acidobacteriota > Blastocatellia > UBA7656 > UBA7656 > CAYXVU01. The sequence continues at coordinate 1,048 of CAYXVU010000370.1, forward strand.
AAATTTATGGATATCCGCGCATATCTACGGCGAAGCAGGTTGGCTGCAACTCGTTATAAATAGGCATTCATGGATATCGGCAGGTATTGACGGATGTTGCGATTATGGGAAGCCAATTTCCCATTAGCGGACAATCCATCTGCAACTCCTACGCCGGTTCGTACGTAATCTTCCAAAATTAACGCAATAAAAATTGGCACGGAATTTGGTTACCACTTTTATAAGGCGAGCCGGTTTTTGCGTCTATGAAGCGAAAGGAGAGCGCATGAACGCTTTGATAAAAGACCTGCAATACGGGTTTCGCAGGCTTCTTCAGCATCCCGGCTTTACGCTCATCGCGGTCTTATCGTTGGCGCTCGGCATCGGCGCAAATACCGCGATCTTCTCATTGACGGATGCGTTGCTGCTCAAGCCGCTCACCTTTCACAACCTCGACCGCCTCGTTGCCATTACCGAAACTGCGCCGCAACAAGATGCCGGTAACCGACAGGTCGCAGCTGCCGACTTTGCCGATTGGCAGAGCGCACAGACGGTTTGCGAAGAGATTGCCGCCTATCGCTGGACGGATAAGAGTCTGACCGGCGCAGGTGAGCCGGAACGGGTGGCGAACTTCGCCGTCACGGCCAACTTCTTTCGTCTGCTCGGCGTCGAAGCTGCGCTCGGTCGCACCTTTCGCCCCGACGAAGATCAAGCCGGGCGCGATCAAGTCGTCGTTCTCACGCAGCAACTCTGGCAACGGCGATTTGCTGCTGACCCGCAGATCATCGGCACGCCGATCACCCTCGATGGCCGCACCCATACAATCATCGGCGTGGTTGCGGAGGATTATGACTTCCCGCGCCCCGTCGAGTTATGGACGCCGCTGGCGTTGACCGACAAAGAGAAGAGCGAACGAACCAGCCAAAATCTGATGGTGATTGGTCGGCTCAAACCCGGAGTCGAACTGGCGCAAGCCAACGCCGAGTTCGAACGAGTGGCGCGACAGATTGGCGAGCTGTACCCGCAAACCCATGCAAGTCGCAGCGCCGCCGTGCAATCACTGCGCGATAACGTGGTCGGCGAATACCTGCCCATGTTTATGGCGTTACTGATGGCAGCGGTCGGTTTCGTCTTACTGATTGCCTGCGTCAATATCGCCAATCTGCTGCTGGCGCGAGCGACAGCGCGCAGCAAAGAGATGGCCCTGCGCGTCGCGCTCGGAGCCAGTCGTTTGCGCATCGTACGGCAACTGTTGACCGAAAGCATACTGCTGGCTTTGTGTGGCGGAGCCGTCGGTTTGTTGCTCGCCTATTGGTTCGTCGAGCTGATGCGCGGCAGTTTGCCGATGGCTGAAGTGCGCTTCGTGCAGGGGTGGAAGTATCTCGCCGTCAATGATCGGATGATGATCTACAATCTGTTCGTCGCCATCCTTTGTGGCCTCTTTTTCGGGCTGGCTCCGGCTCTACATCTGTCGAAACCCGATCTGAATGAAGCCCTCAAAGAGGGCGGGCGCGCGGGCGCAGGTGCAGGCAAACAGCGATTGCGCGGCGCTTTGATTGTCGCCGAAATTGCGCTAGCTCTGGTGCTGATGGTTGGGGCAGGGTTGATGGTCAGCGGCTTTACGCGGATGGCAGAGAATCAGCGACAAGGCTTTCAACCCGACAACCTGCTGACCTTTCGCGTCGAACTCACCGAGTCGAAATACAGCGACGCGCAACAGGTTACGAACTTCTACGCGCAGGCGCTTGACCGCCTGCGGGCTCTGCCGGAGGTGCAATCGGCGAGCGTGACGCTCAACCTTCCGGCCAGCGATTCATGGGTGACGCGCGAATTTCAAATCGCAGACCAACCCACAAGCCTGCCCGGCGAAGAGCGCTTCGTCAATTATCAAGCCGTCGGCACAGACTATTTTCAAACCCTGCGCATCCCGGTGATCGAAGGCCGCGAGTTTTCTCATACGGATGGCCGCACCGCTCCGCGCGTCGCGCTCATCAGCGCGCGGCTGGCGACGCTGTACTGGCCGAATGAAAACCCCATCGGCAAGCGCGTCAGAGTCGGCAAAGCCGATGTGATGGGCGAATGGTTTTCGATCATCGGCATCGTTGGCGATGTGCGCCGCTTTATGTTCGACCGCGAATTGAAGCCAACGCTCTACCTGCCGCAGGAGCAGGTTGCCGCACGTGGCATGGTATTCGTCCTGCGAACCGCAGACGACCCGCGCAGAGCGGTAGCCGCCGCCCGCGCAGAGATTGCCCGGCTTGATGCGGATTTGCCGCTCTATGAGATCAGCAGCATGCAAAGGGTTATTGCCGACCAACTTTCCGGCGTGCGCATGGTTGCTGCGGAGATGGGGTTATTCGGAGTGATGGCGTTGTTATTGGCTGCTATCGGCGTCTACGGCGTGATGTCGTATTCAGTCGCGCAACGCACGCAAGAGATCGGCATTCGCATGGCACTCGGCGCCAGCCCGCGTGCCGTCATCAAAATGGTCGCCGGACAAGCTTTGAAACTGGCGCTGCTCGGTTTAGTCATCGGACTGCCGCTCGCTTACGGACTGAACTTTGTGATGGCGAGCGCCCTCTTCGGTGTGGTGGCGATTGATTACTTTGCTCTGATCGGGTTTACGGTTCTATTGGTGACGGTGGCGTTGTTGGCTAGTTGGTTGCCTGCGCGCCGCGCCATGAAAGTAGACCCGATGGTG
>CAYXVU010000371.1:0-3716 GCA_964468725.1 uncultured Clostridia bacterium
GATTGGAGGGTCAGCCCGGTGGGTTTAACGTCCGGCTTGGCTTCGCGCAGTTTGGCGAAGATTTCTTGAGGGCTAATTCGGCGGGGGTCTCCATCAGACGAGCGCACCGTCCTAAGTTCGCGATCGGCAAATCGGACGATCTGCTGCTCGAAAGCCAGCAGCGCTCCAGTAACCGACATTATAAGAATGACTAAGCCCGCAATCACGCCTGCAGGCAAGTGACACCAAAATAGAAATTTGCGCAATCTGTTCATAATGCTGCCTTGAGCAAATTGTGATAGACGCCTGTAAACTGCACAGTTGATGGGTGGGCGGGCAGGTCGCTGCCGAGCCGCTGAATAGCCAGATCGAGATCAAACAGCAGTGCGCGTTTGCCGTCATCGCGCACCATGCTCTGTATCCAGAAAAAGGATGAGATGCGAGCGCCGCGCGTTACGGGAGTTACGTGATGCAGGCTGCTCGAAGGATAGAGAATCATGTGGCCGGCAGGCAGTTTGATTTTATGCACGCCGTAAGTGTCTTCCACAACTAATTCGCCGCCGTCATATTCGTCGGGCTGAGCGAGAAATAGCGTAGCCGATAGATCGGTGCGGATAAAATGCGGCGTGCCGGTCACCTGTCGAATCGCATTATCGATGTGAGTGCCGAATGATTGGCCGCTCTCGTAACGGTTAAATAACGGCGGGAAGACCTTCGCCGGCAACGCTGCCGAGATAAACAGCGCATTTTGTCCGAGCGCCGTGAGAATCATATCGCCTAACTGCCGCGCCGTTGGATGATCCTCCGGCAGTTGCATATTTTCTTTCGCCAAAGCCGACTGGTGTCCGGCAGTTACTCTGCCGTCAACCCAATCCGCTTTGGCGAGGCTCTGCCGAGCTTGCGCCGCTTGCTCGGCTGTTAATAGATCTGGTATGGACAATAACACTGGTTTAACCCTTCTTGATCACCGCAATTTGAAATTAATGCTGAGCTTTGCCGATCGTCCGGCGCCGGGCACTAGGTGTGCAGGATGGATTTGGTCAATGTAGTACTTGTTTGTGACGTTGTAGACATTGACTTGAATATCGATGCGCTCATTGATGGAACGCTTCGCCAGCAAATTTAATACAAAATAACTGGGCGCTTGCTTGATGCGTTGCGTGGTCGGATCGCGCGGCACAGTCGAACTGGCGGTGCGGCTGTCGATGAACTGTCCGCTTGCGCCGACGCTCAATCGCCAAGGCATTTCATAGACGCTTGTGTAAGTGAACGTGTTTTTCGGCACATTGGCAAGTTGGCTGCCGATCGCTTTCGGGAAGAACTTCGATTCTTTAAGCTTGCTGTCGATGTAGGAATAACTGGCGAGGAGTTGCATCCGCTTGGTTGGACGGCCCGTCGCTTCTACTTCGAAGCCTCTTACTCGTTGCTTGCCGGAAAGCACGACGCGCAGCGGATCAGTCGGATCGGTCTCTCTTGCGTTGGATTTTTCCGTTTCGAATATCGCTCCACGAAGCGACATCTTCCCGGCTAGAATGTCCAATTTGCTGCCGATCTCGTAGGTTCTGTTCTCTTCTGGGCTGAGATTCGCGTTTCCGGCAGTGAGCGCTAAACTCTCGGCAGAAGGATTGAACGAAGTGGCATAGCTGAAATAGATGCTGCCTGCGGGTATCGGCTTAAAGACTAAAGCGCCGTGATAACTCGTCAATTCGTCGAGCCGGTTGAATTTCGTCAACCGAGGAATGAACTGCGCAAAGTCCACGTCGAACCTGTCATGGCGCACTCCGCCGACCACTTCCACCTTTTCGCCGAGCTTTACCGTGCCAATTCCATAGACTCCGAAGGTGACGCCCTTGGCGCGAATTCTGGATGTAGGAGTAGAAACGCCTGCGAAAGATTGATTCGTATCAGGATTTAAAAGGGTTGTCGTCGGGACTCCATTAAATGTGGAGCGGATCGGATTTGATGTCTCGCGAGAGCCTTCTATGCCGGCGACCATTGTATACTTGACGAAACCGGTTTGGAATTTGGCCACTACATCAAACTGATTTTGCAAGAAGGTCTCATCGCTCTCTACTGTAATCTGGTTGCGATTGACTCTGATTGCGTTGAGCGGAGTTGTCGGAGTCACTGGGGCTATGATTTGCGCTTCTGATATTTGCGCTTCGCGGTTGTATTTCGTAAAACGCAACTGATTGCGTATGGTGAAAGAGTCGTTGAAATCGTGCTCGATCTTCACAGTGCCGATGTTGACGGTGGTTCTGAGGAAATTGGCGTTCTTGAAACCGTAGTAGGTATCCCGCGGCACGGGCGCCGGACGGTCGAATAGATAAGGGATGCCGTAATCCGGGATGTCATTTGCCGACTGGTGGAGATAGCTGATTGTGAAACGGGTCGGCGAACCAAGCCCAAGCGCGAGCGACGGCGCTATGCCGAAACGGCGATTCTCGGCTATGTCGCGACCGGCGACATTAGAGTAATTCCCCATTAAATTGAGACGGAATGCGGCGCTTTTGCCCAATTGCGGCACCGGTTCGTTGATGTCTAAGGTTGCCCGCTTTGTCTGGTCGGTACCGAAATCGAGTGTGCCGGCAATGAAAGATCTTGTTCTCGGGAACTTGGTTTCCTGATTGACGGCCCCGCCTGTCGAACCGCGACCGACTGCTATCGACGAAGGCCCTTTGAGCACTTCCAACTTTTCCAGATTGAAAGGATCGCGGTAGTAGCTGCCGAAATCGCGCATGTTGTCGATGAAGAGATCGCTGCGGGCTGTAAACCCTCGAACGGTGAGGCTGTCGCCTTGAAAACCGCCCTCGCCTGCGGCAATGCTGATGCCGGCTACATTGCGCAGCGCGTCGCGCAGCGTCGTTACTCCTTGATCTTGAATTACTTGTTGCGACACCACGCTGATTGACTGCGGCGTGTCGCGCAAAGGTTCGCTGAATTTCGGCGATGAAAGAATCAGAGCATTAGAGTCGCCCGTTATCTCAACCAGATCCGTCACCGCTTGAAGTTCCAAAGTCGCCGTATTGACGGCAGTGAAACGATAAGCGACGTTTGTGCCCGTTAAGAGCAGTTTCAACGCCTCCTCTGCCTTGTAGACGCCGACGACGCCGGGAGAAGAAAGATAGCGAATTGCTTCATTCGGCACCTGCACCTGCAGTCCCGAAACATTCTGAAAAGCTTTAAGCGCCGTGTCCAAAGTACCCGGCTGTATATCAAAGACGCGTACTGGAGATTGATCTTGGGCTTGCAAATAACAGCTTATTCTTGCCGGTCGAGCGCCGAGCTCATGTGCGGACTTAGCCATCCCTCCGTTGAACGGAGTCAACGCCAGCAAAGCTCCCATTGCGCCCATTGTCGCCCAATGCTTCGGCCCTCGACGTTCGGATAAGGGCTTTTCCTGCTTCCCGCTCTTCTTTGCCCTTAACTTTATTAATTTCATAGCATTCCGTCTGAAAAACCTTAATTTCATAACATTCCTCCTCAAGAATGTCCAAGTTCGGCGAGCGACCGGTTTCAAACTGCCGAAACCGCCCTCTGCCGCCGAATAGAGATCGACGCATCGACGCTCTCGCGTCTTCTGCCGATAAACAAAAATTGCGGTTATCAGGAATCAGGGCATGTGCTAGGATGGGCATGCACGCTACCCATGTTCCAAGCCAATGAACTGGTTGTGCGCTAAAGCCTTCGGCGTTGCGGCGTCGCTCCTCATCGCGCCCGACTCACGTCGAACCGGC
>CAYXVU010000372.1:0-3642 GCA_964468725.1 uncultured Clostridia bacterium
TGCCCATCATTCTTTATAACGTGCCGACACGCACCTCCGGCAACATCTTGCCCGAAACGGTCGTCCGATTGGCAGCGATTTCCAACATCATCGGCGTTAAAGAAGCCTCCGGCGACCTCGCGCAAGTGGCGGAGATTGCCGCGCGTGTCCCTGCCGATTTCAAAATTCTATCGGGTGATGATGCGATTACATTACCGATTGTGTCGCTCGGCGGCGCGGGCGTCATCGCCGTTGTTTCAAACGAAGTACCTCGCCAGATGACTGCGCTCACGAAAGCGGCGCTTGATAATGATTGGGACGCGGCGCGGCGTTGGAACAAAGAGCTGCTGCCGCTGATGAAAGCCAACTTCATCGAAACCAGTCCCGGCCCGGTCAAAGCGGCGCTGGCGATGATGGGTAAAATCAAAGAGGCCTATCGCCTGCCGATGGTTCCGGTGAAGCCCGAAACCAAAGATCGTCTGCGCTCTATACTCGCTGACTTGAAATTGATTTCAGGAGATGCGTGACCGGCGTCGGCCATTGCCCTTCGAATTTCGGCGGTGAGAAGCGGACAGCCCTCACCGCCCTCTGAAGGGTCACTCACCACCGGCCTCGCCTTTCTCGATTCGGTTGAATCCGCCGTGCAAAAGCAGTAGATTGCTTGCCCGATGAAGCAACTTCGAGATGACAGACAATCGGTAACGCGCATAAAAATTTGCTGCATCAGCAGCCGCGACGAAGCGCGCCTGGCGATTGGCTACGGCGCATCTGCGCTTGGCCTCGTATCGGCGATGCCGAGCGGGCCGGGCGTCATCTCTGAAGAACTCATCAGTGAAATTGCAGTGACCATTCCGCCGGGCGTCTCCTCTTTTCTCCTTACCTCTCGGCAAGACGCGCCTTCAATCATCGCGCAGCAACGGCGCTGCGGCGTCAACACAATTCAGATTTGCGATCACCTGACCGAAGGCTCGTATCAAGATTTGCGCGCCGCGCTCCCCGGCATCGCTCTTGTGCAAGTGATTCACGTCACCGGCGAAGAGTCCATCGAAGAAGCGCAAACCGCCGCCCAACACGTTGACGCTATTCTGCTTGATTCGGGCAATCAAAAGCTTGCCGTTAAAGTACTCGGAGGCACAGGGCGCACGCATGATTGGCGCATCAGCGTTCGCATACGGGAAGCCATCTCCGTACCGCTCTTTCTGGCCGGAGGCCTCAGCTCTGAAAACGTCCGCGCCGCCATCGAGGAAGTCCGTCCCTACGGCGTTGATCTTTGCAGCGGTGTGCGGACGGAAGGCAAGCTTGATGAGCGCAAGCTCGCAACCTTCTTCGATCAAGTGTCGAAAGCTTGAGCTATGAGAAACTTCACCATCGCAAAGTCGCAAAGACGCAAGGAACAGCCGCAACCGCCTATGCCTTGCCTCTGCATTCCCTGGTGTCCTCTGTCATGAAAAAAGATTGTTAAGGGTAATCGCCATGAAAAGACTCGCCACTCTCATCATCGCTTATAGCCTGCTGAACTCGATATTCGCGCCCTTCTCGTTTGCACAAACCGGCGACCGGCGGCTCGTCACGCTCGATGATATGGCTGCGCTTGCTGATGTCAGCGACCCGCAGCTTTCCCCCGAAGGCGAGTGGATTGCCTATACCGTCAGCCGCCACAACGCGGAAGATGACGAAATCACCAGCGACATCTGGATGAGCAGTTGGGACGGCGCGCGTCACGTTCGCCTCACCTCAAGCAAAGCCAGCGAACACTCGCCGCGTTGGAGTCCCGACCGGCAATTCATCGCTTTCCTTTCAAGCCGCGATGTCGAAGAAGAGACAGATCAACTCTGGCTCCTCAATCGCGCGGGCGGCGAAGCCGAACAACTGACCGAACTCAAAGGCGGAGTGAGCGATTTCGTCTTCTCTCCCGATGGCAAACGCATCGCTCTTGTTGTCAAAGACCCCGACCCCGACGCTCCCGACCCGAAAGCCAAAGACGAAAAAAAGACGCCTAAACCCATCGTCATTGATCGCTATCAATTCAAACTCGATGAAGAAGGCTTTCTCGGCAAACGACGCACGCACCTTTCTGTGCTCGATCTCGCCACCCGCAAAACCGAACAACTAACCGAAGGCAACGATGACGAGGTGCTGCCTTCGTGGTCGCCCGATGGCGCAAAGCTCGCTTTCGTCAGCAAACGCGGCAGTGATGCAGACCGACATGACAACTACGACATCTACACGATGGCAGCAAAACCCAACGCCAAGCCCGCGCAAGTAACGACCTTCGACGGTGGCGATTGCGACCCGACGTGGGGCAGCCGCCCCGCGTGGTCGCCCGACGGCAAAACCATCGCCTACATTCAAGGCGGCGCGAAAGAGTTGATCTACTATGCCACCTACCAACTCGCGCTCATCCCCGCATCCGGCGGTCAAGCCCGCTTGTTAATGCCAACCCTTGATCGCAACACCGTGATGCCGCAATGGTCTGCCGACGGCAGTTCGATCTATTGCTTGATCGAAGATGATCGCGTCTTTCATCTGGCAAAAGTCAACGTTGCCACCGCCAATGTCGAACGGGTCGCTGCCGGACGACGCTATGTTGGCGGTTACGATGTCAATGCGGCAGGAAGACTGGTCGCCCTCGTCAGCACGCCGCAAGCGCCCTACGAAGTCTTTGCCGTTGAAGCAAACGGACTGCGCGCCCTCACCAAACACAATCAAGAGTTGATGGCGAAGTTAAAGCTTGGAGCCGTTGAAGAGATCAGTTTCCCAAGCAAAGACGGCACAACGATCAACGGTTTCATCGTCAAGCCGCACGATTACCGCGCAGGCAGACGCTACCCGACCATCTTGCGAATTCACGGCGGCCCCGTCTGGCAGTTCTACAACGAGTTTCATCACGATTGGCAGTATTTCGCGGCGCGCGGCTATGTCGTCGTCGCCTGCAATCCGCGTGGCAGTTCGGGACGCGGACAGGAGTTTGCTAAAGCGATTTATGCCGATTGGGGCAACAAAGACGCGCAAGATGTCTTGGCCGCTGTTGATTACGCCGTCGCGCAAGGCATCAGCGACAAAGACCGGCTCGGCGTCGGCGGATGGAGCTACGGCGGCATCTTGACCAACTATGTCATCGCGCAAGACACGCGCTTCAAAGCGGCAGTCAGCGGCTCCGGCATTTCGAATATCCTCGCAGGCTACGGCACGGATATGTACATACGCGAGTACGAGTACGAACTCGGCACGCCTTGGAAGAACACGGACGTGTGGTTAAAGCTCTCGTTTCCCTTCTTGAAGGCCGACCGCATCACGACGCCGACCCTATTTCTGTGCGGCGAACGGGATTTCAACGTGCCGCTCTTGAACTCCGAGCAGATGTATCAGGCGTTGCGCAGTTTGGGGCGGGATACGCAACTCATCATCTACCCGGAGCAATATCACGAAATCAACAAGCCAAGCTATTTGCGAGATCGTTTGGAACGTTACGTCGCGTGGTATGACAAATACCTGATGCCGAAAGCCGCAAACGCCAACGCGAATAAGTAAGCGCGATACGTTATTGTCACCCTCTGCGCGCCTCCGGCGCGCAGGAGATTAGCCTGCGGTGCAGCCGCAGGGATTGCCGGATAGCCCTTCCGAATCGCCTTGACGGGGCGACGGACTGGCGTCCCCTTATCT
>CAYXVU010000373.1:0-3632 GCA_964468725.1 uncultured Clostridia bacterium
CGACGATAGCGTTGTGGAGTGCGGGGCCTCGTGCCGCTTTTCCTGCGCCGCAACTCCAGCAGCATCGAGATGCCTATGCTCGGTTGCCAACCGCTTGAGAAGAGGAACCCGCCCAGAGGCGGAATCAAGAGCAGGATGCCTGAGCAACGCCACCGCTTCAGCAGCTATCTTGGTGCTCTGTTGATACAGGGTTTCCTTGCGAGATATAAAAGAATTGACTTGCCGGATGAGACCGCTACAATCGGGGTGACGTTTACCCCTCTGTCCCCAAACCCTCAGTCTTAGTGTTCAAAACGCGACTCATGGATTCATTATTTTCTTATCTCACAAGTCGGCACGCCGATCTCTGCACACTTTTGTCTGGTTCAGAGCTGACCACTCTCTGTCTCGCTGGCTGTTTCGCAGAGGTGATTAGTGCCGTCCAACCGGAGTCGGTTGTCGTGATGCTCGGCTCATCGCGTAGCCACTCCCTTCTCGCCGATGCGGAGCTTTTGCGGTTGGCACAAGCCGCCAAGCGGTTTTATTTCGCTTCTCAACCGGACAGAAACTTTACCCCTTACAACAGTCTGGGCGAACTCCCGAACTGTACCCGCTTAAAACCGCTACCCTTACATCCTGCTGATGAAACCTCTTTATTGGTTGCGGTTGGGCAAGGGCAATGCGCTCTATTCGCCGCGCAGCCGGTGCCGGATGCTCGCCGCGATGCCCGGCAGTCTGTCGAATTGCTTTGGAGTTTTGAGCCCAAACTCTTCGCCGCAGCAATGGCATATCTTATCGCAGGCTATGAGAGTGAGCACCCGGCTTCGCCACACAACCTTTCGGCATTACTCCCTCTCAGTCTACAGCGCCGGGTAACCAAAAATCTCGCGCAGGCTTTTACCACGACACTGGCAGTGCGCTTGCAACGCCATCACGAGTTGGAGTATGCCCTTCGTCGTTTGAGCGCGACTATCGCCAAAGAGCCAACCATCGAAGCTGTCCTACAAACGGCTGTTCGAGAGATGGGCGAGGCGCTAACGGCTCGCCGGACGGCGTTGGCTTTGTGGCGCGATGGTCAACGGCAATCGAAGCCCGCCTGGGTCTATGAGCGGGGTGACGGAGATTTATCTCCTATGATGCCGAAGCCAAAAGTGCGAGCGGCGGCGTCCGGTGGCGAATCGAGAGGCCTTCGACAATCGGCTAAATCATCTGCCCTGCCGCCCGGCCCGCTCGAACTGGCCATCACCTATCAAGAGCGGATGATCGGCGTGTTGGTGATTGAAGATGACACGCCGGGTCGAGTTTGGGAAGAAGAAGAAGAGCAGTTCGTCTATACGATTGCCGATCATCTGGCAGTCGCCATCAATCAATCCCATCTCTTTTATCAGGTGCAGACCCAGACAGTTACCGACCCGCTCACGGGCATTTTCAACCAACGCTACTTCCTCAAACGCCTCAAGCGAGAAGTGAAATTAGCGGATCGCAATACGGAGCGCGTCTCGCTGATCTGGTTGAATCTCGATCATCTGACACGGGTCAACGATACCTATGGCTACCGAAAAGGCGATGTCGTATTGCGGCAGGTCGCGCGCCGATTGCAATCGGCGGTGCGCGATTTGGACATCTGTGCGCGCTATGGCGATGATGACTTTGTCATTTTGCTGCCGCAATGCAATCGAGAAGGCGTTAAAGTGATTGCACGCCGCTTGCGAGATTTGATTGCCGCTTCGCCTATTGAAGAGGCCGGACAGATCACCGCCAGTTTGGGCGTGGTGACCTATCCGGCTATGGCGACTTCGGCAGAGGAGATGCTGGAGAAAGCAAAACGCGCGTGTCGAATGGCTAAGCAAGCCGGTCGTAATCGCGTGCGGGGCTTTCAGAATTATCCGCAATGGAATACGCGGTTGCTGAAGTAGTCTGCTACTTGGAAGTCGTCGTTCGTTGCAAGAGTCTCATTTTGCCAACCGCGCCAGTTTCTCGAAAGTGGGTGGCAACATCGGCTGCCAATGCGGCGTTCTCCCGCAACTCCCTGTCAATCGGGTCGCCTTCCTGAAAGATGATGGCGACGACATCCTTCGGCAAATGGTCGTTAATTTCATGCCAGCGCGCCGAACCTTCATGTACGATGTCGGCAAAGCGCAAACCGCTTTGCGAAACGAGCGCGCCCAGTGCGCCCGTATGCATCCAGATCATGCGTTGCGGTGCTGCCGCTGCGATCAAGGAAGCCATCTTCGCGCGCTCGCGTACGGATGCCGCATTCACGCCGTTGCGATAGCCTTCTTGATAAATGGCGATTTGCGAGACGCCTTCCGAAAGCAGCCAACCGTATTGCAGGGTAATGAGGAGTGCGCCGATGACCAACGCTCGCTTTTCCCCGACACGCCTGAGCGCGGGTATGATTGCCGGTGCGAATAGTGCGACAGCGATGATATGCGGCAAACCGTAACGAATGTTGAGCAGGCCAAAGGCGGAGAGCGGAAACATTTGCATCTCGCCTCGATAGATGCTGAAGACATGAAAGAGAAAGGGGATAACCAGTAAAAACGCAGGTGCGCATTCAATGATTGCCCGGCGGCGTATTGCCGCAAGCCGCAGGACGCCACCCACGCCGCCCAGCAACAGCAATGGCCCAGCCAATACCGCCACCGTGAAAAAGATCAAGAGAAACGAAGGCAGCAGATGGCCTGCGAACATCTGCGACCACGACAAGCGAATTTGGTTTTGCAGATAGATGCTGCGCGCCGAGTATTCGCCCGACAGGAATTCCAATGGATTGCCGTAGATTGCCCAATTGTGCCAGAGCCAATAGACCGGCGCGCTGACGACGATCAACGAAAAGAGGCTGGCATTTTTCACCCGTTCTCGCCAGCCGCTATGACCGGCAAGCAAGACGATCAACGCAGCGACCATTGCCAGCGGCCACGCTTCATATCGCGCGAGAGTGGCAGTCATCATGGTGATGGCTGCTAGCACCAGTCGCCCGGTCGTTGGTTCGATAACCCAAAGTTGCAAGCGGCAGGCTGCCATTGCAGTCGCGCCCATAAAGACGACTTCGGTCATCGGCGTAGCTTGCATGTACAAAACGCTCGGATTGAGAAGGAAAATTGCCACTGCAAGCGCGGGTAAAAATTTGGCGTACAACCTGCCTTCGGCGCGATACAAAATGTTGGCGTGACGGTAGAGCGCCAGCGCCCCCAGCACGTAAAAGAGCATCGAAATGATGCTGCCTGCCGCGCCGCTGCGCCACATCGAATCGTTTGCCACTAGCGGCAACATCAAAAAGGTTTGCAGCGGCAGCCACGGCGAGCCGACTTGAATATAACGTTGCCAAAACGAATCATCGGGCGAATCAACAACCTTTCGCGCGATGTTGAGCCGCGCCAGCCCATCGCCGTACACATTCGTCATCCCTTGTTGATAAAAATAGGCGAAGGCCGCAAGTGAGAGTACTAGCGCAATAACGAAGACGAAGAAGAGATGCCGCTGACCGATTGGCTCGGATTGCCGGTTAGGTTGTGAATCATTAGCAGGCGGGCTTTCAGCGAGCGCCGCATCCGTCAATGGCGCGGATTGGGTGGCTTCTGATTGCAGGCTTTCGGCTTCGGGCTTTTGCTCATTCACACGAAACTTGCCTCAGTTTCAGCGATGACCTT
>CAYXVU010000374.1:0-3552 GCA_964468725.1 uncultured Clostridia bacterium
TTCAACAACAGACCTTCGTGCAGCGCAAAGACACAGAGGGCTACAACAAAGAGAGCCGGTGCGATGATCTCTAATCCAAAATTGTCCGCCAACTGGCCTATGAGCGCCGGAATCAAAGACTGTCCGAGTACTGCCGCAGCAATCTGAAAGCCAATGCCATTGGCGGTGTGTACTCGGTCAAGCCGCGCCGGAGTTGCGGAAATGAGGGTTGGAAAGACCGGCGCACAGGCCAGCCCGATCAGTGCCAGCCCGACACAACTCATCAAACTTGTCACATCCAACCAGATCAATAACGCGCCGGTTGCAATGCCAGCAATGCAGCCGCGCAACAACCATCCGACCGGCGGTTTGTCAGCAATCAAGCCTGATAATAAACGCCCTGCCGTCAGACTGCCCCAATAGACGCTGACCCATACGCCAGCCACGTTCATCGGCACGTTGCGCGATTCAGTGAACAGACTGAATGCCCAGGCTCCGGCGGCGGCTTCCAGTCCCGTGTAGACGAAAAAGAGCGCGACGCTGAACCACACAACCGGCAACCGCAAGGTACTGCGGATGGAAACCGATTGCGAGGTCTGCGAATCGGCGGGTTCCGCTTCTCCTTCACCAGCCGACGGCCACCCCTTAAGCGTCAAAGCGAAACAGGCCGCCAGCCCCAATTGCCCCAATCCGACGAGCGCGTATCCGACTTGCCACGCCCGGCCAGCCATCAACACGCTGGTCATCAGCAATGGCCCGGAGCTGGCACCGACTCCATAACAGGCGTGCAGCCAACTCACCATCCGTGCGCTGAAACGGGTCGCGGCAAAGGTATTGAGTCCCGCATCTATCGCGCCTGCGCCCAGCCCTGCCAGTACGCCAAGCGTTAGCACCATCCACCACTGTGATGCCAAGGCGTAGCCGAGCAAACTCATCGCCGTCGCCAGACAACTGAGCGCCAACAGCGCGCCAACCTTGAGGCAACCGAGCAGCCAACCGCTGCCGAAACTTGAGACCAAATAACCGAGCGTGAACATCATCAGCAAGCCGCCGAGCGCATCCAGTGGCAGCCCGAACCCCGCTCGCATCGAAGGCCAAGCGACGCCCAGCAAGCCGTCGGGCAAACCGAGACTCACAAAGCCCAAATAGGTCAGCCCAATCAACAACCAACTCGCTCGCCACTCGGTCAGCATAAGGAAGATTCCCGTCCCAATAAGCTGTCTTGCTTTACCATCTGAGTTTCGCATCCCGGCATACAAAACCGGAATGCCAGAGGTATGAGAAAAAATTCCCGCTTTGAGGATCGCTGCAAATCTTCGATGGGTTGGTCGTAGCTGAGCTGAATCCAGTTGCCATAATTTTCTCTCTGTCGAAGCCTGCGGCAGGTCAATGAGCAGGCAATCATCCATTCAGAGCCGTTGTGTAGGCTATTCGTAGCGCAACAAATCCTTCCGCGAACCTCCGCGCTCAAGGTTCGAATCGTTCGTTTTGACGAACGAAATCCTCAGCACTAGAGTGCTGTTATGCTCAACAAACAGGTCGCTCAGATTCAAGCCTTCTACCCGGAAATCTATTTCGCTTGCCATGCCAATCACAAGCGCCGTAAGCAGGTGCCGTCAGGGCTGACCCCGCGCGACGGATCGCTACTAGCGCATATCTCTGCATTGGAGGGGATTGAAACGGGCTCTCTGGCAAAGCATCTGGGTCTTGCGAAATCCACTTTGTCGGCGGCTCTGCACAAACTGAAATCATTCGGGCTGATCGAATTTGAGGTTCCGGCAGGCGATGGGCGACGCCGCAAATTGCATATAACCCGGCGCGGCAAAAATTATATCTCGGAAACCTCTGTGCTGGAGACTGAGCGAGTGCGCAAAGTTCTCAGCAAGATGAAGCCTGCAGAGCGCCTATTGGCGTTGCAA
Organism: uncultured Clostridia bacterium; assembly: GCA_964468725.1. Classification (GTDB taxonomy): domain Bacteria; phylum Acidobacteriota; class Blastocatellia; order UBA7656; family UBA7656; genus CAYXVU01. Next base: position 1,899 of record CAYXVU010000374.1, read on the forward strand.
GGTATGGAGCTATTAGCCGCAGCCTGTCGCAAGCTATTACAGGAAGGAGCTAATTCATGAAATGGGTGTGGATTGTGGGAGGCGTCATACTTGGATTGATAAGTTTGGTGTACGGCATTGGGCTGCTCTTACCAGTTGCTCATGTTGCCGAGCGGCAGACCTATCTTAGCGTCTCGCCGGAATCGGCTTTTGATCGGATTCGGGACTTTCAAAACTGGCCTCAGTGGCGGCCTTCCGTCACCCGGATTGTCATGGAAGAGGGCGGGCAGTTCTTTACGGAAGATGGGGCGAACGGAGTCATTCGCTACGAGGTAGTGGAATCACGACGACCGGAGAGGTTGGTCAATCGCATCGCTGATGAGTCACTGCCCTTCGGCGGACAGTGGACAATCACCCTAACGCCTAAGCCGGGAGGGTGTGAAGTAGCGATTCGAGAGGATGGCATTGTCAAATCCCCTGTCTTTCGCTTCTTCTCAAGCTTCGTTTTCGGACACACCAAAACAATGGAAGGTTATCTAAGCGATTTGGAGAAGAGTTTTCGGCCTTGAAGCGACTAACGGAAGGGCGCAACCCGGAGGGGCTGCGCCCGTGAGAAATCAAGGAAAGCGCACGACGGCGTTTTGCATAGGAATCTCTTTGCGGCGCACCTCGATTTTGTCTGTTGCCTGCGGCTTCCACTCTTTGCCCATCACCAGATCATCGGGCGTCGCTACGGTGCCGAGGTATTCGAAACGGTCAAAGACATAGGGCAGGCCTTCCGTGCCGAGCGGCGAATTGCTGTCGCCGATGTGCAGGTGCAGGTGCGGCAGATCGGAATTGCCCGAATTGCCAAGCAAACCGAGCACCTGCCCGCGTTTGACTTTGTCGCCAACTTTGACACGCAGGCTTTTGGGTTGCAGATGCGCGTAAAATGCGAAGCGACTATTACCCAGATCGAGGATGACGTAATTGCCGCCGACGGTTTCCAGCGAGATGGGCACGGCAGGCGGCTTGAGCGGCACGTTTTCAATGATGCCGTCTTTGGTATCCACGACGATGCCATCGGCAACGGCCAACAACTCTTCACCATAGCCGTAATAACTTTCGTTCTTTGAAGCGTCACCGTGCGTCAACTTGCCGTCATCGCCGAGTTTGCCCCAGTCAATGGCGAAGCGTTGCGCGATCCAAACGCGCCCGCCGAGCGGAATCATCGTGCGCCGATGCCCGGTATCATTCGACGGGCCTTCGGCGGCGATCCACTTGCCACCCTTGAACGGCGCACCAATGACTAGCGGCACTTCCGGGCGAACAGTCAGCACCGCCGGTTCGATGACGCGCTCATCCGTCTTGCCTGCGGCATCGGTGAGGGTGAAAGTGAAACGGTGGCGCAGGGCTTTCGGAAGCGTAGCCATAGAATCGAAGGTGAGCCAAACAAAGACCACTGCCCGTAATCCGCCTGCGATGACCCGCGCATCGCTGACACCGCGCGCCCCCGGTCGCGCTAGCCGTTTCTTCAATTCTGCTTCCCCGTAGCTCGCAACTGCCGCTTCGCCATTAAAAATTTCGAGCTTGGTCAGGGCGACTTCCGAAGCGCGAAAGTTGGTGAGGTGGAGTTCGTATGCAAGGTGCAGTTTGCCATCCCCTCTAAGCGGCGCGGGGGGGTTGGGCACATCTA
>CAYXVU010000375.1:0-1083 GCA_964468725.1 uncultured Clostridia bacterium
GGACTCAACCGCTCGTAATCGTAACTGCCCCTCTCATCCGCGAGCCTTCTTCTTCGAGAATTGAATAATCATGAAATTAAAGCTGCCTATCGGAAAGGCTGCGGCTGTGTTCGGTCAATAGAGGAAAATTTGGCATCGGGGCTTCGGTTTCTCGTTTTTGCAAGCTCCGGTAATAGACCACCAACGTACCGCCTAATATGAGCAGTGAGACGAGCGACCAGCCAATCGCCCATACTGTAGCCGGTATCAAACCGGCGCTCGCTTCCTGCATATTGCGGGCATCGGTCAAGGTGTCAGGGTTGAAGACGGAAAGATAGAGGAGCGCGCGCAAATCGTAAAACGCGTTGAGGATGGATTGGACGGCAAGAAAGCTCATGAAGAAATGCAAAAGGTTTTGGTTGCCTTTTACCGCAAAGGCTAAAAAGCCAGCCCCGAGCGTTAACCCGAATAACCACGCCCATAGATTCCCGGTAAAGAGCAACGGCACGATGAGCAACAATACTGCCGTTCCAATCGCAGCCGGTTTGGCAAAACGCGGTCGCCGCAAGAGCAAGAGCAAAAGTGACCCGAAGATCGTCGTGCTCAGATAACCGGCACTGGAAATCAACAATCCCCATCCTCCGCTGCGTTGCATCAAGCCACTACCGTCCAGGTGGATAGCCAGACTGTGAACGCTACCAGCCGTCGCCAATGTTGCCACCGCATGTCCCGTCTCGTGAATGAAAGTCACGAACAGCCGAAAGGGATAGGTAATCACTTCGGCAAATGGGATGAACCACAACAATAGGGTGATGGCAGACGCCAGCAATAAGAGTTTGAAGGAGTTTTTTGTTTCCACCTGGTTTTGCATACTGTCAGGTACGGTTTCAGAGGGCTGTTGGTTCGGTGGTACAGCAAAAGCGATGCAGGATTCGCCCCGTCAGACTTTGCGAAAGAAGCCGCGCGGCAACCCTTCTTCGGCTCGCAATTTTGCATGCTGTACGTAAGAGGCTTCGCTGTTCATGACAATCAAAAACCCGCCGATTCGGAGCGCTCCGGCCAGATGGTCAACGGTTTGTCGGACGGCCAAAGCGTGAAAATAGA
>CAYXVU010000375.1:1183-3485 GCA_964468725.1 uncultured Clostridia bacterium
CTCCATTGATCCTCTGCTAGTAAAGCTTCGGAAAGCAGCATCGCCAGCGAATAGGCCTCTTCGCCGGTCGAACAAGCGGCGCTCCAACATTCTAACTTTCGCTCTTTTCCTTTCATCCGCTGTAGCTCTGTAATGACAGTTTCACGAAGGGCATCGTACTGATAGCTATCCCGAAAAAAGCGAGTCTCCCCATTACCAATCAGTTCAACGAGGGCATCCAATTCGCCCATCGAAGCCGATGCCAGGCGACAGTACTCGCTTTCGATCATCCCCATCCGCTGCGTCTTTTTCTTCACAGCCGCAATCAACTCATCGCGCCAGGCCCCATTGCTCTGCCAGCCAAAACGTGCCGATAAAGCTTGCTCTAAATCTCTCAACCACAAATTGTAGCTTTGATGTGCGGCCATAAGTTACATACCCAAAGGCTGCTCGCCAACCAATCCCTCACCCGTTTTGCGACGGGCGACGCCGATAATCTCCTGAACGACCTCCGGTTTTCGACTCCAACTGAATGTCTGAAATCACCATCTCTTTATCAATCGCTTTGCACATATCGTAGATGGTCAGAGCGGCTACAGAAGCGGCTGTCAGAGCTTCCATTTCGACTCCGGTTTGGCTTTGGGTGGTAGCCGTTGCCGTAATCTGAATGCCATCCTCTTGCAAGTCAAGTCGAATGTCAGCGTGTTGAAGTGGCAACGGGTGGCAAAGCGGTATCAGCTCGGCTGTGCGCTTGGCCGCCATCACTCCTGCCAGTCTTGCAACTTCAAGAGGGTCGCCTTTTGGCGTTTTCTTCTCGCGGATAGCGGCAAGAGTCACCGCCGACATCTTCACAAAACCGCTCGCTACCGCAGTCCGCTTGCTAACCGGCTTGCCGCTCACATCCACCATGCGAGCATTGCCCTCGTCATCCAAATGCGTCAATTTCATGATCTATCTTTCTGCTATTGATTGATCGAGCCGAATAACCGTTACGAGCTCTCTTTCGGCAATCGCGTGCACTGGTTCCGGCACGACGATCAATGAGTTAGCATTCATAAAGGCAACCAGATCGGACGACCCGCCCCATTTTAGGGACTCCACTAAAGCCTCTCCATCGGAAAGGGAAAGCCAGGCGGGCAAATAACTCCGGCGGTTTGATGCATCATTGATGGCGCGTGACGTGCGGGCTCTGACGGAAGGCAACAAAGGCGAAGCGTCTCCTTGCATCTGTCTCAACGCCGGTCGCACAAAGACATTGAATGTTACGGATGCAGACACCGGGTTTCCCGGCAAAGCAAAGATATAAGTCTCCCGCAATCGGGCAAAGACCGTTGGTTTGCCGGGTCGAATCATGACTTTATCGAAAAAGACCTCTGCGCCGAGTTCGTTCAATGCCGCTTTGACCAGATCATAATCTCCCATCGAAACGCCGCCTGACGTAATTACGACATCGTGGTCTTCACAAGCCGCAAGCAGAGCATCTCGGGTTGTTTGGATGTCATCTTTGACGATACCGAGAACTTCAACCTGCGCTCCAACCTTTTCGGCGTAGGCTGCAACGGTGTAACTATTTGAGTTGCGAATCTGGCCTGCGGAGGGAAGGCTCGAAACCGTCACCAATTCGCTGCCGGTTGAAAACACTGCAACGCGCGGTTGTTTTCCAACACGAATTTGGGCATACCCGAAAGAGGCCAGCACAGCCATCTCGGCGGCATTGATCTGCCGACCGCGTGGCGCGATGGCTTCGCCTGCAACAACTTCGCTGGCGTGTGGCGTAATAAATTGCCCCGATTTGACGGCCTCTTTGATGATAACTTTACGGCCATTGCTCTCGGTGACTTCCACCTTTTGGACGGCATCAGCGCCAAGCGGAACGGGTGCGCCGGTGAAGATTTTCATCGCCTCCCCGCTTTGCAAAGTAACGGTAGGGAAAGTGCCCGCAGCGATCTCCCCGATCACAACCAAAGAGGCGGGAACAACTTGAACATCCTCCGAGCGCAAGGCGTAGCCGTCCATCCGTGCGCGATTAAAGGGAGGCAGATCCATATCGGCAACCACATCTTGCGCCAACACCCGCCCGCAGGCTACCTCTAGAGCAATCGTCTCACTGCCGAGCGGCTGAGCTCGGTCAAGGACGATAGCCAAAGCTTCATCAACCGTAATCATAGCTGTTGAACAGAGCCTAGCAGACACAAGGCCAAAAAGAATTGGGCAGAGACACGAAAGACTGAGTAATGAATCAAACCTCACCACTCAGTCTTCGATGTAGATGGCGGAGCCGACGGGACTCGAACCCGCGACCTCCGACGTGACAGGCCGGCGT
>CAYXVU010000376.1:0-3390 GCA_964468725.1 uncultured Clostridia bacterium
AGCAGTTCGTTGGCCATCGCTTCTTTCCGGGTTTGCGCAAACGCTATGTTATATTGAGTGCTGCAACAGGTTCGCAGCTACTCTACACAAAGAAGCGTTGACCTTCAAAACCGGTTCATCGGCAATGAGACTTGCGAGGTTGTCCATGAAGAATGCGGCAAGAGGCTCTGCACGGCGACGCGGAACGCAGAAGCGCTTCGTCAATCCATCATCTCTATTCCCCACAAGCTGGCTGATCGCTCTGCTTGTAGTGCTGACGCACGGGTTGTTGTTGGCCACCGCCGCACAATCGCAAGCCCGCAAGCCCGCAAAGCGCGGCTTGAAGGTGGCAAAACCTGCACCCGCCGCGCCCGCCGAGGGCGCACAATCGAATCGCCAAACGGCTCCGAGGTTGGTCGTGCAAGTCGGACACGCCTATGGAGTTTCATGCGCGGCTTTTTCGACCGACGGTCGCCTCATTGTTACCGGCAGCGATGACAACACAGCGCGTTTATGGGAAGCCGCAACCGGCAGAGAGATTCGCCTATTCGAAGGGCATCTGCCTTCGACGGCTCCGCCTGCGCGCATCAACGCGGTCGCTTTCTCCGCCAGCGGTCGCTATGTTTTGACCGGCGCGATAGATGAGACGGCGCGGTTATGGGATACGGAGACCGGACAACAAGTGCGCAGCTTCGCTCCGCAAGCGGGTTCGGTTTCGCAGGTCGCTTATTCGCCTGACGAACGGTTGATCGTGACCGTGCATAATAAAACTGCGTACGTCTGGAATGCCGAAACTGGCGCGCAGACAGGCCGCTTCACAGGCCATAGTTTGCCAATCAATAGCCTCGCTCTTTCCTCTGATGGCCGCCGGGTTCTGTCAGGAGGATGGGATAAGACTCTGCGCTTATGGGAAGCGGAGAGCGGGCGCGAAATTCGCCGCTTCGATACCTCAGATCAAGCGGTGCGGTCGGTGGCGCTCTCAACCGATGGGCAGTTGGCGGTTGCCGGATTGCAAGACGGCTCTCTCTGCTTATGGGAAGCGGAGACCGGCCATCGGCTGCATCGCTTGCCAACGCGCGCGGATGCCATCATCAAGGTAGCTATCTCGGCAGACCGGCGTTTTGTCATGAGCGCGATGAGCGATGGCACGCTTGCCGTATGGGATGCCCGGACGGGTGAAGAGAAGCAGCGCGTTCGATTGCAGGCGCAGGCTGTCGCCGCTGCATTTTCGCCTGATGGGCAAGCTGTACTGATGGCTGATAATGAAAATTCAGCGCTTGTCTGGAAAACGGCGACCGGTGAAGAGAGCGCGCGGCTCGAAGGTTATTCGCGCGCCGTCAAATCGGTTTCGGTTAGCGCCGATGGACGGCACTTGTTGACCGGGGGCGAAGACAGCACGGCCAAACTCTGGTCTATGGAGACGGGGGGCGAAGTGCGCCGCTTCACCATCGCAGCCAGCACGCAACCCGCGCCACCCGGCAGTAATTGGGTGTGGGCGGCGGTGATGTCGGCGGATGGTCGTTATGTGGCGACCGGCAGCGGCGAAGCGGTGCAGATTTGGAATGCGGAAAGCGGCGACGAAGTGCACAGGTTTGCTGCGGCAATCAGCAGTGACAGGGGAGTGGCCTTCTCTTCCGATGGCAATTATCTGCTCTTCTCTCACAACGAAGTTGCAGAGCTTCGGGAAACGGTTACCGGTCGGCTCGTCCGTCGTCTGCAAAGCGTTTCGGCTGCCCTTGAAGCGGTTGCCCTTTCGCCGGACGGACGCTATGCGCTGACCAGCGGCACAGGCAATGTCGCGCAATTGTGGAACCTCACAAACGGCAAGCTCATCCGTACGCTGCGCGATCACGAACAACAAGTCTCTGTGGTTGCGTTTTCGCCGGACGGACAGTTGGCGCTCACCGCCGGGCGCGATGCGACGGCCTTACTCTGGTCGGTGAAGACAGGCAGGTTGCTACGATGGTTCGATACGCACGAAGAGTGGATTCTATCGGGGACGTTTTCGCCCGACGGGCAACAGGTGCTGACAGGCAGTATGGATGGCACGGCGCGTTTGTGGTCGGTGAAGACCGGCAAAGAGTTGCGCCGGTTTTCCGTAGCCACTGGCGAAATCAATTCCGTCGCCTTTTCCCCTGACGGACGTTCGATTCTCACCGCCGGTTCGGATTCGACTGTGAGGTTGTGGCAGGCAAATGACGGGCAAGAGATCTGTCGCTTGATTTCGTTGCGCGACGGGAATTGGACAGCGGTCTCCACGACCGGGCAGTTCGATACCAACAATCTGGAAGGGCTGCGCGGCCTGCATTGGCTTGTTGCCGAAGAACCGTTTAGGCCGCTGCCACTGGAAATTTTCATGCGCCAGTATTATGAGCCGCGTCTGCTGCCGCGCGTGTTGGCAGGCGAACGCTTCGCGGTCGCGCAATCCATTGGTAAGCTGAATCGGGTGCAGCCGCAAGTGGAGATCGTCAAGATTGAGCCGCAAACTGACTCGGCAACCGTCGCCGTAACCGTCAAGGTGTCGCGCGGCACAGGCGAGGTCAAAGATAACGGGAAACGGGTCAGCATCGAGACCGGAGTCTATGATTTGCGATTGTTGCGTGATGGCCAGTTGGTTGGTTATGCGCCGCAGAGCGCCGGTGAGGTGACAGTTGATGCGCAGACGGGCAGCGCCCTATTGACCTTCGACCAAATCCGGCTGCCGCGCCGCGCCGGGGTGAAAGCGATAGAGTTTTCTGCTTACGCTTTTAATGTAGATCGGGTGAAGAGTGCGACGGCACGTCGGGTGTACGAGATGGCTAACCCCGCGCCGCCCGTAAAGGGTCGCGCCTACCTCATCACCATCGGAGTCAATGCCTATGAGAACCCCGATTTCGATCTCGGTTTCGCAGCCAACGATGCGCGAGTGTTGCAGGCTGTGATGGTGGAACGTTTGGCGAAGGCCGGAGAGTATGAAGAGGTGGTGCCGGTTGCGCTGATTTCCGATTATGAAATGCAGAGCGGCCAGCGTGTGATTACGGAGCGCAACGCCACGAAAGCAAATATCAAAGAGGTCTTTGCCCGACTGGCCGGAAAGCCGTCTGCCGGGTCACAGCTTGAGCAACTGCCGCAGGCCGACAGACTGCGGCGCGCGCAGCCGGAGGATTTGGTGTTGGTCTCTTTCTCCAGTCATGGAGTCGCCGATGAGCAAGGCAACTTTTACTTCATCCCTTATGACATCGGCGCGGGAAAAGAGATCAGCGCAAGCGACCTGCTGCGCGCCGTGTCGAGCGAAGAACTGGCGATGTGGTTGCGAGAGGTGGACGCGGGCGAGATCGTCTTGATTGTTGATGCCTGTCATTCGGCGGCCAGCGTCGCCGCGGAAGGCTTTAAGCCGGGGCCGATGGGCAGTCGCGGATTGGGGCAGTTGGC
>CAYXVU010000377.1:0-3390 GCA_964468725.1 uncultured Clostridia bacterium
TCAAGCACGTCTACAGCGCGATCGGGGACTTCGCCTACTTGCTGCCGCGCGTTGTCGGGATGGGGCGCGCGATGGAGCTTCTTTTATTCGGCGATACTATTGATGCCGAAACGGCAGACCGCTACGGCTTAGCCAATCGCATCGTCGCCCATGAAGAGTTGATGCCGAGAGCGCGTGAATGGGCAGCGCGATTGGCTGCGGGTCCAACCCTCGCGCAAGCGATGACCAAGACGATGGTCAATAATGAGTGGAACATGGATTTGGTTTCGGCCATCGAAGCTGAAGCGCAGGCGCAAGCGTTGCTGCTGATGGGCGAAGACCATCGCCGCTTCTACGAAGCGTTCAAAGAAAAACGTAAGCCCGATTTTACAGGAAGGTAATTTGTCAGCGACCAGCGATAGGTGACGAGTGATAAGTAATGAGGGAGGCCGAAGGATAAAGGATCATCATGCCGCTCAATCTGAGAGGGTTGAGAGGCGGTCTTTGACCGCCGCCCAGCGTATTCTGTAACGGCGGTCAAAGACCGCCTCTCAACGGCGGCGGCTCATTTGGTTGGGCAATTCGGTATTCGCTCGTCATTGGCCGCTTACCGCTTGCCACTGCTAAGCAATGGATTTCACACTCACAGCCCAACAACAACGCACGCAAACCTTAGCGCGCGAATTCGCCCGCGCAGAGGTTGCACCGCTGGCTCGCGAAGCCGACGAAACGCGCGCCTTTCCTCTCCATCTGGTCAAACGCATGGGCGAACTCGGTTTGCTGGCCGCACCCGTACCAACCGATTACGGCGGCGCGGGATTGGATTACGTCAGCACGGCGCTGATCTATGAAGAACTCGGTTGGGCGGATTCGTCGGTGCGCGGTTTCTTAGCCGTACACTGCGGACTGGTTTCGATGTGCATTCATGATCGCGGCACGGAAGAACAGAGACGACGCTACTTGCCTAAGCTGGCAACCGGCGAGCGGATCGGTTGTTACTGTTTGACCGAACCCAACGCCGGTTCCGATGCTGCCAGCATGGAGACGACGGCAACCGAAGACGGAGACGATTATGTGCTCAACGGCCAGAAAATCTGGATCACCAATGGCAACATTGCGGATGTAGCCATCGTGTTTGCTACCCGCAATCGCGCCGAACGACACAAAGGCATCTGCGCCTTTTTAGTCGAAACGGACACGCCTGGTTTTCACCGCGAACCGATGGCGGGAATCGAATTAGGCCACCGCGCTTCCGATCATGCGACGATCCGGTTCGACAATTGCCGCGTGCCGAAAGCCAATCTGCTCGGCGCTGCCGGAGACGGATTCAAAGTCGCTATGAACGCGCTCGATCATGGGCGGCTCGGTGTCGCAGCGGGCGCGGTCGGCGTGCATCAAGCCTGCCTCGATGCCTGTCTGGATTTTGCGCGCACACGCCAACAGTTCGGCCAGCCCATCGGCAACTTCGAAATGATTCAGCAAGTCATCACCGATATGGCCGCCGATTTGGAAGCCGCGCGACTGCTCACCTATCGCGCTGCATGGTTGAAAGATCAAGGCTCGCGTTCGACGCGCGAGACTTCGGTAGCCAAGCTCTTTGCCACCGAAGCGGCTCTGGAAGCCGCGTCGCAGGCCGTCTTGCTGCACGGCGGGCGCGGCTATTCGAATCAATACCCGGTCGAACGCTATTACCGCGACATCAAAGGGCTGCAAATTTACGAAGGCACATCGCACATTCAACGCATCGTCATTGCACGCGATCTGTTGAAATCGTGAAGTCAAAATGAAGTTCAAAACGTGGTATGACCTGTCACCCGAAGCTGCGCGAATGAGCATGAAAGGAACGTTCATGCAGAAGTGTGGATTCGCAGCGTTTCGTGTGATTGGCGGATAAGATTTTGCGCCTATGAAAACCTCACCTGATGAAATCACTGCTCAAACGGCGCAGTCCGACGCAACAACGGAGAGGCAAACCCTGAGTCCTTCATCTTCGTGGTTCGGTTGGCTGAGCGATGTTACGCGCTATCAATGGCTGGTGCTCGTCGTCGCTTGGCTCGGATGGGTGTTCGACAGCATGGACGGCACGCTCTACTCGATTGTGCAGCGACCGACGATTGCCGAACTGCTTGGCGGAGGGGCGAGCGAAGCCGAAATCGGATTTTACAGCAGCGTCGTGTTTTCGGTGACGTTGATCGGATGGGCGCTTGGCGGCATCGTCTTCGGCGTGTTGGCCGATTATATTGGGCGCACAAAAGCGTTGGCGGCGACAGTGCTGATCTATTCGCTCTTTACGGGATTGTCGGCGTTGTCGCAGACCTGGTGGCATCTGGCGGGGTTTCGCTTCATCACCGGATTAGGATTGGGCGGTGAATGGGCGGCGGGCGCGGCTCTGGTTGCCGAAGTCTGGCCGAACCATCTGCGCGCCAAAGCCGGAGCGATGCTGCAATCGGCAGCCGCATTCGGTTACTTCTTTGCGGCGGTCATCAATTTGTATGTTGGCGTCTATTCATGGCGCTATGTGTTTTTAGTTGGCGCAGCTCCGGCGCTCTTTGTGTTAGTGATTCGCTTGCTTGTCAAAGAACCCGATGCCTGGGTCGAAATCAAAAATCAGCGACAACGCGCGAAACGCGAACCGCAAACGGGCGATGCAAGCGTTGTTCATGCCTTCACGCTCACGCAACTGTTCGGTCGAGAGTTGCGCCGCGATGCGCTGGTCGCTTCGGCGCTCGCGTTTACTGTCTTGTTGGCGTTGTGGGGCGCGACGATGTGGATACCGGCGGCAGTGCGCGAAATCGCTGCTCCCTCGCTTGCCGCATTGAGCGAAGCGGAGCGGCAACGCCAACTGGCTCAGCAAGCAAGTTACGGCGTGATGTTGCTCAACGGCGGGTCGCTCTTTGGCTATCTCCTGTTTGGGCCATTAGCCGATAGGTTCGGGCGGCGCGCAGCGTTTCTGATCTTCTTCATTGGCGGCGTGATCGTCTTTCCGGTGACCTTTTTGGCGACCAGCGGAATGGCGCAAGTCTTCGCGCTCTTGCCGGTCGTCGGATTCTTCACGTTGGGCATCACAAGCGGCTTTCCGATCTACTTGCCGGAGCTATTCCCAACGCAGGTGCGAACGACGGGCGTCGGATTTTGCTATAACGCGGGGCGCATCGTCACAGCAGTCGGCGTCTTTCTGACCGGCTACTTGGTCGGCGCATTAGGGTCGTATGCAAAGGCCGCGAGCGCCGTGAGTCTGGTTTACATCGTTGGCATGCTGACGCTGCTGTTTGCCCGCGAGACGCGCGGCGAACGCTTGCGATGAAGGCAGGGAATTGTTGCGAGTCCTGCGAATCAGCGCGAATCAGAGCACCGTATTCGTGAGCATTCGAGACTATTCGCGCAATTCGTGGCAACCTTGTTTTGCTGCAT
>CAYXVU010000378.1:0-3354 GCA_964468725.1 uncultured Clostridia bacterium
TAAAGCAGGTAGTACCAGATGACCATCCCCAAACCGAGCATGACGATGGCCGCATCCAGACCAAAGACCAGCCACTTCCCCTTATAGCGCATCGGAAAAAGTAGAATGCCGATCAACAGCGCCGGATAATAGAGCAGGTAGGGAATCTCAGCCCACGTCGCGCTCGGGTTTATCGCGTGGAAGACTTCATGATAAAAACCCAGCCAGTTGCCTAACGAGCGCACCAAGACAGCAAGCGCAATCATCTTCCACGCCCAGCGCACGCGCGGCGTGAGCGCTGGAAGTCGGGACACTCGAACGAGAATGATAAAGGCTGCGATGCCAAGCGGCAGAAAGCCTATATACGATAGGAGCGGTTTGTACGTCTGCCCTCCCCAGCCGCACAGCGCCCACACAACATACAGCGCGATATATCCCCCGAAACCGAGCGTCAGTTTACAACTCCAATCGCATGCCCAATTCGATCCCAAAGCAAACCATCGTTTTGCAAACACCATTCGAGAAGTCCCCAATTCTCCAATAAATTTGACAACACAACTCCAAACCAAGCTGCCCAACTTGGTTAAAACAGACAACATATCTGAACAACGGATTTGTCAGAGATGCACATCCAGCAGATGCACAGCACGGATACAATCTGAAAGAGGGAGGACTTCAGTTTTGAACCCGCCGGTAATGTAGCAAGGTGTGTGCCATCTGACAAGTTCGCTAGGATAGCTGGCATAGCGGCACCCCGTTCAGAGATGCGAAGTCACAACTGGAGGGGAGAAGTAATCTCGCCTTTTTATTGTCCTGAGATAGTTATCGAGTAAGGGCACAGATAATCAAAAGCTGACGCTCCGGCAAAATGACCGAGAGGATCGGTCATTTTGCCGTATTTTTTGAAACTGCTGATCATCAGTTCTCTATGTTGACTGACGCGCGGACTCAGTCTTCGGGCTGCTGTATCCTCAGTAATGTTCCTTCGTCTTGCGCTCTTTGCGGCGCTCTCTGTCGCGTTTCGGTTTGCGCGTGTCGTCGGCTTTCAAAGAGGCCAGCGGCCATAACCGATATTCGATTTCGGCAAGCCCCGCGCCGACGACAGCATTGATGACCTCTTCCGAAGACTTGTAACACGGAGCCGCTTCATCGAGGGGGACGCGCCCGTTGGTGTTAACCAGTATCCCCGCTTCTCTGTACTCGTCATCAATCTTGCGCTGATTCAGACGACGCGACGCTTCACCCCGCGACATGCGACGCCCCGCGCCGTGGTTGACCGAGTAGCCGCTATTGACTGCGCCTGCCAGCGGACGAAGCACATAGCTCCAGTCTTTGTTCGAGCCGGGAATTAAGACCGGATGCCCGGTCGTCTCCCACATCGTTCCCGCCAGCGCCGGATGCCCCGCCGGAAACGCCCGCGTCGCGCCTTTGCGATGCACTAAGACATCACCAAACTCCGGGTGATGCTCGCGCTGTACCAGGTTGTGACTGATCTCATAGATTAGCTCCAACTCGGCGTGAAAGACTTTGCGAAACGCTTCGGCAATCTGTTCGAAGATCACTAGCCGGTTGATAATGGCATAATTGCCGCCCGCCGCCACCGCGTTCAAATAATTGCGGTAGTGCTGCGAATCGGGCGTGAAATAACCGAGGTCGAGGTCGGTGATGACATCCGGTTTTTCAGCGCGTGCCATATCGAAATAGTTGGTCGCCATGCCATGCCCGAAGCCGCGTGAACCGGTGTGCGCTTGCACAAAGAGTGTGCCGGTCTCTTCGCACCGTTGCAGCTCGATGAAGTGATTGCCGCCGCCGAGCGAACCGATTTGCGACAGCCCGCGTTCGGGTTTGCCTCTGCCGCCAAGCGGAATCTGCCATGAATCGTCCACCGGCAAGCGATGACGTTCGGCGCGCGAGCGATCAAACGATGCGCCGTAGGTTTCGACATAGTACTCCGCACCGCCGCGAATCAAGTTACTGAACTCGCCTTCGTCAACGCGACCGAGCTTGATGCTCTTGCCGCCCGCGCCCATATCAATGCGCTCCATCACTTCCCGATTGAAGCGCAAACGACGATCCGGATTCGCCGCCTCAACCGGCACCTCGGACTTCGCGCTCACCATTCCGCAGTTATGAACAAAGACTCCGGCCTCGAGCGCGAAATTGCCGTATTCCGGGACGGTCAAACAATACACGTCCGCAACCTTGTCCACAGGCTTCACGGAGATGACTTTATGGTTGTATCCATGCTTCCAGTAACGATGATTGTTGATGCCAAAACCGCCGCCGGGCACAGATTCTCTGCAAGTTTCGCAGAGGTGAACTCGATGCGCTACCTCCGAAGATTTCGCTCTACCGGCTGCGCTCTGGTTGTAGGCGACCAGGTATTTTTTCCCTCGTTGCCCATTGCCATTGGCCCTCGCAGTGCTTCTCTCAATACCCGGATTTTGCTCTCGATACTTCGCCTGGTCTCGGTCGCCCATGAATTCAAGATTTTCGAGACGGTTATCTGCCGGATTGAAATTCCGATGATGAATGATCGTTTTCTGCCCTTCAAAGGAAGGGACTTTCCCTAGCAGCCCTCCACGCGCCATAATCCAGTGAACCCGCTGATTCATTCCAGTTGCCGGATGTCTGACCCATATATAGCCTTCTTTGTTTAGGCGTTTGTCGAAAGGCATCAGCGAAGTTTGCGGGGCAAGGTCTTTGGCCTGACGATAGCTGCCATCGCGCAACATAAACTTGTGGTCAGGGGTGCAGGTAATTTCTTTGCCGTTGTCCAAAGTTACTTTCACCAATGATGCGGCTGTGCGAGTCTGTTTAGCCGTCGCCTTTGCAACCACCACTTTCTGCTCATTTGAGAGGGCATAGATCAAGATTTCTTTGCCCGTCTGTGCTAGTTCGCCAATCGCATAGCTATTCCCATCAATTGTGGGTACGAGAGTATCGGCAGTGAAGCAGCCCATATCGTAGCCCACCGGCCCCATCGCAACCGCGCCCGCTTGGGCATCGGTGAGCAGCACGCAGCCGACCGGGACGCCGTAACCGTAATGAGTGTCGGGCGTGATGGCGACCAGTTTCGTGCCCGGAAAGCGCGTCGCATTGACGATCTGGCGGTAGATGATCTCTTCGGTTTCAGCGAGCAACTTCGGCGTCAGGAACAGACGCACAGGCACTTCGCCCGTGTCTTCGGTTCGCAATTCGTAGTAGCCCTCGCCATGCCATCGGGCCAGATGTTTCCAATTGTGCGCGTTTTTCAACTCTTTCGTTTTACCCATCGGTTTTCACCTTTGCCGTGCTCTTTTCTCTTTTGAACTTCTTACGCGAATGGGTGCGTCGGCTTGTTTCCTGACCCATGCGGTGAAGTTGGCAATCCCC
>CAYXVU010000379.1:0-3343 GCA_964468725.1 uncultured Clostridia bacterium
TCAGGGTCGCGGCTTTTCTCCCTTCGTCGCCGATCTCTTTGGCAATCCTCAGCGCTTGTTGAAGCTTTTGATCGGCCATTAAAAGCCTACATACGTCTTGACGCTTGTCGTCATCAAAGATTTTGTTTTGCAGTTCGAATACAACCTCTTCTGCAACATCAATCAGTTGACTCAGCAGATATGCGGCGCTATCGGCTATCCATCCCGAAAGCCGCACGACGGGCTTTTTCCGTAGTCGCTCCGTAGTGGCCAGCGCATCTGCCAATCGCTCTTCGTCTTTTAACACCCACGCAATCAGCAGGTACTCCAGTATGCATTTTTCCGTCTCGCCTTCGTACTTGTCAGCTAACCGCCAAGCCTTTTGCAGTTGTTGACTGCGGCTCAAGCCTTGCTGTCGTAATGCCTCAAGCGGTGATTCACCCTTGAGCGCCAAAACCTGCTGGCTATGCAAGAGCAGAAACTCCGCCATGGCTGCCGCATCTTCTTTTTCGGCTGCCGCGAGCAAAGCCGTCTGCACCGTCAGCAACGCAATGTCAGGGTTAGAGGGAAACGCTGCCGATTGTGCCGCGCGAAACCCGGCTTGTCGCGCTAGCGCAAACAATTCGCGCCAGCGGTCTTCTGCTGCGGACTTTTGGCTCTCGTGCAATCGCTTGGCCTCTTCGCGCAGGCATTCGGGATAGTACCGTAGAGCATAGGAACTGCCGGTCTCGCGCCAGAAGCTCAAAAACAACAGTAAATTCTGGCGACTCAACTCGATTGTCCTGCTGGATTGCGCCGCCAAAACCGTTCGAAACTCATTGGTCAAACGCGGATGAGCAAAGCTGTAGTAGGTTGTGCCGTCTTGCGTCTTTTGGTTGAACCAGCGGGTGACGGCTCTCGGCAATTGGGCTTGAATCTTCAGCACCGTCCTGCCGTACAGGTCGGGCGCGCGTTCGGCGTTTTGCCATTGACTGTCGGTGCTCATCAGACCAAGCAAGTATTGCAAATCGGCTTCCGGCACACTGCCCAAAGCGATAGACAGGAGGGCGAACAGGTGTTCGGCCTGCACGGCAATCGCGGGTTGCAAGTTGTCCCACTGCGTTTGCACGTACTTGCCAAACGGCTTGGGCACTTGCGCGAGCGCGGCGCGCAGGTTGCCTCCTCTCCTTACCGTCTCGGCCAAATCATCAATCAAAAATGTGAGGTAGAGCGGGAAGCCTCTTACTTCGTTATCCGTTCTCATCTTCGTTGACTCCGGTTACGTCTAACAGTTGCGCGATGAAATCCTCGTCCATCGCATAGGTTCGCAATTCGCCGTCTCCGGCTTGTCGCAACCACTCGGCGATGGCGGTTTGTTTCAATCCCAACAGATGAAGCGGCTGCGCTTCGTGGCTCCATGAGCGCAATTCTTTCGGCATTTCGCCTTTACCGGCGCGGGCGGAAACGATGACGTACAAGCCATCCGGCAGCGGCGCAGGAAAGGGCGGCTCAAAAGCGTCTTCGGCTTCGTCCAAACTGTCTATGACAACGACCAATCGTTGATTCGGCGGCTTGTTATTCTTCACCAACGTGTAAATCGCATTGCGAAGCTCATAGCGTTTATCAGCGGCGGGAACGACCTCCTCTCTCTTTTGATAGTAAACGTAAAGCTGTTTGAGCAAGTATTGCAGGCAGTAGTTGATGGAGCGCAGGTCTTCGTTGGCCTGTCGAAAGAAGTGATAGGCGACAAAGACCGCATCCTGTTTGGACGGTTCTAGCCTCAACCTCCTGATCCAGTTAGCTAGCAAGGCGCTTTTGCCGAAGCCCGCCGGTGCGGTAATCGTCAAAAAGCCTTTCGGGTTGTCGGCGATGAACTGTTCGAGGGCGGCGATTTCGTCTTCGCGCCCGACGAATAGCTCGAAGTATTCACTCATCACGCTGTCCACGCGGTCGTGAACCATGTCGGTTCTGACTTCGACAGCAAAGGGCCTGCGCTGCCACTCGATAAGAGCGTCGCCGACCAGCTTCGCCAGTTCGGTTTGCGAAGTTTGCAGGCCGTCCATGCGCGCCAGCGCGCGCGGCAACAGCGTATCGGCCACTTCCTTTAACTGATTCGCCGATAGCTGATTTTGCAATAGTCTCGCGTTGAGCTTTCGTTCAAGATCGTCAAAGCGCAACCGGAGCGTTTGCGCCAATGCATCCAATTCGGTTTTGAGGCTCATTTGCTGATTGCCGAGTTTGAGCAGCAATCGGTTTTGAAAGGTATTCGCCAGTTCGGGCTTATGGTTGAGATCATAAGCAAAAAAGGCGCACAGCAATTCGTACCATTCCAGCGTTGCTTGCGAGGTCGGCGAACCGGCGTCGCGCCATCCGTCATCAAGCATCTGCCGGAATCGTGTCGAAAGTGCGCGAGGGCGGTTAAGACTCTGCATGCCGACGCCGCTCACTTCGTTCACCAGCCTGCTTTTCAGACTGGCTTTGATGCTCGCCGCGCTTTCCTCAAACTGACGGTCGAGCGCGCCCAATGTGGTGACCGGCGTTTGCGTTTGCAAAAGCGATTCGGCATCAAGCGCCATCGGCGCGGGGTTTTCCATCCCTTCTTTGCAATAACGGATGGCTTCTCGAAGCCACATCGCTTCGCCTTTGAGTTGATCGCGCATGACATCATGGACGAGCCGCTCGCGCTTTCCCGCATCGGGCGTTTGCGCGACCCAACGCTGCGATTTGATCCGCTTACGGAAATCTTCCGACCAATGCTGCGATTCGATCTGCTTGCGGAAATCTTCCAACCAAAAGTCTGTGTTCACAGAAAAGAGCTGGTTCTCGTTTAGGAGAGATAACCCGCGTTTGATCTCTTGCACGCGCGCTTCGCATAGAACCCGCGTCGCTTGCAGGTAAGCGACGCGCGCCGCTTTTTGCAGGTTATGATTTTCCGCCGCAGCGTCGAGGCTTCGGACTTGCTCTTTAATTTTCGCAGCAATCACGTTATAAGCATTGCCGCCGCGCTCTTCGATTATCCCGCCGAGCAAACCGGAGACCGCGCTCCCTATGAGGCTGTCGTCTTCACTTTGCCCCGCTCCGCTGCCGTCAGAAAAAAGCGGCTTGACCAGTTTCTTTGCCGCTGACAAGCCGAGCGAAACAGCAAGAGAGGTAAGGAGAGGTTCCGCCATTTTCGGGTTACCGGATGTGAGCTAACCACGCCGGCGCGTGGCAACAAAAATGAATGGATAGAATCGGCCTCTTTCAGCCGCGTGATAAGGGAATAGAGCGCACGGCTCTATTCCCTTGAGAATATCTGACGATCATCGCCAGCTTACAGCCTCTGCGTGATGCTCAATCAAGCAGGTCGGGCTGCTCGCGCACGATGCGCGCGTAAAGCGGTTGG
>CAYXVU010000380.1:0-3322 GCA_964468725.1 uncultured Clostridia bacterium
ATTCGTCTTCCCTAAAATCACCGCTCCGGCTGCCCGCAAGCGTTGCGAGACGAACGCATCGCGCAGCGGTTTAGCATCCATCAATGCCAACGACCCTGCGGTTGTCTTCATCTTGTCAGCCGTATCGAGGTTGTCTTTGATGAGAATCGGAATGCCATGCAGCGGGCTGCGAATGGCGTTGGCTCTGCGCTCCTGATCGAGTCGGTCGGCAATGGCCAGCGCATCGGGGTTCGTTTCGATGACCGAGTTGACGCGCGCGCCATTTTGGTCAACCTCTACAATGCGAGCCAGATACATTTCAACCAATGACCGCGCCGTATATTTCCCCGATTGCAAATCGGCTTGCAACTCCGCAATCGTCGCCTCTTCCAGTTCAAAAGGCTTCGGCGTGAATGCCATTGTAGTTGCGGCAGACGCCTCTGTTTCTGTCGTTGAACCTACCCATATCGCCGCGCTGCCGACAATAGAGCTTTTCAAAAAGTTTCTGCGCTTCATCTCTCCCCCTTTGGCTTTCGGTGGGGTACGGCGGCTTGATTCCGCTGTCCACCTACCCTTGCAAAGTGATCCTCTAAAGATCGGAATTATTGACAACCGAGTTTCGTTTGGCAATATAGATACGCCCTCGCAGAAAATTCCTTCAGAGAATGAGGCGAGAACGATACCCATGCCTTTCGATCAAAAGAGCGCCTTGCAAACCAAATCGCTAGTAACCGAGTGGATGCGCGCGCAGGTCTATCAAGACGATGATGACAACCCGCGCCTCAAACCCGATGCGAGCGGCGCATTTCATTACCGCGATAAGAAGATCGAAATCGCTTGTCTCCTTTCGCCGCGTGAAGGATGGATGAACTGCGCCTTGACCGTTCATCTCATTCTGCGCCGGTTCCCGCGCAAACTCGCATTGGTCTTTGAAACCGGCTATGGCGTAGACATTCACGCCTACCGCCCCGGCCTGTGGGTCGGCTACCTGACAGAGAAGTTGCAATCGCTGACAGCCAAACAAACCGCCGCAGCCAGCGAAACGAACCAAAAGGCGACGCAATCACCCGCCGATGAAAGTTTTAATCCCATAGACGACACCTCGCTATTTCAAAAATAGTTTGCAATCGAGGTACATTTTTATTTACGTTCAGGGTTATTATTGCCGTCATTTGCACAGCGCGGCTTTAATGAGGTAACGAATGCCCGACCCTGTCACCCTCACGCTTATCGCTTCCGGCTTGTGGTCGCTTGCTTCATCACTGGCCACGAAACTCGGAGAAAAAGTTATAGATGCCTTGCCCGGCGAACTTGCGGGCGCAGGCACGGAAGCCTTGCTGGTACGAAACTGGCAGCAACTGCAAGCCAACATCCGCAACTATAGCCGCGATGCAAATCACGATCTCGAAAAAGCCATCTTTCGCGCTTATCTGCAAGCCACTCTGCAAATCTGCATACAACGCGGCAGAACCTTAGGGCTTGATGTCGAGAGCATCTGCCGCGCTTCCGTTCTGCCCTCGTATTTTTCTCAGGTGGCTGAGAAGGCACAAAAAGTCTTCAAAGGCGACGCTCCGACTGCCTTAATGGCAAAAGCCGAAGCGCCTTTGCTCGAAGCCGCCATACGCGATTTGATCGGCCAACTGAAATCCCTCAATGACGACAGCGCGGTTGTCTCTTTGAAACTCGAAAGCGAAGAGTTGGCCGCCCTCGCGCAGCAATCCGAATTGCTCATGCGCCCTGACGGCATCGAAGCCCGCGAAGAACAGATTCGCAGCGGTTTGGTTGAACGCGTCCTTATCAAATTGAAAACTGACTATGCCGCGCAGGGCGGGTTGTCTGAAGAGTTGAGCGCAATGATTCGAGGTAGCTGGTACGACCTCTTTTGCGCCTACTTTCAACACTACTTCAAGACCGATGATAAAGTTTCGCGCATCTTCATGGGCAAACTCATGGCCGGTTTGTACGTCAACAATCGAAACGGCAATGAGCAAGCTGTCACCTTCGAGCAAGTTAAAGGGATGCTGACGGCGTTGGCGGGCGAGTTGGCCAATCTGTTCGAACACACCAACGCGCTCATAGAACAACAAGGCGCGCACCTCGACCGCATCGAAAGAGAGATGCTGTTGCCCTTACTCCTGATTGAACTGGACACCAATGCGCGGGCGCGAAAATTAGAGGTGATGCTCTTCGGTTTTCGCGACCAGATGAGCGCGATGTTCCATTACCTGACGGGCGATTTTCAAACTGAAATCGTCGCCCGCATCGAGCAGTTGATGCGTTCGAAATACCCATCTGCCGGAAGCCTGCGCGCGGCGCGGGAGCCGCTCATCGGCGTGGCGACTCGACCGGATGAATTGCTGGTAGGTCGTGAGCCGGAGTGCGACATCATCCTGAGCGAGTTGAAGAGCGATTCCGGCCTGCGCGTGTTGCCCGTCATCGCCCCCGGCGGCTTCGGCAAATCGTCATTGATAACCAAAATGCTGCGGCGAGTCGTCAGCGATTACGCCATCGTTGATTCACAGGTGCAAGGCGTGCTGCGCATCGAGTGCAGAGAGAATCGTCTGACGCTCAAGCGAATCTTTGCCGAAGCCGGTGATTTGATCGGGCAAGGCGAAGTGTTTCAGTTGCTCTATGCTGAAGAGCAACTGCATACGGCGGAGAAGCTGATCTACCTGTTTCGCGCCTTGAGCCGCGAAGGCAGTTTCTGGTTCATCTTTGATACCTTCGAAGATTGTCTGGATGGTGATGATGTAGTGGCCGATGAGCGATTGCGAACCTTCTTCGAAGCCTGTTTGACGTTGCAACATCGCCTGCGCCTCGTCGTCACCTCGCGCCATTTGCCGCGATTATCGGGCAATCACCGCTTGAAACCTCTCAAAGTCGTCAACGACGCATTAGACAAAGGGTTGCCGGAATCGGATGCCTTCGCCTACTTGCGAGAGGAAGGCGCGGAATGCGGCCTGTCAGCAACGCAAGCATCGGACGAGTTGTTACGCGAACTCTGCGAGCGCGTTCATTACATCCCAATGGCGCTGTCATCGGTCGTCGGTTATCTGAGCGATGATGTATACCCCGGCGTGACAGTCGCCGATTTAATGCAAGATGCTTCGTTGTTCGAAGATTTCAAAGATCATGACTATAAAAGAGGATTGAACAAGCTGATCGGCAATCAGCTTGAGCGACTGAACGAAGCGGCGAGGTTGGTGCTGTACGTTTTGGGCTATTTCAACAGGCCGATGCCGCAGGAAGCATTGGAATGTTTGATGGCGAACTTAGAACTGGCGCACGAGCTGAATCGCCTGTACCAAAACAAACTGGTGATTTTAGAGACTGACCAAATGCA
>CAYXVU010000381.1:0-3310 GCA_964468725.1 uncultured Clostridia bacterium
GTCGCCATGCCTTGGTTTACCGTGCCGGCGCCGTACCAATTAATGAGCGCGATGCCCACCGCGCCGATGATCTCGACCGCCGGGTAAAAGACCGCGTAATCAAAGATGGTGTCAATGTTGGCTTTGCGATGGGCGTGATTGATGCGCTCGAATTCGCGCATCTCTTTCTCTTCGCGGTTGAACAACTGCACCACAGGCATGCCGGTGATGTGCTCTTGCAAAAAGGCGTTGATGCGCGCAATCCGCGTTCGCACTTCCCGAAAGGAAGAGCGCGCACCTAGTCGGAACCAGACGGTCAAAGCAACCAGCAACGGCAAGATGGAAAAAGAGACCAGCGCCAGTCGCCAATTCGCTTGGAACATCCAGATGACGATGTAGACGATCATCGCCACATCGCCGAAGATGGCGATGACGCCTGCCGTAAACATCTCATTGAGCGCGTCAACATCCGAAGTCAATCGCGTCATCAGCCGCCCCACCGGATTACGGTCGTAATACTGTACCGGGAGCTTTTGCAGATGCGCGAAGACCTCTTTGCGCAAGTCGTACATAATGTACTGCCCCATCGTCTGCATGACGACAGCCTGCGCGTAGCTAACGAGAAAAGCGGCGAGATTGGCAAGCAACAGCACCAACGCAATGAAGGCGATGCCTTCGAACTTGCTGTCGCCAAATCCGCACCAGGCAGCGGCGTTTTTCATGAACAGGGCAAAGCCGGTCACTTCGCCCGCCGTGCCAGGGTCAAGATAGAGATCAATCGCCACTTTCATCAGCGGCGGCCCCGCCAACGCCAACGGCGCGCTCACCATCGTCAAGACCAACGACAAGACTGCGCGCTCTTTGTAAGGCCACAGGTATCGCAGCAGCCTGCGCATCAAGCGCGAATCATAGGCTTTGCCTAATACCTCTTCTTCATGGTGCGATTCAGCCATAAGATGTCAGGTCTCAATGGTTGCTGTCTTCTGTCGGCGATCATTAACTGGCCGCCAATTCTTCTTCCAACAACTGCTTCTCATACAACTCGGCATACAGTCCGCCGTGCGCGATCAACTCGTCGTGCGTGCCGCGTTCGGCAATCCGCCCGTCATCCAAAACGACGATCAGATCAGCATCCTTCACCGTCGAAACGCGATGCGAGACGATCAGGCTTGTGCGCCCACGCATGATGCGGCGCAGATGGGCGAGTATCTTTTCTTCCGTGTAGGTGTCAACCGCCGAGAGCGCGTCATCAAGGATTAAGATTTTCGGGCGACGAATCAGCGCGCGGGCAATCGCCGTGCGTTGCTTCTGACCGCCGGAGAGGGTAATACCGCGCTCGCCCAAAACCGTTTCATACCCTTTCGGAAATTGAGTGATGTCGTCGGCGATGCCTGCTTCGGCTGCGGCGGTTTCAATCGCTTCGCGGCTGGCCTGCTCGACGCCGAAGGCAATGTTTTCGGCTATCGTGTCGCCAAACAGAAAGGTCTCTTGCGGCACATAGCCGATTGAGGAGCGTAAGACCTGCAAGGGGAAGTAGCGAATCGAGTAACCATCAATCAAGACCTGTCCGGCTTCGGCCTCCAAAAGGCGCGGAATCAGATTCATCAAGGTTGATTTGCCGGAACCGACCGCGCCGACGAAGGCAACCGTCTGCCCCGGCGCAATACGCAGATTGATCTCTTTGAGCGCCGGTTCAGTGGCGCGGTCATAGGTGAAGGTCAGATTGCGGAATTCGATTTCACCTTGAACCTCGCTCATCCCGCGCGTCTCCTCGTTGTCCGCAATCGCTGGTTCAATGGAGAGAATCTTGTGCATGCGCCCCATCGAAGCCATGCCGCGCTGAAACAGGTTGATGACCCAACCGAGCGCGATCATCGGCCAGATCAGATAGTTCAGATAGAGAGTAAATTGAAAGAACTTGCCGACGCTGATCTCGCCGCGCACCACCAGACTGCCGCCATACCACAAAACGGCGAAGAAGCCGCAGCCGATGAAGAACTGTAAGATCGGATGAAAGGCGCTCGAAAAGCGAATCAGGTTGAGGTTCTTGTTGACGAATTCGCGGTTGACCCGGCGAAAGCTCTCGATTTCGCCGCTCTCTTGTGCGTAAGCGCGAATCACCCGCACCCCGGCAAACGATTCTTGCGCTCGGTTGGATACAGTTCCGAAGTAGTCCTGCACTTGCTCGAAGCGCGTGTGAATGCGTTTGCCGAAAAAGTGCGTCGCCGAAGCGACCAGCGGCATCGCTAAGAAGGCCAAGAGCATCAACCGCCAACTGATCTCAATCATCATCGGCATAATGATCGCCGTCGCAAAGATGGTGTTCATCGAATACATCAATGCCGGGCCGACGATCATCCGAACGGCGGCCAAATCGTTCGTCGCCCGCGCCATCAAATCACCCGTGCGATTGGCTTGATAAAAGGCGAAGGGCATCTTCTGAAGGTGGGCATAGAAATCATTGCGCAGATCGTACTCGATATGTCGCGACATATTGATGAGCAACCGGCGTTGCGTAAAGAGAAAGACGCCCTGCCCGAGCGCGATGGCGAGAAAGAAGCAACCGTAGTAGAGCAGTTTGGATTCGGTGATCGAGGCGGTCAGATCGTCAACCGCTTGCCCCAACACGCGCGGCCCGATCAGTTTGATGACGTTGGTCATCAATACGCAGGAGACGCCGAAGAGAATGGTTTTGCGATAGCGCGCAAAGTAGGTTAGCAGCCTTTTGAGTGGTGTCATAACGCTCAAGCAGAATCCATAATGTCGGTTGCCAGCCGATGTTTCCGTTAAGCGCCATTGTACCCAGACATGCGGATTAACTCAAATTGAGGTTAGAATTTGACATTTCCGTCTGCCGGGTGATAGGGTGACAAGGAACCGAGATTAGCTTTCTCTCTTCTCAGCTTTTCTAGAATCCTCTAGACCGTCTGAACTGATAGCTCACCTTCTTAGGAATCGGACAGCCTGATGATGTTTCCGGTGAAATGCGTTTCGGCTTCCCTTACCGATAGGACGATTACCGATGTCAAAGAAATTGTTTGTAGGAAATCTCGCGCCCAACACGACGCAGGACGAACTCAGTACCCTGTTTAGCGAAGTTGGCGAGGTAGACTCTTGTCACTTGATTACCGACCGCGAGACCGGACATTCGCGCGGGTTCGCTTTTATCGAAATGAACTCAGCAGAAGCTGCCAGCGCCGCCAAAGAAAAGTTCAATGGGCAGGAGTTTGGCGGACGTGCCCTCAAAGTAAATGAGGCCAAACCCAAAGTAGCGTATCAAAACAAAGCGGGCTTGAGTAGCTAAGCCGCTGTCGGCGAAGGGCCAGAGCAC
>CAYXVU010000382.1:0-3262 GCA_964468725.1 uncultured Clostridia bacterium
CGAGTGCATAACGGGCTTACCGATGATGCCAGTGATTTCAGTTTCCGGCGACAGAGCGTGCAAGCGATAGCGGTCTTTGAGTTCGCGGCAGGTCAATTGACCGGGCGCGCTTTCTCCGCCACGCGCCAGTGCGCTGTAGGTGAGAAAGCCGCCGCGACTTGGCGTCAGCAGGCGCGTAATCAATCCCGCTTCATTCATTGCAATGGCGATGAGATTTCGGTTGTCTTGCCGCGCGCGTTCGAGCAGGCGAAAGACCATCAGCGTATCGGTGATGCGACGAGGGCGCACAGCGATTTTATGAATCGCTGCGGGCAACGCGGTGATGCGATCATAGATGTCATCAAGGTTCGCAGGCGTCTCGTCGAAATTGTGATACGAGACGATCAACCGCGAGAGGTCAGGGGCAAACTTTAGAGCTTCGTCGTAGTGTGCGGCTTCAATGTCGCAATAATCTGCCCACCGTTGCGCGCCTTCGATGAGCAAGGGGAGGCGCACGGAGTTTGCGACGGCTTGCTGGCCTCCTTCTTCGACGGCGCGACAGGTGAGGATAATGGGCAGCGGTTTATCTGCGATGAGAGCGCGCAGACTTTGCGGGTTGGTGAAATCGAAATCGCGCAAGTAATCGAGCCGCAGTTCGATGCAGTCGGCTTGTCCGACGGCTTGATGGATGGCCGCGCGCGCCGCCGCACAAGTCTCTTCGGTAACAACCGCACAGATTCGAACAGGGCGTGTTTGTATCATGGCTTATCGCAGGTTGCCGCCTTTGTCGTTCGGCAAATGATTGTGCGGGCTGAAACCAAATTTCTCATAGAGCCGATGCCGCTTCTTTTCGATCATACGATCACGAATGGCCGCCGGAGAAAACTCCTGCTGAGTAATCACAAAGTAGAAATAGGCGGCTAGCGTGACAAACCCGCCGATAAAGTAGGTGTAGGGTTCCATATTCTCCCATCCGAATTGTCTGACGAGTAAGAATAACCCTGTCCACACCAGAACGACGAATACGAAACTGAGCCAGAGAATTTTCGCCGCGTAGCGATGCGCGTCGGCATCAAGCACACGTTGCATTTTCAGTTGTTCGGCGCTCGCTGTCGCGCCTTCGGCTAACCGCTCAGATGATCCGGTTGCAGCAATCGGGTTCGGCGGAGTAGCCGCTGGCGGTTTGATTGATTGGCGTCGTTCTTCGAAATCGCCCTCCAAGTGAGCGCGTCGGAGAGTCCCGGAATCTATGCCATCCAGCAGGTCTTTGACCGACACCCGTTCTTTCAAACCATCCGGCACAAACTGCGTTTGCCCGATGCTCTCCATATCGCGCAAGTTTCGATAGCTGGCCAAGGCGTTGGGATGTCCGGGCAGGGGAACCATCTCTTTTACATCAAGGCCGGGAACGGTTTTGTGAATGGCCTCGAACTGCGAGCGAATGACCGCCAGAAACTCTCTGCGCATCGGTTGCGGGCCGTCAACCGAGATAAAAATTCTGCCGTCTTCTTTGTCGGCTTTCACCAATGCGCGGTTCTCTTCATAAGCGAGCACGACGCCGTTGCGCCAGTACGTGTCTTTCGAAATGCGCTCATTCATGCGAACGATGAAGCGCGATAGGATGCTGCCGGGTAACACGTCGTAGTGATACTGAAAGGCTAAAGCGTCTCGCCAGTCGCCGGTGTCGGGTTCCGGTTTGGGCAATAAATCCGGGATTAAAAACCGCTCATTATCATAGCCCACCAGATCGAAACAGAGTTCGAACTTTCGCATCATGTCCAGAATGAAGAAGTGTTTGCTTGGCGGGTACTGCTGCGGGTCGAGGATGGTCTTCAGCCTCTCACGTTCGAGAATGCCTTTGTGATGGGTAATTAGTTCATTGCAGTTGAGAATCTTGTACACGCCGTTGGTAATCCAAGTCGGACTGAGCACATTGGTATCTTCCAAACGCGGGTCATCACGAAAATTCAAGACTGTGCCGAGGTCATGAAGAAAGCCGATCAAGGTGCGCTGATTCACTTCGTCTTCAACGCTTTCGGCTTCGCACAGGCGTACATAATCGGCATACGGGATATAGTCGCGCTTTGTTTCTTCCAACTGGGTTTTGATACGAAACCACGACAGCGGCAGTTGATCGTGAAGATGTTCCAGATGGCCGACTTCGCGGATGATGGTCTCTTTTAACTCCGCAATCCCGCGACCGTCTGCACAGGAAGTTTCGACAAAGGCTCTGATACGGTCATACTTTTTGCGCAAGCCTTCTTTATCAATATCGAGCGGATGCTCATCAATCTGATTTCCGACGACGATGATGGGCGAATCGCCGCCGAAACTCTGAATGATCTTGAGCCAGTATTCGAGGCGATTGGCCTCTTCGTCCCGGCGCGCATCGAGCACAAGGACGTAGAGGCTGCGTTTGGTGAGAAAGAACTGATGCGTCGCGTGCATGATCTCTTGCCCGCCGAAATCCCAAACGTTGAGTTTCACTTCTTGTTCATTGACAGTGACGGGCAGCGGGCGGATGTTGATGCCTTCGGTTTTGCGTTCGCGGGCATCAAACGTTCCATCAATCAGCCGTTTCATCAACGATGTTTTACCGACATCTCCCTGCCCGACCAACAAAACTTTGGCTTCATTTAGCGGCTTTTTCTGCTCAATTTGCAGTTGCAGGTAATAGCCGATAATGCTCGATGGGTCAGCCGTGTTCCCCAAAATCTCCGGCGGAATTGGCAATTGATTGCCAAAGAGGTAAAGGGAGGTCAGCGCATTCAGTTGACCGATCTTTTTCGGCAACTCGGTCAAGTTATTGTTAGTGAGGTCAAGGGAGGTCAGCGCATTCAGTTGACCGATCTCTTTCGGCAACCCGGTCAGATTATTGCCAACGAGGTCAAGGGAGGTCAGCGCACTCAGTTGACCGATCTCTTTCGGCAACTCGGTCAGCTTATTGCCACTGAGGGCAAGGGAGGTCAGTGCGCTCAGTTGACCGATCTCTTTCGACAATCCGGTCAGCTTATTGCTAGCGAGGTC
The DNA here is from genome assembly GCA_964468725.1 of uncultured Clostridia bacterium. GTDB lineage: Bacteria > Acidobacteriota > Blastocatellia > UBA7656 > UBA7656 > CAYXVU01. Next base: position 3,007 of record CAYXVU010000382.1, read on the forward strand.
AAGGGAGGTCAGTGCGCTCAGTTGACCGATCTCTTTCGGCAACCCAGTCAGCTTATTGCCAGCGAGGCCAAGGGAGGTCAGCGCGCTCAGTTGACCGATCTCTTTCGGCAACTCGGTCAGATTATTATTAATCAGGTCAAGCGAGGTCAGCGTGCTCAGTTGACCGATCTCTTTCGGCAACCCGGTCAGATTATTGCTAGCAAGGTCAAGGGAGGTCAGCGCACTCAGTTGACCGATCTCTTTCGGCAACCCGGTC
>CAYXVU010000383.1:0-3253 GCA_964468725.1 uncultured Clostridia bacterium
AGCATGAAGAATTATGAAGAATGAGAAGGTTTTTTCACTGATCTAGCTGATGATCGTGGTGGCGATCATCGGTATCATCGCTGCTATTGCAATCCCGAACCTTTTAGCGTCCCGTCGTGCGGCCAACGAAGCGTCTGCCATCAGCGGTATTCGCACGATTTCGACCTCGAATGAGACCTATCGCTCAACCTTGGGCGGCGGCACGAATTTCTCTACAGGGCTTGGCCCGGTAGCCACGGCTGGCACGCTGGCTGCCGAGGGGTTGGTTGATAACGTGTTGGGTGCGAGCGCAACCCCGAACAAGAGCGGTTTCGTTTATAACCTAAACCGCACCACCTTCGTGGCTTCGACTTCCACTCCGGCCACCTTCAATGCGTGGGCGTATCCGGCAAGCACGGGCGCGCTGGGCACGGGCTCACGCTCGTTTGCTAGTTTGGAATCTCACGTTGTCCATCAACGTACCGGTCAATCGACGGCTGCGACGGACTTCTTTGATGCCACGACGCGCGCTGCGACAGCGGGCACGGTGGCTTTAGACTAATCCGCAACGACAGAAGATTTCGTTCGGAGTTGAGATTACGGGTGAGCCTCTTGCAGGCTCACCCGTTTGCTTTATGCACAGGGTTGTCCATTCCTCATCAGCGCCATCGTAAAATTTCGCTTGCCCGACAGAACGCACTGTGAACTGATATGCGAAGAGCTATCCAAACCATCGCGCAGAATCTGTTCTCCATCTCTGAGGTTGTGCAGGCACGCAAAGAGTTGTTGCTGCTGATGCGATTGGCAATCGCTCTCTTCGTTTTCCTGACTTCGAGCTACTGCCTTTTAGCCTACATTCCGTTCACCTACCAATGGAGTCTCAATGGCTCGAGTGCGCCTTGGGTACGCAGTTTTGGCCGCTGGCATGGGCTTTTTTACTGGGGTTTTTGGCTGTGTAGCCTGATTGTCATCGCGCCGGAACTGCGGCAAGCCAAGACGCGGCGATTGGCGGCGGGCTTTCTTCTGTTTCACGGAGTGGTTGGCATCGGATTGATCTTTCGACCTGTCTTGCCGAACTTACGCAATGATGAGTTCAGCGTGATTGCCAGCGCCGTCTCGCTCTTCCCGCTTCTTTGGCTGGTGGGTTTGGACTACGCGCGCGGGCGCGTCAATTGGGTGGCGGGCAAGAATCGAAACGATTTGCATCTGACCGGCTTTCTGCGCTGGGCGATGTTTGTTTGCGTACTCTATAACCTGATCTTTTATCTGCGTTTTTGGTCGAGCGGCCATGCGCCCTTTGCCGGTAACGAATGGGGCTTCGCTCTGCTGTGGAGCACGGTTTCGCACGGGCTACTGGCCGCCCTGCTCTTTGCGATTCTGCGCGGGCTGCGCGCTTTTGCCAATCAGTTTGTACAAGCAGTCAAAGTCGAATTCTTTTTATCGCACCTGCTGATCGCTTTCCTATTGTTGCTGACGTTGCGCGATGTGGTCTTTGCCGCCATTTCGTTTGACGGGGGGGGAGCGAGTTTGCTGGCCGGGCTATTTGCTTTCACGTTTGCAGGGTTTTTGAGCGGTACAACTTTGCACTTGATAGACGAGCGAAGCGACTGGTCAACCAGCGGTTTGGCGCTGACGCTGTTGCCATTGCGAAAGGCCATTTACGGCGAGAGGCAGTCGGGCGTGCGGCGCGTGATTGCATTAGGTATGCTTGCTGTCATTGCCTACCTGCTGCCCCTGATCTTAGCGGTTATGGATTGGGCGTTTCTGATGCAGCGGCTGGCGGCGCTCGCCGTATGGGGCATTGCCTTCGGATTTTTCTACCCTTCGGCGGCACGCAGAAGTAAGCCTCCATATCCGGTCATAGCCATTTTGCTGTTGTTCTGCGCGAGCCTGGTTTCGTACCACGTTTTGTACTTGTCGCGTTATCACCTGCCGACTTTGATGCGCCAGGAAAGTTTGGATGTCAATGTGACACTGGAACGCTATGCCGCGCATGAAGTCTCTTTTCGTCTTGCTCATAGCCTGTTGCATCCGCAAATCAATCTGTTTCCGGTGGCGCAAAGCGATGACGGAAATAATAGCGATGAATGGCTCAGGAGCGAGGCGTTTTACAAATTTCTCTATCGGCACACCAATATCTCGGAAGCCGCTCCGGTCGAAGCGGTTGATGTCCGGTTGGTGGAGGAACTCAAGCCTTCGCCGGAGAAGAAGCCGAATATCTTCATCTTCGTAGTCGACAGTCTGCGACGCGATTACGTTTGGCCTTATAACCCGAAAGCGAAGTTCATGCCCGCTGTCAGTCGCTTCGCGGCAGACAGCATCGTGATGAAAAACAGCTTTTCGCGCTATGCCGGAACGGGGCTGGCCGAGCCTTCGCTATGGGTGGGCGGACTGATTTTGCATCGCCAATACACGCAGCCATTTCATCCTATGAATGCGTTGCAAAAATTGATCGAAGCGGAAGGCTATGAAAGCATTCTGACGCTGGACCCGGTATTGCAAATTATCAACAAACCAATGCCGATGACGACGGAGTTAGATGTCGGAAAAGATTGGACGGAGTATGACCTGGCGCAGTCGCTCGACGAGTTGCAAACCAAAATGGAAACCCGTTCGCACCCGGAAAGGCCGCTCTTCGTTTATACGCAAGCGCAGAATTTGCACATCGTCAAACGCACAAAAGCGCACACCATCAATCCGCCTACTGCCAAGCATCCCGACTATCCCGAATTTGACGAGTATTGCGTCAATCGTCTCAGGGAGATGGACAAAGGGTTTGGCGACTTCATCGCCTATTTGAAATCCCGCAATCTTTATGAAGAAAGCATTATCGTCTTTACCTCCGATCATGGTGATGATTTAGGAGAAGGCGGGCGTTGGGGGCACAGTTATTACATCTATCCGCAATTGGTAAAGATTCCGCTCATCATTCATGTGCCGCCGAAATGGCTGGCAAAGAAATTCTGGAATGTAGACGATGTCGCCTTTTCCGCTGATCTCACGCCAAGCCTCTATTACCTGTTGGGGCATCGCCCGATTCTCAAGAATGGGATATTCGGCAGGCCGCTCTTTACCGATACGCGCGAAGAGTACCTCACCTATTTGCAAGACGAGTATTTTATCGGCTCCAGCTATGCAGCCATCTACGGGTTGCTGGATAAAACGGCTAGCCACCTCTTCATCAGCGATGGCGTCAATAAAAGAGACGGACTGTATGACCTGACGAACGACCCCTTATGCGAGCGCAATCAACTCGACGAAGGCGAGCAGTTGC
>CAYXVU010000384.1:0-3248 GCA_964468725.1 uncultured Clostridia bacterium
CGCGTAGTATGTCTCCGAATACCAATCCTGACACCATTCCCATACATTCCCATGCATATCATACAAGTCCCAATCATTCGGTTTCTTTTGCCCTACCGGATGAGTCTTACTATCGGAGTTCGCCGAATACCACGCCATCGCATTTAGATTGCCTGCGTAATCTCCTTTGCTGTCCGCGCGGCAGGCGTATTCCCATTCGGCTTCGGTCGGCAGGCGATAAGTGTTGCCATCGTTCAGCGCGTTCAGCCTCTTGATAAATTCCTGCGCGTCTTCCCACGACACATTTTCAACCGGCAGATTCGCGCCTTTGAAATAACTCGGATTGTTGCCCATCACGGCTTGCCACTGCGCTTGGGTGACTTCGTATTTGCCCATCTCGAATGGGCGAGTGATGCGCAGGCGATGCACAGGCTTTTCGTCAGCGTCGCCGTTTTCCGAACCCATATCGAACTCGCCCGCTTCGAGTCGAACAAAGTTGCTGGCGTCGGTCACGATTGAGTAATCGCGCTTGGTCGTGCGTGGTTTGGTTGCTGTCGGTGGCGGCTTTCGCGGTGCGGGCAGTTTGGGTTTCGGTATGGGCTTTGCCGCCGGTTTGTTGGTGTTGCTATTTGAGTTGTTCGTTGTTTCTCTCTTCTTCGCATCTTTGCCGGTTTGGGCATTAGCATCCGTCGCCCGCGCGAGCAGATGCGGCAAACTCAAACTCGCCAGTGACACGAGCAAAACGACAACAAAGAAAAGGTTTCGCTGGTTCTCTCTTTGCATCTTCACTTCTCCACAATGTCCCACAGCCTGATGGTCTTGTCTTCGCTACCCGATGCGAGCAAGCTACCGGCGCTGAAGGCTAACGAGTCTACAGACTGTGTGTGGCCGTTCAGCGTCGTGGTAATCGTGCCATCGCCCGCCCTCCAGGTTCGAATCACGCCATTGCTCACATTCCAAACGCGAATCCTGCTGTCGCTAAAGCCCGCGGCAACCGTCTTCCCGTCCTGCGTGAAGGCGAGGCTATAGACAGCGTCGTTAAACTTGCCGAGCGAGCGTATCATTCGCCCATCGCTCACGCGCCACAATTGCACTTCGCCGTCGCGGCTGCCAAGCGCCAGCAATTGCCCGTCGGCAGAAAAGGCGCCGCAGGTCACAGCAGGCATTTCGCCGTCGAGCATCCGCAGCAAATCCTCTTGCTCAATTGACCAAAGCTTGAAGCTGCCATCCGGGTGATAAAATCCTGCCAGTCGCAAATCCGAGCTGACCGTGACGATGAGATAGCCTTCTTCCGGCGTTGCGATAGTCTTCAGCAGCGCACCGTCGCGCACTTGCCACAGTTTAATTTTTTTATCGCCGCTCGCCGTAAACAGGGTGCGTCCGTCGGGGTTGAAGCCAATGCTGAAAAGGTAATCCGCGTGTGCTTCGATGGTATTGAGTACCTGTCCGTCTTGCGTTCGCCAAAATCGCAGCGTGCCGTCTTCGCTGCCCGAAGCGACGAGTTGACCATCGGGACTGACGGCCACCGAGCGGCCTTTATGCGCCCCATCGCTCAGTTGCTTCTCCCCTTCCGGCGTCCACAATCGCACCCTGCCGCCCTCACTGACGGCAGCCAAAACGCGCCCATCATTGCTCAACGAAACTTTGTAGACCGCGCCTGGTGTCGTAAATATGCCGGGGTTCAATCCGGCAGGCTCAACTCGGCTCGCTTGTGTGCCTGAGTCAACTGATGGCGGAGCGCTTCGCTTGTTGACGATTACCCAAATCGCAATGATGGCAGCAATCAGCAGCAATCCTGCGCCAACCGACAACCCGATTTTGTTTAGGCGGCGCGGCGCGCGAAGGCTCTCACTTGCGGCGCTTGCTGCAAGCGGTGCGTCGGCAACGGGCGCAAAGTCAGACGGTCGCCGCCTCTCGCTTTCTTGTTCCTTGCGTTCTCGTTCTTCTTGTTGACGACGCTCGGCTTCTTCTTGCGCTTGGCGCCTTCGTGCCTCTTGCTGACGGCGTTCGGCTTCTTCTCTGATTCGACGCGCTTGATCTTCTTGTTGTTTGCGCTGCTCTGCTTCGGCTGCCAACTGTCGGAGTCGTTCTTGTTCGGCAGCTTGACGGGCTTCGGTTTCGCGCTGCTCGTCAATGATGATGGTCGAATCTTCTTGAAGATGGGTTTCTCTCGTTGGCGGGAGTTGAGCAACTTGTGCGGCTTCCCGCCTGGCTGCCTGTTTGGCCGCGCGTACCATCTCCAACATCGCGCGCGCCGAAGCGACGCGATGATTTCGGTGCTGCTCCATCGCTTTCATCAGCACAGCCGAAAAGCTCTGTGACACTTTCGCATTCCAAGCAGAGGCGGGAAGCAGCGGGTCGGGTTCGCCGCCCAAAAAAGCGTCGGCGCGCGTCGCGGCATCAACCGGCGGCGCGCCCGTCAACAAGTGATAGAGCGTCGCCCCGAGCGCGTACAAATCCGAGCGCGGGTCGGTGCCAAGGCCGCGAATCTGCTCAATCGGCGCATAACTCGGCGTGTAGCCGTAAATGCTGCCCGTCGTCGTCACTCGCGTCATCTGTAGCGAGCGGCCTTTGGCCAATCCGAAATCGAGCAAGATAATTTGATTGCGTTCGGCGAGTTTGAGGTTTTGCGGTTTGATGTCGCGGTGAATGATCGGTTCTTCGCGCGCGTGCAGGTAATCAAGCGCATCCAGCAACTGTTCGGCCCACCGGATGACTTCGTCCACTTCGAAGGGTTTCGGTTCGCCGACGGGTTCGAGATTTTGTCGACGCTTATCCAACACCTCGCCCAAGTCCGCGCCTGCGATATATTCCATCACTAAAAATTGTCCGATACCTTCGAGTAAAAAATGGTCACGAACCTGCGGCAAAGCCGGATGGCGCAGGCTAGCTAGAAGTCGGGCTTCGCGTTTGAAGGCTTCGATCAAACGCAGATCATCAAGCGTATTTTTCTTGACCGCGACGGTGACGCCGAGGTTTTCATCCTTCGCCAAATAGACGGCGCCCATACCGCCTTTGCCGAGTGGGCTGAGAATGCGATAACGACCTTGTAATATGGTGTTCGGCTCAAGCATAGGCGCACTCTATGCGACAAAACGCGGTGAAATCGCTGAGATAGTATCGTACAGAGTGAAACGCTACAAGCGGAAGTTCACAACTAAAAACAGCGGCGGTCGCGCCCTTACCGCTTGCTGAGAGGCTGCGCGAAGCGCTGTGGAGTGCGGGGCCCCGCGCCGCTTTCCCGATTCTCATAATCTTTGCTTACGAAA
>CAYXVU010000385.1:0-3041 GCA_964468725.1 uncultured Clostridia bacterium
TGACGCTGTTGTTCTTCGTGTTTCATCGCCGTCAGCGGTTTTCCGGAGCTGTAAATCAGTACGAGAAATTGCATCATTCGCTTCTCCTTATGGATTTCTGGTTCGGAAGCGTAGTCGTCGCTGGACACACTCCCCCTCAATGAAGCGCAGCTTCGCTTGTGCAATCGAGTTACTTTTTACGCGAATTTCTTCTGGAGTTCGGGCCAGGCGAAGGGAAATCTTCGCCAATGCGCAGCAATTTATCCGCCCAGAACTCGGCGTAGTTGCCTACCCATCGCTCGTAGATCTGCCGGATGGGCACGGCGTTCAGTGAATTTACCCGTTGCCGCCCTTCTTCGCGGGTAAGAACCAAATCCGCGCTGCGCAATACGTCAATGTGTTTCATAACACCGAAACGGGTAAGTTCGGGAAACGCCTCGACGATTTCGGTCGTCGTTTTAGGCCCTTCGCGCAGCATATCCAGAATCGCCCGCCGAGTGCGATCGGACAGCGCCTTCCAAACTGCATCCAGATCGTCGGCCATCAGGTTCCGTGACCTTTCCCCGTTGCCGAAAAGTCATTGTAGACAGCGCCGAGAATCTGTCTCCAACCAGTCCCCAAATTGTCACGATGGGACGGATCCAGCAATCCGATTGCCCGATGCCGCAGGGTAATTTTGGTTCCACCCGCAGACTCATCCAGGCGCATTTCCACATGGTTCAGAGCGGGGTAGGACATGAACAGTGGCCCGCTCAGTTCTAGCAGTGTCGGCGGTTTGATCACCTGCACATGCGCCCAAAGATGACCAATGCCATTCCCTCGATCACGGAACCAGCGGCCACCAGGCCACGGTTCCAAAATCATCGGCCCGCTTAGTTTTAAGCTGCCCTCTCCAAGCCGGTGCAATATACTCTTGAAGACATCCTCGATGGCGCCGTTCACCTCGATACGCTGCTCAAGATCAAACATTATATCGCTGAGTTTCATCGGTTTGCGCTCCTTATGTGAGTAAATGGTAACGTAAGCGAATGGTCACGTCAAGATGTTTTTTGAGGTGCTTCCGGTTTCCCCGTAACGGTCATAGGAGCTTGCCGCTGCCACGCCTCGCTCGTCAGTACTCCAGAATATTCACGGCCAGTCTGCCCTGCGAAGTTTCCTTGTAACGCGATTGCCTACCCATGCGCGTCTGCCAAATCGTCCGGATCACATGGTCGAGCGTGATTTTTTTTCTGCTATCTCCGTTCATCGCCAGGTGCGCCGTGTTGATGGCTTTGACCGCACCGAGCGCGTTGCGCTTGATACAGGGGATTTGCACCAGTCCGCCCATCAGATCACAGGTCATTTCGAGGTTATGTTCCAGTCCTATCTCCGCCGCGTTCTCAACCTGTTCGTTGTTTCCGCCAAGGGCGGCGGAGGCTAACCTCGCTGCGCGTTTTCCAATTTGTTCGCAGGCACGCGCCGCCTTCGCAATCTCTACAGCTTAGCGAATGTATAGTCCGGCTGTTTTTCAAGATTGTGGCGTCTTTGTCTGAGGTGAACGCATAGCGGTCTCTGACACCGCGAATAGATCGGACAAACGCATCTTCAAATTTGTAAGATGCAGGCCTTCACAAATTGAGGAGGCCTATCAAAGAGAAACAAATCCCCAGGTCGTTGCTTGAGCACTTTTCTGCCGTCAAAGATCCGCACATTGATTGCCTCAAGTCTCATCAATTCATCGCCATTTGTGCCACCATTACATCAGCAGTCTGGCGGCGGATACCAAACTCTTGAATCGGGTGATTTGCAGTTATTGGATAATCAAGAACTTCTTGCATTGGGTGTAGGACATCGCCGTTCGTGGCGAGGAGAGCGCATCAGGAAAGATCAGGCGCCGGAGTAATATGACGACGTTGCGGAACATTGCCTTAAATTTGCTCAAGCAAGAGAGGGTGATTAAAGTCGGCATTAAATCCAAGAAAAAGGATGCGGGTTGGAGTGAGTCGTGTCTTCTTAAAATCCCCAACGGTTAAGATGCGCTTGACCTGGAGTATGGTGTCGATTTAGTCAACTCAAGACTTGCGTTATGCTATATTTCAGTCCGCCAAATTGAACCACGGGAAAGGGGAATGTGAGCAGACCCATGCGATTGAACGTCAACATTGATCATATTGCCACCCTCCGACAGGCGCGAAAGACTTTTGAACCGGATGTCGTGACCGCCGCTGTGCTCGCAGACCTTGCGGGGGCGAGCGGCATCACGGTTCACTTGCGCGGCGACCGGCGGCATATCCAGGATGCCGATGTTCGCGCCTTGCGCGCAGTGGTCAAGACCCATTTGAATCTGGAAATGGCGGTCAGCGATGAGATGATCGCCATAGCGCAAGAGGTCAAACCGACGGTCGTTACCTTGGTTCCCGAACGACCTGAAGAGATAACCACCGAAGGGGGACTCGAGGTCATTGCCCATGAAAAAGAGATTGCGAGGGCGGTCGAGCAACTGCAATCTTGTGGGATCGCAGTCAGCATTTTCCTTGACCCCATCTTGACGCAAGTCGAAGCTGCACATCACACGGGCGCACAGCAGATCGAAATCTGTACGGCTCGCTATGCGGAATTGACCGACCCGACCAAACCGGTTGACGCACACGCTGTCGAAGAAGAACTCATGCGCATTCGGCAAGCCGCTCGTCTTGGCGGCAACTTTGCCATGTTGGTGGCTGCCGGGCATGGTTTGACTTACCGAAATGTCCGCGCCATTTCGGTGATTGATCCGATTGCAGAGTTGAATATCGGGCACAATATCGTTGCGCGTGCCGCTTTCGTCGGGTTGGAACGCGCAGTTCGGGAAATGATCGTCGCTATCAAAGGCTAAGCGGCGAGGAGCGAAACAAAGCGGATTTTGTCTTTAGAATGGTTTCGAGGCCAACGGTTTTTAGCCTTTGCCATAGCACAACGTGACAGGGGGAAATGAATGCATATTGCAGTGATCGGTACCGGGTATGTGGGGCTTGTCAGCGGTGCGTGTTTTGCCGAATTTGGCAACGACGTGACTTGTGTGGATTCGGATGTCGAAAAGATTC
>CAYXVU010000386.1:0-3037 GCA_964468725.1 uncultured Clostridia bacterium
CGGCAATGCTCAGGCGCACGAGTTGTTTGAAAAAGTTATCGTTAAGCGAAAACCTGAAAGCGCACAAAAAGATTTTCCGGCGTCGCTCGATGATTATCACGGATCCGCGCCTGAAGGCGTGGTTGTTCGTACTGACTCGCAGCCTCTTGTTATTGCGAAAAAGCTCGTCTGGATGGTTCCGGCTAAAACCGATGGCAATGGTTGATCTCAACAGCATTGAAGTTTTCACCTCGCCGCACGCAATAGAGCAGTTCCAGCAACGGATTGCACGACTCAGCGACGAGAAAACGCGAGACTTCATACGAAAGGGCATAGGTCAGGCGAGTGATGTGAAGGCTCTGCCTGACGGCGCAACGCTGCGCGTCAGAATAAAACGCCCGTTCCCATTTGAGTTCCGCGCCTTCTATGTGTTCGATACCGAACGCGAGCACTTCGTCGTCACGACCGTGGTTCGTGGTGAAAGCGCGGCAACCCGGAAGCGCAAAGCCAGACTGAAAGAAACCGAATCAGACAGGAGGTGATGATCTTGTCGTCCGAAGAGGAAGTCATATTGATTTCTGCGCTCGCAGATTACGTCTTCTGTCCGCGTCGTTGCGCGCTCAAGCAAATCGAAGGGTTGTGGGGCGACAACCAGCACACGAGAGTAGGTACACTACTTCATAACCATGCCGACACGCCCGGATATGAAACCATAGCTGATGTTACCGTGCTGCGCGCCTTGCCGCTCTACTCCGACCGCTACGGATTGATCGGCAAAGCCGATATCGTCGAACTTCATAACGGCGAACCCGTTCCCGTCGAATACAAAAAGGGGCGGCGACGAAAATTCGATAACGACGAGATTCAACTCTGCGCGCAGGCCTTTTGCCTCGAAGAGATGTTCGCTTGCGAAGTCTCCGTCGGCTACCTCTATCACGCCGCCAGTAAGCGGCGGCGCGAAGTTCTACTCGATTGGCGCTTACGTGACCAGACCGCGCGCACGATCAGCGCCGTGCGCGAAATGCTGAGTGCCGGAATCACTCCGGCTGCCGAACTCAAACCGCGTTGCGACGGGTGCAGTTTGCGCCGCATCTGCATGCCGGAGTTATTTTGCTCGTCCCCTGCGGACGATCCGCAAGCGCACTATCTCGCGCAACTCTATTCATCGAAGTGGGGGTGAAGCGGTGAAGGCGAGTCAACAGAGTTTGCCCCAATCGCAAACTCGGCGAGTACGATTTATGGAAATCAAACAAAACACCTTGTATCTGACGCAAGACGGCGCGTATGTGTCACGCGATCATTTGAATCTGAGGATCGAAGTCGAGCGCGAAACCCGGCTCACCGTGCCCATTCATCATCTCGAATCGGTCTGTGTATTCGGGCAAGCAGCCTTCTCGCCTCCGGCGTTGCAGTTGTGCTGGGAGCATGGCGTGGCGGTCAATTATTTCAGCGCCACCGGCTACCTGCTCGGTCGTTGGGAAGCCGTGCCGAATACCAGCATCACCTTGCGACGTGCGCAATATCGTGCTGCTGATGACACAAAACGCACGGCAGCCATTGCGCGGCAATGCATGGCTGGTAAGTTGCAGAATTCGCGCATCTCGCTTTTGCGTTCGGCGCGGCAGACTGATGAGCAAGAAGAGCGTGAGCGGTTGCAGCACTGCGCCGCCGAGATTGCCCGCTTACTTGGCACACTGCAGCACGTCTTTCAGCGTGGCGAGAATCTGTCGGTAGATCAACTGCGCGGCTATGAAGGCCAAGCTGCCAGTCTCTACTTCAACGTCTTCAGTTTGCACCTCAAACAACAGCGCAAGGATTTCCTCTTCACCGTGCGCTCGAAACGCCCGCCGCGAGATCGTATCAATTGTTTGTTGTCCTTCGCCTATGCGCTGCTCAGGCATGACTGCATCGCGGCGCTCACTGCGACGGGACTCGATCCCTTTCTGGGCTACCTGCATGCAGAGCGTGCGGCGCGACCGGCGTTGGCGCTAGATTTAATGGAGGAGTTTCGCCCGTTACTGGCAGATCGGCTGGCCATCACACTCATCAACCGGCGGCAGATTACAGCCGGAGATTTTATCGAACGCGAAGGTGGCGTCGTCGAACTGACGAAGACGGGGCGCAAAGCGATCATCTCAGCTTGGCAGATACGCAAGCAGGAGAAGGTGCGTCATCCCTTGCTCGATTATGACTTTCGTATCGGGCAGTTGATGTTGGTGCAGGCGCGTATACTAGCGCGGCACCTGCGCGGCGACTTGCCGGATTATCTGCCTTGCGTACTGCCCTGAGCTGGTTGTCGGTTGTCGACGGTATTTAGCCTGAAAGGCTGAAAAAGTGCCAAGATGCAGGGTTGGCACGGAGGCACAGAATTCGCGGAGTCGCTGAACCTTCATCCTTCACCCTTCGATTTGCTGCCCTAATCTGATAATCGGCAACGGGCAACTGACAACGGACTTCCATGCTCATCCTAATCGCTTATGATGTAGCCACAACCGACAGAGCTGGGGCGCGACGGTTGCGGCGAGTCGCGCAGGCGTGCAAAGATTATGGCCAGCGCGTACAGAATTCAGTGTTTGAATGCCGGGTAGACGAAAAGCATTGGGTGTTGTTGCGAGCGCGATTGCTGTCTGAGATCGAAAATGAAGAAGATTCGCTACGCTTTTACTTTTTGGATGCAGATGTTGTGATCGAACATCATGGCATCGGCAGGCCAGTCAACCTGGAAGATCCGTTGATTTTCTAAATTCAAAATCGCGAATTGAAAGCCTGATGCAGATGAGCAAAAGACAGAATCAAATTGTTTGGGCGTGGCGCGAACCCCTAGCACCGAAAGAAAGTCAGGAGTTTTGCGTTGCGGTTCATTTGCAGGCAAAACTGCAAGTTACGCAGAATGCAGAACAGAACTTTGAGGCTGATCATGGCGGGGATGATAGAGGTTCGCGCCTACAACGGCATAAAGTCTGGCAATATCAGGCTTTATACCACTCGCTGTTCGCCTCACTCCGAGAGTGAGGCGTGGATTGAAACGTTGGGACAGGAGATGACCGGCTTCGCACAG
>CAYXVU010000387.1:0-2982 GCA_964468725.1 uncultured Clostridia bacterium
CAGTCCTCTCGCCCGATTGGGTAGTCTTTCTCAGCGCGCGCGCCGTGACGGGATTAGCGGGCGGCGTCATCTCTGCGCTGACCATCACATCGTTGGCGCAGGCTTCGGGTTATCACAAGCGCGGCACTCAGATGACGGTGATCTCCGTTGCCTATTACCTTGCGCCGTTAGGAGGCGTGCCCTTGAGCGCCTGGGTAACCTCGCGTTATGGCTGGCGGATGGTGTTTATCACGACAGGCTTGCTGATCGGCGCAACCGCCTTTTGGTTGTGGCGCAACTCCGGGCAGGAGCGCCCGTCGGTGACGCCACCTGTGCAAGCGACTCATCCGGTCAGAGGCTCGGCTTCGGCACGATTAGGCATCGTCAATGCTTTCTTCGTCTCTGGCGGGCTGATCGGTTTTACGGCTTATCTGGGTACCTGGTTCTTTGATGTGCAGAGCGTCCGACCGGGGGGGATTGGACTCGTTTACGCGCTCGTCAATACGGGCGCTTTAGCGGGCGGCGTGCTTGGCGGTTGGCTAGCGGATCGGTTCGGCAAACGGAAGATCGTGCAATATAGCACGGGGGTGATGTTGGCCGGATTGGTGCTGCTAGCGGCGCTGCTGCGCGCTGTTGTTGAGGTTGAAATTTTGCTGGCCGCCGTCGTGCTGATCGTCTTTGCGGCGGCCTTGCGCGTTGCCCCGCTACAGGCATGGCTGACGGAGTTGGTACTGCCTGCCGAACGCGCATCCTACATTGCTTTACGAAATCTGGCATCGCAACTGGGGATAGGCGCGGCGGTATTGGGCAGCGGGCAGGTCTACGTATGCGCCGGATTTACCGGCGTCAGTCTGTTGTGTGCCGCGCTGACCGCAGGGGCTTGGTTGACCATCCGGGCGATGGGGGAGCCGGAGGCCGGGCAATGAGTCTGCGCCTGCCTCGCCGCAAGCCTGCCGCAGAGAGTTGCCTTGTGAATGGCAACCATCGGGCACATAATTCGGGTATGCCAATCGTATGGCGAAAAGGGCTGGCAAATCGTTGGGATGAACCCCTGCGATTCCGCCGATGGCTAGTGATTTATGCACTGCTGACAGCCGTCGGATTGATTTTCGCAACCATCGCTTTGCTCAACGCTCTCTCCAGCGATCAGCCGGGACAATGGAGCAAAGCCTTTCTCTCTACTCTGTTGCCTCTGCAACTATGGGCGGCAACCTATCCCTTGATCGTTTGGCTAAACCGGCGGATTCGCGGGCGCTTTGATCGTTGGCTGCCGGTCATTGCTCTGCTTTACCTCGCAGGCATCCTGCTGGCCGTTGGCCACACGGCACTTTCGGGGTTGCTGCAATGGCTGTGGTTCGGCGCGGAGGGGCGCAGTCTGCCGCAGTTTTATGACGCCATCTGGGTTGGTCGCACGCTACTGGGAGTCATTGCCTTTAAGGCGATAGTGACGACCGATTACCTGCTCAGTTTTTACGAACGCTATCGCGCTGAGACGGCGCGAGCGGCGTACTTAGAAGGGCAACTGGCGCAGGCCGAATTGCGCGCCCTCAAAATGCAGTTGCAGCCGCACTTCCTGTTCAACGCCCTGAATTCGATCTCTTCGCTGGTGTTAGCAGAACCGCGCGCGGCGGTAGATATGATTACCTACCTCGGCGATTTTCTGCGCCTGACAATTGAAAACAACGGCGCGCAAGAAGTTGCGTTAGCGCGCGAACTGGAATTCCTCCGCTGCTATTTGGAGATTGAGCAAGTGCGTTTTCGTGACCGCTTGCAGGTCAGTTTCGACGTCGCCCCCGAAGTCCGACAAGCGTTGGTGCCGAATCTGATTCTGCAACCGATCATTGAAAACTCAATCAAACACGGGATTGCGCCGCGTGCCAGCGCCGGACGCATCTGCATCAATGCCAAACGCCTCAACGGCCATTTGCAAATCGAAGTTCGTGACGATGGCCCGGGATTGTCAGGCCGTCACCCTTTGCGGGCAATAAACGCTGGTGTCGGGCTGGCCAACACGCGCGAACGCTTGCAGCAAATCTACCGCGACAACTTTCGCTTGCTGATGGTTGACGGCGAGCAGGGCGGGACGGTCGTGACGCTGGAAATCCCCTATGCACAGGCGTTCGAAACCGGACAGGAGACGTATGATGATGGCTGACGCGACGATTCGCACGCTGATTGTTGATGATGAACCACCCGCCCGCGCCCTCTTGCAGCAGATGTTGAAAGATGAGCCGGACATCGAAGTGATCGGGGAATGTTCCAACGGTCAGGAAGCCATCACGGCTTTACGAACCCACGCACCCGACCTGATGTTTTTAGATATTCAGATGCCAGCGATGGATGGCTTTACTCTCTTGGAAGCATTGGGAGGCAATCGCGTGCCCGCCATCATCTTTGTCACTGCCTATGATCGCTATGCGGTGCGCGCCTTTGAAGTCGCGGCAGTCGATTATCTGCTCAAACCGTTTAATCACACCCGCCTGCACAAGGCGATTGAGCGAGCCAAGATCGGTTTCACCGAGCGCAGCGGTGAGGCGCGCAGCCATCAGATTGTCGAACTGCTATCGCGGATCAATGCGCGAGCCGAATACCTTGAGCGCTTCGTCATTAAAAAAAGCGGGCGGACGGTGCTCATACCGGTCACCGAGGTAGATTGGATCGAATCGGATGGCAATTATCTCGTGCTCCACATACGCCAGACGACGCATGTGCTGCGGGAGACGTTGCAGAGCTTAGAACAGCGCCTCAACCCGCGCCATTTTCTGCGCATCAATCGCTCGACCATCGTCAATCTGGATCGCATTCAGGAACTCCACACCCACGTCAATGGTGAAGACCAGATCGTCTTGTTGAAGACCGGCAACCAACTAATTTTGAGCCGCCGCTTCCGCGACAAAGTGTCGCAAGCGTTGGGCGCGCCCATCTGAATCATCTTCGGTTGTCACCATAAAACGAACTCATCTTGCCAAATACTGGATGGTAAAACAAAACAAGAACCGTTTG
>CAYXVU010000388.1:0-2933 GCA_964468725.1 uncultured Clostridia bacterium
TCTGCCCGCCGTTCTCGACAACAGCCGGCGGTCAGAGACCGCCTCTCAACCACATCAGATTGACGGGCAATTTGGTATTAGTCGGCTAAGTACGGCATCAGGCGCGCGATGACGGCATCCGGGATGGGGACGGCTTTGAAGGTCGAACGGCTCACCGAGGCCAACACCACGTGGCCTTCGGCGACCAGCTCGCTTTCGCCTTTCTTCTTCACCTCAAAGCGCAAGGTCAGCGACTTCGTGCCGAAGCGCCCGACGAAGGCCGAAATCTCGATCAGATCATCGAGCATCAGCGGCTTGCGAAAGTCGAAATGAATCTGCACGCGCGGCAACCAAATATCCAAGCGGTCGAAGACCTCCGAATACGGCAAGCCGACGGCACGAAAGAGCTCCGTCTCGGCAATCTCGAAAAAGCGCAGAAACTGGCCGTAATAGATGATTCCCGCGCGGTCCGTATCCGACCAGCGCACATGCTCTTCGACGGTGAACCGCTTGCTCATTGTAACCCTCTCCTCTTTCTTCTCTCTCCTGCACCACCCAGCGCGTCCGTTTTTTTTGCAGGCTTGCCCAGTCGCTAGGCATTCTTTGCGTGATGATAGTATCATCACGCCTTCGCCGGTCGGCAAATCGCCGCATCCGCGAGGCGAATATCTGATGATGAAACGCACGTTGCAATTTCTTATCTTGACCGTTGTCGCGCTTGCCATTGGCAGCCTGCTCTGGCTGCGTGTCTTTGCCACTCCCGAAGCGCCCGTGCAGCCTATCGAATATAGCCACTGGCAACACGTTACCAAACCCGATGGCCCGCAACTGGAATGCACCTTCTGCCACGAATATGCAGACCAATCCGCGCACGCCACCGTGCCCAATGTTTCGACCTGCATGCTCTGTCACGAAAACGCCAAGACCGATAGCCCCGAAGTGCAAAAGCTCGCCGCCTTTGCCGCCCGCAATCAACAACCGCCTTGGAAGCGCATCTTCTCTTTTCCCGCCTCCGCCCATGTCTTTTTCACTCACAAGCCGCACATGCGCGCGCAGATGAAGTGCGAAGAGTGTCACGGTCGCATCGGCGAAATGCCGCGCGTGCGCCGCGAAGTCGAACATACCATGGGCTGGTGCATGGATTGCCATCGCCAGCGGCAAGTGAGCAACGATTGTTTACTCTGTCACCGCTAGCGAATGCGCCTCTCTTCGCTGCCGTGCCGTCCTTATCAGCTTTTGTGATTTTGCGCGGATGGGTTTGCCTCCCGAAAGGTTCGGCGGTCGGTCTGCACAGCGGCCTTGTCACAGTTGATAGAATCATTCCTGAACTGGCAAGATAGGTTCGACGACTAGAAAAAGGAGTGGTAAGCAGACCGTTATGATTATGTCCGTAGTGAAGTATGGCGATCCGGTATTGACCCAACGCGCCGATGAAATTACCAAGTTCGACAAGCAACTGCACAAGTTGATTGACGATATGTTCGACACTATGTACGCCGAGCGAGGCGTTGGGCTGGCCGCGCCGCAAATTGGCGTACTCAAGCGGCTCTTTGTGATGGATTGCAGCGGCGGCAAAGAGAAGAAACAGAAAGTCGCCCTTCTCAATCCGGTCATTGAGCTAGAGGAAGGCGAGCAGGTCGGCGACGAAGGCTGCCTCAGTTTCCCTGGCATCTACGTCTCCGTCGCGCGCCCGCAACGCCTCATCGTCAGCGCGCAAGACCTCAACGGCGAGCCTTTCCAACTCGACGTGATGGATTTGGAAGCCCGCTGCGTGTCACACGAAACCGATCACCTCAACGGTGAGTTGTTCATCAACTATCTCAGCGCACTCAAACGCGACATGGTCAAGCGCAAGATCAAAAAGCGCGTCAAACAAGGCGACTGGTAATCGCCCGCGCCGGACTCTCTGTGACGGCACGATGCCGATTTTTCAAACCATGAAGACAGATGATGAACCTGCACCAAACTCCCCTGCGCGTTGCCGACCGGCTACCGACGACTTGTTGACACGCTTACACGGCTATAGTAGTTTTGCGCTGATGCTGACGACCAAGCCGATAACTTTTCATAGCAAATTTCCGATGGCAACGCGATAATACCGACTGACTGGGTCGCGCTTGCAAACCACCGCTGGTTGCCGCGCGCCTTTTTTATATGGCAGACAAAACACCGATTCTCAACAAAGTGACGTTGCCCGAAGAAGGTCTGCGCGCGCTCTTTGGCCCTTACGACGAAAACATCAAGTTTTTGGAGAGCCTGCTGAGCGTGCGCGTCGGACTGCGCGGCAACGAATTGACGATTGAAGGCGATGAAGAAGATAGCCGTCTGGCGCAGAAGATTCTCGAAGACTATGCCGCGCTATTCGAAGAGGGCCAGCGCATGTCGAATGAAGAGTTGAAGTCGGCCTTCAAACAGGTGGCCGAAGACCGCGCCTTCACCTTGCGCGACTACTTCACCAAAACGCGCTTCAATCCGTCAGGAAAAAAACAGGTCACTGCGCGCTCCGCCAATCAGCGCCGCTACATCGAAGCCATTGACAAACACGATGTCGTCTTCGGCATCGGGGTCGCCGGAACCGGCAAGTGCATTGCCGGTGACTCGCTGGTGCTAACAACGGACGGAGTCGTCGCCATCGCTGCGCTCGGCGCAGGCACTCAGCCGCAAGATTACCTGCCAACAGACGTGCGGGTTCACGGCATTGATGGCGTTGAGTCGGCCTCGCACGTCTATAACGGAGGAGCGTCAGAGATTCGACGGATCACTACCCGATTCGGATTTGCTATTGAAGCCACACCGGAACATCCATTGCTGGTTTTGAACGCGGCAGGTTTTCTCGACTGGCGACGCGCCGAAGACCTGCGCATTGGTGATATGCTGGCGCTTCAACGCGGACAGCGATTGTTCGGCACTCGCAAGGCGATCAACTTCGACTATCGCCCGAACGGCCAGCAAGA
>CAYXVU010000389.1:0-2891 GCA_964468725.1 uncultured Clostridia bacterium
TGGCGAGTATCGTCGAAGCGCAGCAAGCCGATGGCATCTGGTATGTCTTCTACCAGCCGCTCGGTTTTCTGGTCTATCTGGTCAGCGCGCTCGGCGAAACCAATCGCGCGCCGTTCGATCTGCCGGAAGCCGAATCGGAACTCGTCGCCGGGTATCACACGGAGTATTCCG
This sequence comes from uncultured Clostridia bacterium, assembly GCA_964468725.1. GTDB lineage: Bacteria > Acidobacteriota > Blastocatellia > UBA7656 > UBA7656 > CAYXVU01. Next base: position 172 of record CAYXVU010000389.1, read on the forward strand.
GTTTTCGATGGGCGCTCTTCTTTATGGCCGAGTACACGGCGATGATCGTCACGGCGGCGGTTGCCGTGACCCTCTTTTTAGGCGGTTGGCACTTCCCCGGCCTCAATTATGTTCGCGCCAGCGCCGGAGAGTTCGTCTTTGTCATCACCAGCGTCGTCATCTTTGCGGCAAAAGTCTTGGTTTTGATCTATGCATACATGTGGTTTCGCTGGACGTGGCCGCGCTATCGCTACGACCAACTGATGGAACTCGGTTGGAAATGGATGATTCCGGCAGGATTGGCCAATGTCGTGCTGACTGGCATCTGGTACGTGTTGGCGTTGCCGAAAGCGCGCGGCGGCGTCTTTGGCAATCTGATGCGCGAGGTGCAAGGCCGGTTAGTAGCCACCGGATGGGGCAAGGTGTACTTCATCGTCACGGGCGTTTTGCTCACCATTCCGATCTCGTGGTTAGTTTTGGCGACCATCAATCGGCGGTCGAACGACTTCAATCTGCATGAGCAGCGGCAGTTGCAAATTGCCCTGCGTTCCGAACGCTTACAGAAAGCGGCGGAGCCGCAACCCGCAGAATAAGCACTCGGCGAAGTCAGTTTTTTACGAGGCATTATGACAGCAACAACAGCAGCACCGAAACGTTCGTTAGGTCAAATCATCAAGCGACTCTTGCTGTTTGATCTATTTCAAGGGCTGAAGTTGACCTTCAAATACAATGTCCGCGCGCTCTATGAAAAACGCGACGGCGGCAATCCCAATCAAGCGATCTACACCGAGCAATACCCGCTCGAACGCCCGCGCGTTTCCGAACGCTATCGCGGCGCGCCGCGTTTGAATCTCGACCCGGAAAACGGCGGCACGTTGTGCGTCGCTTGCGACCTGTGCGCGCTGGCTTGCCCGGTGGATTGCATCGAAGTCGGTTCGATTCGCCGCGAAGTGCGCGACGGCGAAAAGGTCAACAAGAAAAAGGTGCTGACCACATTTACTTTCGACACCTCGCGCTGTATGTTCTGCAATCTCTGTTCGGAAGCCTGTCCGACGGATTGTCTGGAACTGACGCAGAACTTCGAACTGGCGGTCTATCACCGTTCCGGGTTCCGTTGGGATCGGGAGATGCTCGAAAAAGGCATCAACTACGTGCGCTATGCGAAGTAACCGGTTCGCGGTTATCCGTTGTCGGCTCGGTTTTCGCCGGTTGGTAAACATCTGACAACCGCTGACTGACAGCCGACCACCGAGGGGTTATGCAACTACACGGTCTGGAAGCCATCCTCTTTTATGTTCTGGCGATTGGGTCGCTCTTTATGGGCGTTTATGTGGTGACGGCGCGGCTGGCCATCCATTCGGCGCTCTGTTTGATTGCGACGCTTGTCAATATGGCCTTGCTCTTCATTCTGTTGCGCGCCGAATTCGTCGCCGGGGTGCAGATTTTGGTCTATGTCGGCGGCGTGATGGTCTTGTTTCTGTTCGTCATCATGCTGGTGCAGACGCGCGCCGAAGAAGAAGACCGCGTGCGACTCTACAATAAACAGATGTGGCCTGCGGTCATCATCGCCTTTTTGCTAGCGATTTCATTCTTCTTCGCTATGCAGCCCGCGCAAGTCGCCTTTCGCCCGGAAGAGGGCGCGCAGGCGCAGGCCGACGCGCCGCGGGAATCGCCTAGTGTGCGCGCCGAAGCGGGAGCCGGTCTTAAAATCTCGACCAATACCGAAACGGTCGGCGAAGCGCTCTACAAACGCGCTGCCTTGCCGTTCGAGATTGCCTCGCTTGTGTTACTGGTCGCCATCATCGGCGCGGTCTTGCTGGCGCGCAGCAGCAAACAAGAGAAGTTGTACGACTGACCCGAAGCGGTCGCCCGCGACGCCACTGGCGTTAGGGTCAGAGATCAGGCATCGGTTATAACTCAATCCGTAAGGAGATCGCTGTGTTCAGTTTCTTCACGACTGCTCTCGATGGCATGACGCCTTTGCTGATGCTGATTCAACAGCAACCTTTCCTCAAACGATTTGAGCCGACGCTGGTGCATTTTTTGATGCTCAGTTTCCTGCTCTTCGTCGTTGGCGTTGCGGGGGTATTGTCGCGGCGCAACATCATCATCATCTTCATGTCCATCGAGTTGATTCTCAACGCTGTGAATCTAAACCTGATCGCCTTCTCGCGCTATCAGGAACTCAATCCCGATAAAGTTGCGGCTGCCGACCCGATGATGGGGCACGTCTTCACTATCTTCATTATCGTCGTCGCGGCTGCCGAAGCGGCAGTCGGACTTGGCATCGTCATCGCGCTCTTCCGCAATCGTGAAACCATCGCGATTGATGAAATTGATTTGCTCAAGTGGTAGAGACACGATTTGGTTCATACCCATGAAGAGAGCCATTTTTACACTGTTTCTCGCTCTTACGCTCCTCACGGTGAGCGTTGCCGCGCAGCAATCAACAACGGCTGCTGCAATTCCTTTTCGAGTCACTTCATTGGATACACCGTTCCCGTTTGTTGGTGTGTTTGCGGGTAAATTTCAAGTCTATGCTGACCGCATAGAAGTGACCGTCGAAGAAGCAACGATTCAGTTACGTAACATTGGCTCGGCTACCCTCCGCAGAAAAGTTGTTTCGCTCGCCGTTGGGCTTGGCAGAGAGATAGAAATAGACGGATACACTTGGGAAGTTGCAAAAAAGAGCAAGCCGCTCAAGATCGGCGAAGACCCTCTGCTTCGCGTCTACGCGCCGC
>CAYXVU010000390.1:0-2883 GCA_964468725.1 uncultured Clostridia bacterium
GCCGCACTCGGAGCATCACGGCAAAGGCTGATTCGGCAGATGCTGACGGAAAGCACCCTGTTGGCGATGGCAGGCGGCATCTTAGGCATTCTCTTCGCCGCCGTTTCGCTCAGTCTGTTGGTAGACTTCGCGGCGCGCTTCACGCCGCGCGCTGCTGAAATCAGTTTAGACGGTTTGGTGTTATTGTTCACCGTGCTCATCGCGCTGGTTACCGGCATTGCTTTCGGGTTGATGCCCGCGATTTCGGTCAAAGAGAATCTGGTCGCGGCGCTCAAAGAGGGCGGTTCGCAGGCGACAACGGGAACGGCCAGCCAACGGCTGCGAGCCGCGCTGGTCATCGCGCAGGTTGCCGTCTCGTTCATTCTCCTGATTGGCGCGGGCTTAATGACTCGCAGTCTGATCAAGCTGCAACAGGTCAATCCGGGATTCGATCCTGAAAAGGTGCTGGTTATGCGCGCTTCACCGAACTGGTCGAAATACACGACCGGCCAGCAGTACAGAGACTTTTCCTTGCGCCTTATCGAACGCGTGAAGCAACAAACGGGCGTGCAGACGGTAGCGATGGCCAGCACTTTTCCGCTCAATCCGCTCGGCATCACCAACGGGCCATTGCCACGCAACTTTTTAATCGAAGGGCAGTCGGTGTCGGAAAGCGATCTGGCGCCGCAAGCCGAACTTCGCATCGTCAGCCCCGATTATTTCGAAACCATTCGCGCACCGCTTGTCGCCGGTCGCTACTTTTCCGAGAGCGATCACGACCGCGCACCGACGGTCGCCATCATCAATCAATCGCTGGCGCGCCATCGCTGGCAGGATGAAAACCCCATCGGCAAGCGCATCAGCTTTGATAAGGGTGAGAACTGGATAACCATCATCGGCGTCACCGGCGACACGCGAGCCTACGGCTTAGACCGCGAGGCGACGGATGAAATCTATGGCCCCATCGCACAGACCGGCGGCGCGGGGTTTCTTCTGGTTCGCACGGCAGCAGAACCAACAAGCATCATCCGACAAATGCGCGAAGCCATCTATGACACAGACCCGGAGACCGCTATTGACCGCGTGCAGACGCTGGAAGAGGTGCGCAACGAATCGCTCGCCTCTTCGCGGTTGACTACGCTGCTGCTGTCACTCTTCGCCCTGCTGGCGATGGTTATCACATCAGCAGGCATTGCCGGAGTGATGGCATTGTCGGTCAATCAGCGCACCCACGAGTTGGGCATCCGACTGGCGTTAGGAGCAACCCAGAGCAAAATTCTCTTGTTGGTCATCCGACAAGGCCTGGTGTTAGTGTTGATCGGGTTGGCGCTCGGCGCGTTCGGCTCGATTGCCTTGACCCGAGTGATGTCATCGCTGCTCTTTGCCGTTGAGCCGACCGACCCGCTCACCTTCGTTGCTGTGTCGCTGACGCTTGCATCTGTCGCCGCCTTGGCTTGCTTTCTTCCGGCGCGACGGGTGACGATGATTGACCCGATGTGGGCGCTGCGAAGCGAGTGAGCGAATGATTAAGGAGAAGATATGAACGGAAAAATCACCGTCGTCTTGGGCATCGTCGTGGTGTTGTTGCTTGGCGCATTCACCTTCAAGCGATTGGTTACCACGCAGGCATTCGACGAGCAAGCAGCGGCGAAGACGCAATACGTCTGTCTGCCTTGCGGCTGCGGGCAGGATGATAAGATTCATGAACAGCCGGGCACCTGCCCAGCTTGCGGGATGGCATTGGTGGACAAAGAAAAGGTCGGCAAAGACCTCTCGACGATCTTTAGTTTCCTCAAACTCAACGATCAAGTGTGGACAGGCGGGCAGCCAACAATGGAGCATCTGGCGAAGCTCAAAGAAGCTGGCGTGAAGACGATCATCAACCTGCGCCCGCACAACGAGTACAAAGAGGGCGCTGAAGAAGAGGCAACGGCGAAAACCTTGGGCTTTCGTTACCTCAACATCCCTATCGTCTACAATCAACCGAAAGACGAAGATGCCGACGAGTTTTTGAAAGTCACCGATGAGACGGTCGGCAAAGAGTTGGTCTTCATTCACTGTGCGGCAGCGATTCGGGTGAGCGCCTTTTGGATGATTCGCCGCGTGTTGCGTGACGGTTGGACTTACGAAAAGGCCTTTGAGGAAGCCGACAAAATCGGGCTGCGCAATCGTCAGCACCTAATTCAGTTTGCCAAGAGCTACATTGAGCGCCATCAGAAAAAGTAGGTCGCTTCCCTTTCACATTACCGCGCGCGTTTCTGATAGCAGGCCATCGCTTCGCAACCGAAGGTGATAACCGCCCTGCGTCTCTCACGATTTGCGATTCGGCTTGCTGGACAAACCGCAGTCGCCGTCCTATTCTGGCTGCCATGCAATGGGCAAGGAGCAAGCATGGGAGAGAGTGACGAGGCGCTGGTGCTGGCCTGTCGGCGCGGCGAGGCAAGCGCGTGGGAAACTCTCGTCAAGCGGTATCAACGATTGATTCACTCCATCGCCCGCCGCGCCGGTCTTGATGAAGAGTCATCAGCCGACATCTTTCAAAATGTTTTTACCAGCCTCTTTGAGAGGCTCGATCATCTTGAACAACCGGAGCGTCTATCGGCGTGGCTGGTCACAGCGGCGCGCCGCGAAACTTGGCGCGCCATCCTCAAGCGCAACCGCGAAACTTCTCTGTCAACCTCTGACGATGACTCGGACGACAATCCCTATGATTTGCGCGACGATGCGCCGTTGCCCGAAGCCGAGATGTTGCAGCTCGAACAACAACATCAAGTGCGCGCCGCACTGGCAGCCCTTGATGACCGCTGTCAGCACTTATTGCGCCTGCTCTTTTATGCGGCTGAGCCGCCCGCTTACGCGGAGGTGGCCAGCCAATTGCAGTTGCCCGAAGGCAGCATTGGGCCG
>CAYXVU010000391.1:0-357 GCA_964468725.1 uncultured Clostridia bacterium
AAATTGAAGAGAGCAGGCGAACGCAAGGCGGCGCAGAGGCGGCGGATTTTATCGCGGTGCTGCAATCTTTGCTTGCCGGAGAAGACGCTGCGCCAGCCATCGCCGCGCTCGTCGAGCCGTTCAAACCGCTGGCCGAACACATCGCCGCACAGATGAAATAATGCCTAATTACCAAGCGAGTAACGGCGGTCAGAGACCGCCTCTCAACGGAGGCTATTGATGGAGAGCTAATGACGGCTGTAAGTCGGGAGCGCGCAGCGATTTGGAGTGCGGGGGGGGGTGGGCCCCGATTGGAAGACGCGGCCCCAAACCCGGGCAACACCCCGCCCCCCCAAACCACCCCCCCCACAACCCCCC
>CAYXVU010000391.1:367-2829 GCA_964468725.1 uncultured Clostridia bacterium
GCGGCGTCAAGCCGCCGCACTCCAAAGGCTACCGCCAATGCAAGCCGCTCTAGTTCTGCCACTCGTTATGAAGAGGGAGCAAAGATGATTCGCATTACCTGCAAAAACGCAAAGTGTGACAGCCCCAACAGAAAGTTCGATTGGAATGAAACTCCGCACGTCAACGCGGGCGGCGGGTTGGCCAGCGAACACGACTCCGATGCAACGCGCGTCGTCATCATCTGCCCGTATTGCCAAACGCCGAATCTCATCTGGCTCAAAGGAGTCAAGAGGGATGACATTCTGCTGCGCGGAGAGCAACCATGACGAAAGCTACTGAACCTCGCCCCATCGTCGAAGTCGAAGGCCAAGCCCTCACACCGGGCGATGCCTTTTGGCTCGAAGTCGTGCGCGACGCCGCCAAAGCGTCGCCCGCCGCATTGGAAGAGGCCGCCAAACAGTTGATCGCCATCGCCAGCCTGGCGCAGACCCTTTACTTTGCGGCGATCTCGTTCAGCGAGGTGAAAAAATCGCTCGACTTGCTGGCAACGGGCAGGCGGTGGGCGATGATTGCAGCGTTGTTGATTCCGGTGTTGCTGTGGCTGGCAAGCCTCTTCTTTGCGGCGCGAGTCTTCACGCCCCGCAGCTACGAGACGAATTTCAACGCGCCCGATTTGGCGCGCGAAACGTGGGAAGCGATGGCCGCGCACAAACATAAAAACCTGCGCTGCGCGCTGTGGCTGCTGGCGTCGGGCTTCATTCCGATGCTGGCGAATCTGTTCGTCTACCTCGCCTTCGTGCCGGTCGCAAAATAGCAGGTTGGTCAACATCATTCCTCAACGCCAAGGCGCAGAGGCGCAAAGATCGCAAAGGCAATACCGAAAAATGACTCAACGAGGGCTGAAAGTTTCCTCGCTGTCTTTGCGGCCTTTGCGGCTTGGCGGCTTGGCGTTGAAGAGATTCGATAAGCCGATCACTTGAGGCCGAGTTGGGCTTTCAGAAATTCTTTCACGCCCTCTTCGCCGCGCCACGTCAACCACAGCGGCTTTTCCGCATCGCCCAACTCAATCTCAAAGGTGAAGAACGGACAGCAGCTTCTCTCCAACGTCACGAATTCGGCGACCGTCATCACCATCGCTTTGTTACCCGGCAAGCGAAAGGCGTAGCCGTCAGCTAGCTCTTTCGTCTCTTTCACGGAGAGGCGAATCAACGCGCCGAGCGATTGATGGCGTTTGCGCTCTTCAGCCGTCAGCGCGTCGAGGCGACACAAAAAAACCGTTTCCATCTTCTTTTTGTCCTGTGCGGGAGTTGCAGGCTGTTGCGCGAAGACTCGCAAACTCTGCATGAGCAGCAAGAAGAGCAACAGCCCGAAAAGGATTTGCAGGATTCTCTTGAGCATGGTTCCTCCCGATTCAGCCTTTGCGCGTTTGTAGCAGCAAACACTTTTCGGCTTCGCCCCGGCAACTGCAAGCGGCGAGGCGGTATTGCAAATCGGCGCGCATCGCCGTCAGTCGCGCCAGTTTGTCATCTATCTCGCCGATCTTGGTTTCAACAAGTTGGCGCAGGCGTTGCGAAGCGAAGTGGCGCGGCTCGCGCAGCAGCAGCAGCGTTTTGATCTCTTTGAGCGTGAATCCCAACTGCTGCGCGTCTTTGATGAAGCACAACCGTTCGACTGCCGCTGGCGAATAGTCCCGATAGCCCGCCGCCGTTCGCGCAGGCTGCCGCAACAATCCCATTCGTTCATAGAGCCGAACAGTTTGAACATTCACTTGCGCTTGCTCTGCCAGTTGGCCGATTCGCATGCTCATTGCCTCCGCACTGATTTTGCACCTTGTACCATAGTATAAAGTCAAGCGGTTGAAAAACGCCGCTGCAATTTTCGCATCAGCGGATTCGTCCGGCTTCCCTGCTGGACGCGCTCACGGCGCACACCGTATCATCTTCGCGGCATGTTCATAGACTCGCACGCGCACATCGAGATGGAAGCCTTTGACGCCGACCGCGAAGCCGTCATCGAGCGCGCGCGTGAGGCCGGAGTCGAAATCATCGTCAACGTCGGCAATGGCGATGTAGCGCGCGGCTCGCACACGAAAGCCTTTCAGGTCGCCGAGCAATACCCCTTCATCTTCACCACCGTCGGCGTGCATCCGCACGAAGCGCGACTATTCGATGACGAACTGGCGGCGCGATTGGCGGATTGGTCACAGCATCCGAAGGTCATCGCTTGGGGTGAAGTGGGGTTGGATTATCACTACGACAATTCGCCGCGCGACGTGCAGCGCGCAGCCTTTCGTCAGCAGTTGCAGATGGCGCGCGAACGCGGTTTGCCCGCCGTCATTCACACGCGCGAAGCCGAAGCCGACACGTTGGCGATTCTGAACGACGAATGGCAAGGCGTAGAGTTGGGCGGCATCATTCATTGCTTTACCGGCACGCGCGCGTTTGCCGAAGCGGCGGTTGAGCTCGGAGTTCTGATTTCGTTC
>CAYXVU010000392.1:0-2803 GCA_964468725.1 uncultured Clostridia bacterium
CCACCACTTTGAAGCCCATCACCTCAACCGGCGGTTGACTGGCCGCGCCCATATAGATCGGCAACACATCGGCGAGCGGCGTTTCGTTGTAGCCGCCGACGCCGAAGGCTTTTGCGCCGCCGAGCGCGATGAGTGTGCCGCCCCGCCGCAACACGAACTGTTCGAGGGCGCGCAGTTGATCGAAGGTAAAGAAGGTCGCTTCGACCGAGCCGATGATGACGGCATCGTATTTGAAGAGTTCCTCTTCGGATTTCGGAAAGCCTGTGGCCAGATCGCTTTCGCCTTCGACTCCTTGCCGGTAGTACTTGCCTTCAGCCGAACGCAGCAGCGAAACCAATACGAGATTTTTCTCTTCGCTCAACGCCTCGCGCAGCTTGCCGTATTCCCATCGCGGCTCGCCTTCAATATAGAGAATTTTCGGTTGCGTATCTTCGACCGCAATCACGGTCTCTTGCGCGTTGTTCTCTTTGACCGGCTCGTCGTCCGCCGGTTTGACGACGAAGTTGTAGCGATGCACGCCCGCGCTTGAAGGCTTGAAGGTGACGCGCGCAACGGTCGTCGCATCGGTAGAGACCGGCACCTCTTGCGAATGCAGCGCGCGGTCGTCTTCCAGCACATCAATGCGAATGGTTTTGCGTTCGTAGCCGCTGGCGCGCAACAAAACTTCGGCGGTAATGGGAGATTGAAGCAAGGCGCGGCGCGGCGCGGTGACGCGCAAGACTTCGACATCGCCTGCCAAACGTTCGCTCCCCACGCCGACCGAAAAGACTGCCAATCCGCGCGCCCGCAAATCGCCAAGCGTGGTCTGCAATTTCTGTGTCGCGCTCTCGTCGGCATTGTTTGCCCCATCGCTCATGACAATGATGCCCGACATCGGTAATCCTGCGGCATCGCGCGCCGCATATTCCAGCGCGGTTGCCAAATCGGTGCGCTCGCCGCTGCCTGTCAGTTGCGTCACGTCGTTGATGCGCTCGGCTTTCGAGGAAAATTTATAGATTCGCAGTTTGAAGTTCTCTGCCAGCGCCGGAAGAAACCGCCCTTCGGCAGCCATCGCTTGTTTGATGGCTTCAAGGCGCGGCTGCCCCTTGGCATCCGTTAGGTTCATGCTCGCCGAATCATCAAGCGCAATGGCGACATAGCTAGCGCCGGGCACGACTGCCGAGGTGACGATAACCGGACGCAGCAGACAGAAGACGATCAGAACCAGCAGCAACAAGCGCGTCACCATCAAAGTGGCACGCCACGCGGGCGCGAGTTTGACGGTCGTGCGAACGTAGAGGAAATAGAGCAGTCCGATGAGTGCCGCCGTCAGCACGATGATCCAAAAGACCGACAGGCGAACGCCAAATCCGAATTGGCTTTTTTCAAAGAGGGTCAGTTTGTATTTGAAGAGAAAGCTGATGAGATGCTCCAACGATCAAACTCCTTGTCGGATACTGATGCGAACGATTTCACTCCGTCTCCACTGTCGTCATTCTAGCCTGCCAGCGATTATATGTGCAAAAGCTGCGCGTCCGTCGTAAAAGTTGCGTAAAAATCCTGTGTCCGATGGCGGCAACTCGCCGCCCGAAAACCGGTGAGCAAAACCTCGTCAGAGAACTCTGAAACGCCTGTTGACCTAAACCCCGTTGTCGGGTAGACTCGCGCTCGGCACGTAAGTTTTGGCAAGATTCCAAGTTGTTCGCATATTCATAACCGAAATCTCCTTTAGAGTCCTTCTTCCTGAGGAGTATGTCCTAAGGAGTGGCTTCAATAACCTGTTCGTTAGGAGAATAATCCCATGACATCTCGCTCACAAAAACACATATTGAGGATCTCTTTGCTGGTGATCGCCCTGGTCTTTCTCGGCGTGGTCTTGCCACAACTCTCTGCCACCAACGCGGCCAAACAAGCGCAAGATGATAAATACGCTAAGTCGGTTCTTTCCGTACAAGGCGACGGGAAAGAGACCGAGCCACCTGCAAATTCCGAACTCACCACCATTACCCTAAATCCCGGCAGCAAGGTTCCACCAAAAACTCGGGTGTCAAAACCCAGCACCCTCAATGCGGTAGTCGGGCAGATCAATGAAGTGGAGCCGAACGGCACATCAGGAACCGCAACGCCAATTCCCGGCGCCAGCGCCAAAATGCGCGGCAACATCTTCCCGGTTAATGAGGTTGACTTCTATTCCTTCACGGCGACGATGGGCGACCGCATCTATGCCGCTACGCAGACGCTCTTTGACGCGTCGGCCAGCGGCGATAGCGTGCTGGAACTGATCGGCACGGATGGAACGACGGTTCTGGAGACCGACAACAACGATGGCACCTTCAATGCCAGTTCTTCGACCATTGCGGGATTCTTGATTCCGAGCACCGGAACCTTCTTCCTGCGCGTGCGCCACAATGTGGCAACCGGAACGGTGCGCCCTTATGATCTCTACTTCCGGCGACAGACTGGCTCGCCGACTCCCGAAGTCGAAGTCAACAACACCCCCGCCACTGCCAACCCTCTGCCCGCCTCGGGGTGGGTCAGCGGCACGATTACGGCGGTCTCGCCCGGTGAATCCGATTTCTTCAGCTTAACGCTGGCCGCTGGTGACACCGTCTTCCTCAGTCTGGACATGAACCCGGAGCGCGACGCTGCCGTCTGGAATGGCCGGTTGGGATTTGCGCTGTTCGGCAATCCGCCCGCCAATCAGATTCTGGTAGCCAACGATGCCAACGCCGGAGCGTCAGCCGCCGACCCGAACTCGGAGGCCTTCTTCTTTACCGTGAAAGACCCGGGGACTTACTTCGTCTATGTTGACTCTATCGTCGCC
>CAYXVU010000393.1:0-2788 GCA_964468725.1 uncultured Clostridia bacterium
CGGCAGCGCGGCCAGCAGGATGGACGAATAGGCTTGCTCACTCTCGATGCGTCGGAGCAGGTCGAACGCGGCGCGGCGTGCCGGACTGATGGAGGGATGAGAACTCACAGCCGCACTCTATCACGAGCCATCGCTTGAAGGTATGCGCGTTGTGCTTCAGAAAAACTTCCCTGCGGCGAGCCAAGCTTCCGGCTCATCGCTTATCGGCTCATCAACGCACGCGATAGTCGAAGACCGGCTCTGTGCTTGTTTCCGTTCAACTTTGAGCGGCGGAGCATCGAAGTTTGTAAGAATTTGAAAATTTGCTAGGCTATCGGCTGCGAAAAAACGTATCTGTCAGCATGGAAACGCCAGCGAAACAACTCGGACTTGGAGAGGTTCTCAAACTGCCAGCCCTCAGACGGCTGTGGCTAGCGCAGATTGTCAGCATTTTCGGCGATTTTCTCGCCATCTTTGCGGTGCTCAGTGTGGTCACCTATGAATTGAAGGCCACAGCGGGACAGATCACCCTCATCAGCATCGCCTTTATGATCCCTTTTGCGCTCATCGGGCCGCTGGCCGGGGTCTTTGTTGACCGCTGGAACGTCAAGCGCACGATGATTGCCAGCGACTTGATTCGGTCAGTGCTCGCCCTCAGCTTAGTCTTTGCCAGCGGCCTCAATCAAATCTATGTTGTGCTCTTTATTTTGAGCGCCGTCTCCACCTTCTTCGTTCCGGCACAGACCGTCGCCCTGCGTACCATCGTGCCGCCGGAAGGTTTGATGTCGGCAAACGCGCTCATCCAACAAGCTTTTCAACTGATGCGGATCATCAGTCCGGCGATTGCCGGAGCGGCGGTGGCATGGGTTGGCGCAGACGCCTGCTATTACTTCGACAGCGTCAGCTTTGCCTTCTCGGCGGTGATGATCGCTTCATTGCTGATTCCGCGAGTCAATGCGCCGACCGCCGAACCGGAGACGAGCAAAGTCAAATCGGTCTTATCGGCGCTGACCTCCGGAGTGAAGTTCATCTTCACGCACCCGACCATCGCCTTCGTCATCTTGGCGATGGCGGCGGGCATGTTCGCCGTCAGTTGTTTCGGCCCGCTAATCGCGGTCTATGTGCGCGATGAATTGCATGCCGGTTCGCTGCTCTTTGGCATCGTCAACTCGATGATCGGCGTCGGCATGATCGTCAGCACCTTGTTGATGAACCGCTTTGCCAAGAATGCTTCAAAAAGCCATCTGGCGCTTTGGGGCTTGCTGACAATGGGCATCTTCGTGGTGCTGATGGCGGCCTTTCGAAATGCAGTGATGGCTGCGGTGGGGACGTTTGGCATTGGGTTCGGCGTGATCTTTATCGTCGTACCGGCGCAGACGCTGATTCAGCAAGAGACGCCGATGGAGATGATGGGGCGGGTGAGCAGCAGCCTGATGTCGGTATTTTCGGTTTCGCAGTTGATCGGCCTCGCCTTTTCCGGTTCGCTTGCTGAAGCGATGGGCATCAAAAATGTCTTCTATCTGAGCGCGGCCTTATTGATCGTCATTGCGGCATTTGGCTACTTTCGCCTGCCGCAACCAATTACGGAAAAATCGGGAGTCGGCGACTGACGGCTTGGCGTTTTCATTTACTCACCCGTTGCTTGCCTCTCTACCTGTTACAGAGCGTGCGACTCGTTCGGCCTGTTTGATGCAATCGCCTACCGAAACGCCCAGCAAGTAGTTGCCTGCAAGATGAAGGCCGGGAACTTCGCGGATGAGCTGGTTGAGCCGCTGCACGCGCGCGGCGTGGCCGAGAGCGTATTGCGGGATGGCGCGCGCCCAACGAGTTATGGCAACGACGCGCGGCGCGGCTGTGATGCCCAAGACGCTTTGCAAATCTTCATGAACGCTTGCGGTCAGGTCTTCGTCGCTCAGACCGGCGAGATCCGGGCGACGCGCGCCGCCAACAAAGATCGTCAGCAAAACTTGCCCATGTGGCGCGCGGCCTGTGAATTGACTGGAGTTGAAGATGCAACCGAGCAGGCGCAACCGCTCACCCGGCACGGCTAAAAACCCGAAGCCGTCTAGCGCGTGCGCGATGCAAGCTCGCTCGTATGCGAGGTGCAGAATGGTGAGAGGCGGGTATTCGATCTCGCCGAGCAAGCGGCTGGCCTCGGCGTTCAGCGGCTCAATCAGCGAAGCCGCAACGAACGCCGGTGCAGCGATAATCAGGTGATCGCAGGCGAGTTGCTGGGCTCTTTCATCGCGTTTGAACTGCACCAGGAAGTTACCCTGCGCCTCGCTGGTTTGCGTGCTGGCAAGCGAAACCTCCGAGCAATCGCTTAGCAGACTCTCACCGACTTGCGCGGCTAACGCTTGCGGCAAGCAGGCCATCCCTTCATCGAACGAGATGCTGCGTTTGCTGCGCGGCGTACGGGCTTGGTTGGCGCGCGCGCGTTTGGCCTCTTTCATTTTGGCCATCGCGCCGCGCAGCAAGCTGCCGGACGCGGTTTCGAGATTCGCCAACAGCGGAAAAGCGGCTTGCACGCTCAATCGTTTTTCATCCCCTGCATAGACTCCCGAAACGAAGGGGGCGACCAAGCGCTCAGCGATTTCGCTGCCCAATCGGCGGCTGACGAAATCGCCAACGCTCTCTTCCGCGCTTGCCGCTCGTTGGCGGATGAAGGGCTCTTTGAGCAGTCGCAACTTGCCGCGCCAACTCAACAGTCCGCTTTTGATGAGGGCAATCGGATTCATCGGCACGGCGTGCAACCGCCCGCGATAATAGACATAGGCAGGCGCTTTCGCATCGCCTTCGATCAGTTGGT
>CAYXVU010000394.1:0-2746 GCA_964468725.1 uncultured Clostridia bacterium
ACGAAAACTTTTGAGCGGGAGAGCAATGCCGAGTTGATCTCAAAAGAGGGATTCTCGGTCGTCGCACCGATCAGAAGAATTGCGCCGGATTCGACAAACGGCAGAAAGGCATCTTGCTGCGCTTTATTGAAACGATGAATCTCGTCCACAAAGATCACGGTGCGACGGTTGGTCTTGCGGCGAAAGACTTCGGCCTCGCTCATCACCTCGCGCACTTCACGGATGCCGGAGAGCACGGCGCTGAAGGGCACAAATCGCGCCGCCGTTGACTGCGCAATGATATGCGCCAGCGTCGTCTTCCCTGTACCCGGCGGCCCCCAGAAGATGAGCGATTGCAAGCGATCCTCTTCAATCATGCGCCGCAGCGCGCGACCCTGACCGATGATCTTCTCTTGCCCGACAAACTCGTCGAGCGTGCGCGGGCGCAGGCGGTCGGCTAAGGGTCGTTCGGCAAGCGGCAGGCCATCGGCTTGGCGGGGTTCGGCTTCTGACTCTTCGAACAGCGTCGCGGTTTGCTCCGGTTGATAATCGGTGCGGAAATTTTTTGTGCGCGGCATAAAGCAATTCTACGCCGCAGGAGGACAGCAAGCTACAGGCTTTTGCGAACTTTTAGATTTTGGCGAGCGCGAGCGACTCCGTCGCATTCATCCAGTCTTCGTTAAAGACGCGCTCAATGCGACCGGCCATTGCCGGGTCATCAATGATGATGCCGACCTCGCGACGCCGATCCAGACTCACGCGGCGCAGGTTCTGGCTGCCGACGAAGAAGCGTTGGCGATCAACAACAATACACTTGGCATGGAGTTTGAAGCGCGCCAGTTTGCGCACGTGCAGGTTGGGCACGACTTCATCATAAAAGTCATCGCGGCTGATGACCTGCACGTTGCATCCCGCTGCGGCTTTGCGAAGCAGCAACCCCATCACTTCCGAATCTTGCAGCTTGGCATCCATAATGCGAATCGTTTGGCGCGCCGAGTTGACCAAGTCAATCAGTCGCTTGCGGCTGTTGTGCGGGCTGATGACCAACGGCACATTGCCGGGTTTGTAGGGCTTGTTGTGCCAGTCGGCATCGAAGAGGCGATTGAGTTCATCTGTGATGTCGTGATCGCGAATCAGAATGCCGAAATCGCGCGCATAGTGCAGATTCTTCTGCGTCGGATTGAACGTCAAGATTAAGGACACCACATCATCAACCGTCATCATCTTGTAATGAAACCGTTTGATCTTGCGATTGTTGGATCGCGGCGTGCGGACGCTGACGCCTATCTTCGAGAGTGATTCGGCCAGCTTCTTGTTCTTCTTGATCCAGCCTTTCGACTCTCGCGCCACCAAGGCTTGCACGTTTACGCCGCGCGCCACCGCCGCCATCAGCGCATCCCGAACAATGGGGTCGTCCATCCGAAAGATGGTCATCTTGATGGTGTGTTTGGCATTGTCAATCGCATCAACGATGGGGAAGAAACTATCCCCCGGTTGAATGATGAGCGATAAATTTTGTACTCGGTTATATGATTCCATGCTCGGTTTCAGCGTCGGCAATCTGTCAGCGCGAAAGAGAATCGGATGCCCGATTGACAGCATGATTGAATGGGCAGCAAAACGGGATGCATCGTTTTGAGGTTGTATCATAGCCCCTTCGCATAGTCCAGACACCGGAACGACAATTTGCGGCGCTTCACAATCTCTTTTTGCGCGCAGGTGCACAGAGCCCTCCCTTCAACATTTTGTTGACAGACCCGCCCGCCCGGATTATTCTTCCATTGACTCAAATTGAAAATGACTTTCAATTTGAGCTTGTTATCATCTATTAGTAATCGGTCAGTGAGGAAGAGAGATGAGTCTATTAGAAGCTGTGCATAATCGGCCCTACCGCATTGAAGGCCTCGAAGGCCCCGCAGACGAGTGCCGTCGCCTTCTCGATTTAGGCCTGACGCCGGGTGAAGAGATGGCGGTCGTGCAAGCCGTTCCATTTGGCGACCCGCTCGTGATCGCTGTTCGTGGCATGCGTATTGCGCTGCGACGCAGAGAAGCCGCATGGATTCAAGTGCGATAGCTGCCATGGACGCTGTGAAGACCGCTCCCCCCGAACCCACACCCCAAATCGCAAGCTCCGTTGCGCATCCAACGGAAGACAGAGAGTCGGTTGTCTGTTTGGCAGGCGTTCCGAATGCCGGGAAGACAGCCTTAATGAATGCGCTGACCGGTGGCAGTTTTCACACCGCTAATTATCCGGGGGTTACCGTCACCTTGTCGAAGGGCAAAAGCCGCCCTGAATTCGGCGCACCTGTCCTCTTCATTGACCTGCCCGGCGCTTTGAGTTCGGTCGGCACTTCGCCTGAAGAAGAGCTCTCCTGTCAGGTGTTAGAAGGCCGACATCCTTCGATCAATCCTGATGCCATCATCGCCGTCGTTGACGCGACACAGCTTGAAAGACATTTGAAGTTTGCCGCCTTCGCCGCACAGCAGGGCAAGCCAATGGTCATTGCCTTGACGATGATGGACTTGCTGGCGCGCAGCGAACAGACGATCCATCACAAAAGATTGAGTGAGGCATTGGGGTTGCCGGTCATTCCTGTGGATGGTCGCACGGGTTGGGGGGTTGAAGAGTTGCTCGATCACCTGCGGCGCACCCTGGCGAACGCCGAACCGCAAGCCAACCGGCTTACGGCGTTGCCTGCCGAGCCCATCGCTGCTTACCGACAACTGCGCGAACTGATTGAACAAAGCGGCGCAGTGAAGCGAAGCA
>CAYXVU010000395.1:0-2733 GCA_964468725.1 uncultured Clostridia bacterium
CCCGGTTGCATTTGCTCGCGGACATATTTCATCAAAGCCTCGCGCACCGGCAGCAGGTCTTCGCTCTTGATCGTCAGATCATCAACCACAAAAGCGAATACGCGTTTGCTATCGGCCACTGCGACGCTCTCGGCTGGTGGCGGAGAGGCAGGCGAAGCGGCAGGAGTTCGCCCTTGCGAGGTTGTCTGTGGCGCAGAGCTTTGCACGAAGTCGAAGAAGCTAATGACCTGGTTTTTTCCCTCTTCGAAGACTTCGAAGTCATCTTTACGAAGGCCACGCACCAGTTGTCCGTTTTTATCTGTGACCACGACATCGAGTTGCACTAACTCCGCTGTGATGCGGATGGGGCGATCATCTTGGGGGGTAAGGCTTTTCTCTTGAGCAAAGGCGGCAAGCGCGAAGGCGATGCCGAAGAATAGGCCGATACACTTTCTCATCATTTGTTCTCCACTTCGAAATGGATTGGTTGCCTGACGGCTGTGGCCTCGGCAGCCGTCAGGCGCGAAGGACGTTTAGCGGTCTGCAGCCCTGCTTCACATCGGCTGTACAGACGTTTGTATGCGAGCCGTTAGCCGCTCACCATCCGTATGGGGAACTCACCACCCCTTGATCTTGGAAGAGCTTCAGGGTGCGGATATTGGAGGCTCTGCCGCTTTCATCTACGACTTGAATGCTGTTGAATCCAAGGCGAAAACCTAGCTCTTCGAAGTTGCTGCCTTTGTAAACGATCTTCGTATTGTTGGCTTTCTTGACGAAGTTTGCGTGCCCCACGCCGTTGATGAGCAGGCGCGGGTTTTTGCCGAAGCCTGTGCCGGTGAAGGTCATGGTCAGAGCACTCTCATCGCCGCTGATGTCGAATTCCGTGATGCGTGGCCCGTCAGGCGTGACCGGCAAGCCGTCGAGCACATTCGGTCTTACCGTCAGAGATCGGGTGATACCCGCCGCTTGGCCTTCGATGCGGACATCTCTGACTTCGCGCGGCGCATCGGCGGCGGCGCGGATGGTCAGTTGCACCGCTTCACCCGGCATCACGGTCTCGGACGAGAAGCTAACGGTCAGCCCGGAGAGTTCGGAGGTCGGTGTTGCCGAGAGCGCAATGGGCTGATCGAACGCGCCGAATCGGCGGGTCTGAACTGTGAAGCTGATAGACCCATCGGGTATGAGCAGTTGGCTGATGCGATCAACCGCGAGCGAGAACCCCTCTTCGGTATGTTCCGTGCCGCCAATTTGATACATCCCTCGTCCATAGGTAGCAATTTGCAGAACTCCGCTTGCTTGCGCTACCAGATCGGTGACGATGACCGGCGGCAAGCCCTCATTGAATGACTCCCATTCGCCGCCCGCTGTGGTCGAGCGAAAGACGCCAATATCGGTGCCGATGTAGAGTTGATTGCTATCCCAGGGGGCGACCAGCAGGTCGTTGACCGGAATATCGGGCAGGTTGCCGCTGATGTCTTCCCACGTCGCACCGCCGTTAGTCGTCTTGAACACGTGACCGGTGCGAAACCCCGATAGCCCCAGGTAGGCGGTTGTCGGCACGAGCGGATCAATGGCGAAACTTTTCACAGTGCGATTCGGAACCCCTGCGGTCACATCTCGCCAGGTCTGACCGGCATCGGAACTCGCCATCACGCGCCCGCGCTGCGAGCCTGTGTAGATGAAATTCGGGTCGGAGGGAGAGACGGCGATGGCATTGAGAACGTCGAAGGCACTTGCGGTCAAATCGAGATTTCCCGCAGGCGCTGTCCATGTACGTCCGAGGTCTTTGCTGATGAACAATCGCCAGGTGCCGAAATAGAGCGTGTCATCGCGTCCGTTGCCTGTGAAGGGAGCAATGAAAGCGGTGCGCGTACTGTTGTCCGCTTCGCCGAAAGCCGCATTCGAGCCGATGACAAAAATATCGCCGTTCGGTTCGTGGCGAAAAAGCCGAGTGCGAACGTGTGTTGTAAAGACCTGCTCCAAGTTGAGCGGGTTGAGGATGACATGTCCGCCGTCGCCGCCAATGAACTCTTCCCACTGATTGCTGTTGCCCATCCGGCGTTGCGAACCGTTGTCTTGCGTGCCGCCGTAGGAGATCGTCGCATCGGTCGGATGTAGCGCCAATGTGTAAAACTGGGTGAGCGAGAGGGTGGCGTTGAGCGATTGAAAAGACACGCCTCCGTCTGTGGATTGAAAAACGCCGCCATCGTTGCCGATATACATGGTTGTCGGGCGGGTCGGGGCAAAGGTCATTACGTGTTGATCGGGGTGAGTGTTAGAGTCTTGCGGATTGTAGTTCCATGACATCGCTGTGGTGTTGAAAAAGAAGTTGCGTGTCACCCGCGACCAGCCCTTGCCGCGCTTCAGGCTCTTATAAATATCGCGGGTGCCGACATAGACAATGTCTTGGTTGAGCGGGTCGGCGGCGATATAGCAGTTGTAGGTGAATTGCCCGGAGTCAATCTCTGGAGCGAAGGTCGTCTTCCATTTCTTGCCGCCGTTTTTACTGAACAGAACGCGCATTTCGGTCACTTGCGCTCGATTCCCGGTATTGCCGAAGTTGCCGCCCACAAATCCATAAACGACATTGGGATTGGCCGGGGTCGTGGCGATTTTGAAATTGGCCGTGCCGCCGGAGTAGGGCGATTCGTATATCTGCTTCCAAGTCTCTCCTCTATCGGTCGAGCGATGCACACCGGGAAAGGCGAAGCGCAGGCCATTGCCGCCGATGAGCGAAGAAGCGGCTACATAAAT
>CAYXVU010000396.1:0-2662 GCA_964468725.1 uncultured Clostridia bacterium
ATGAAGCTTCAAATTCAGGTGAACCCGGAGACCGGCGTCATCGAAGACGCGAAGTTTAAGACTTTCGGGTGCGGATCGGCCATTGCCAGTTCGAGTTTGGCCACCGAGTGGATCAAAGGGCGCACGGTGGATGAAGCCTTGACGATCAAAAATACCGAGATCGTTAAAGAGCTGAATCTGCCGCCGGTCAAGATTCACTGCTCGGTGCTCGCCGAAGATGCGATCAAAGCGGCGGTGCATGACTATCAGCAGAAGCAAACCACCACTGAGTCGCAAAGCGAAGAGAGCGCCGTCAGCGCCTAACCCGGGCGACATCAGGGAGTGAGAGAGTTATGTCAACGGTTGTTGAACCAACGAGCAGCGTCACTCAGCCGATTGCCTTGACCCAAGAGGCGATTGCCAAAGTCCGCGAGATTATGCGGAGTCAAAATGTCAACCAAGGCGGCTTGCGCGTCGGCGTCAAAGGCGGCGGGTGCTCCGGCTTGTCGTACGACTTGGCGATTGATACCGAAGCGCGCCCCGGCGACAAAGTCTTTGACTTTGATGGCATCAAGCTGTTTGTGGACGCGAAGAGCTTTCTGTTTTTAATCGGCACGACGCTCGATTATAAGAACGAAGGGTTGATGCAGCGCGGCTTCATCTTTTCGAATCCCAACTCTTCGGGCGCGTGCGGGTGCGGCGAATCGTTTGCCGTCTGAGGCGGGTCGGGCAGAACCGGCTCAACAGGCCGACAGACAGGCGCGCGTTAAGCACATGGGCGCGTGCGCCACAGCAAGTTTCCAATCAACCTTGATGGTTGGCTGCTCGCGCGGCGCAACCATCATTTTTTTGTCAAAGTGATGACCGAAGCAACGATCACAAGCGATCCGACAGACGCCAACCGCTGCCGCGATTGTGGCGCGGAATCGCGCGATCTACATATCTGTTCGGCTTGCGGGCGGGTGCTGCCGCTGACCGAGGGGAGCGATTATTTCTCCTTCTTCGGTT
Source organism: uncultured Clostridia bacterium (assembly GCA_964468725.1). Taxonomy (GTDB): domain Bacteria; phylum Acidobacteriota; class Blastocatellia; order UBA7656; family UBA7656; genus CAYXVU01. Next base: position 988 of record CAYXVU010000396.1, read on the forward strand.
TGCCGAAAAAGCTGCGCCTTGATGAAGCGGCATTGGAGAAGACCTTTTACGCGCTCAGTCGCAAGCTCCATCCTGATTACTTTATGACCGCAGGGGACGAGCAGCGACAAGCAAGCATTGAGCGATCTTCGATGCTCAACGACGCCTATCGCACGCTCAAAGACGCGGTAAGCCGCGCCCAATATCTGCTGGCTCTCGAAGGCCTCAAAGAGGCGGAAAAGAAAGCGCCGCCCGATCTGCTCGAAGAGGTCTTCGAACTCAACCTGCAAGTCGAAGAGTTGAAGATGGCAAAGAAGATGGCCGACGCGGAAGAAGTCGCGCAAGCCCGTGCTGCACTCAACCAAACACTAGTCGGATTACAGCAAAGGCTCGACGTTCTCGACCAACGACTGCTTGCGCAATTCGACGAGTGGGATGCTGCGGTCAGCAAGGCAGTCGGCAACGAAGCGCGACAAGCCATCTTGCATCGGCTGAGCGAACTGCTGGCGCATCGCTCTTACCTTCGCAATCTGGTGCGCGACATTGCGGCAGAAGCGGCAAGTGATAGGTGATGAATTCCAGAATTCGGAATCCGGCATTCAGAAGGAAACCGCAAGCGCAGCGCACCAGCTTCCGCATTTATTCTGAATCCCTGAATTCTCTATTCTGTATTCTGTTTTCTGTTTTCGTAGGAGGAATCGTTACCCATGCCTCGCATTGAACTCAGTATGAGCGGTCGCCCGAAATCGGCGCGCGTCGTCGGCATTGACCTCGGCACAACCAACAGCCTCGTCGCCTATATGAGCGAAGCCGGGGCGCAGGTTATCCGCGACGAACAGGCGGGCGCGCTGGTGCCTTCAGTTGTTTATTACGACGCCGAACAAAATCGCTTGCTGGTCGGCGAAGAGGCAAGAGAGAGGCTCATCACCGAACCGCGCCAAGCGATCTATTCGGTCAAGCGCTTTATGGGCAAAGGCAGCGCCGATGTTCAGGAAGATTTGCGCCACGTGCCGTTTCAAATCGCGGCGGGTAGCGAGCAAGTAATTCGCTTTCAGATGGGCGAGCGTCAGTTCACACCGCCGGAAATCTCCGCCTTCATTCTGCGCGAACTCAAAGAGCGGGCATCGAACTTTTTCGGCGAGGAGATTACCCAAGCGGTCATCACCGTGCCCGCCTATTTTAACGATGCGCAGCGACAGGCGACCAAAGATGCGGGGCATCTGGCAGGACTCGACGTGCTGCGGATTGTCAACGAGCCAACCGCCGCTTCGCTCGCCTACGGCATAGACAAACGCGACGAAGCGCTAGTGGCGGTTTACGATCTCGGCGGCGGCACTTTCGACATTTCGGTGCTCAAGCTCAAAGACGGCATCTTCGAAGTGCTGGCGACGGGCGGCGACACCCATCTGGGCGGCGACGATATTGATAATCGCCTCATTACGCTCGTTCTCGATGACGTCGCAGCGCACACGGGCGCACGGCTTACCGATCATCCGACGGCCTTTCAGACGCTTCGCAAAGCGGTCATTCAAGCCAAACACGAACTCTCCGAAGCCGATGCCGTAACCATTGCCTGCGACCTCGGCGCTCAACTGGGTGGAGAATATCGCCGCGACCTGACGCGGAGTGAATTCGAAACGCTGATCGCCGATTTGATCGAGCGCACCCTTGCTCCCTGCAAACAGGCGCTCAAAGA
>CAYXVU010000397.1:0-2655 GCA_964468725.1 uncultured Clostridia bacterium
GTTCGGAATCTTTGCTTTCGCGCGGCAGTTCTCTCGCTTCCGCCGGACTGATTTTGTCAATGGGTTTATCGGCTGCCGCCGGAGGCTGTGCCGTTGGCGGGGCAGCGGCTTCGCTACGCGCTTCTTTGCCAGCCGTCTCCTCTTTAGCCGGTTCTTCCGTTTCCGGTTTGGGTTGCGAAGGCGTCTCGGCGGCAACCGTTGCCGCTGGAGAAGGGGATTCAGCAGGTGGCTGATGAAGGGCTAGCAGTCCGCCTGTCGGGCTGGCTTCGCTTTCACCTTGCGACGATGAAGAACCGGATGCAGTGCTTCTGCCCTTTTCGGTCGTAGAGGTTGGTGTGTTCGGCAGTGTGTTGGCCGACCCGTCGGCAAGCGGAGCATTGTTTGTCGGAGATGTGGCGGCATCGGAAGCGTATGAGTGAACGGCTTGGTTGGCTGTGTTGCGGGTTCGGTTCGACAAAAACCAGGGAAGCCCGATAGCCAACGCAAAGAGGGCGACCGCGGCAAAGGCGACGCGCGGCGTTGCCAAAGTGAGGGCAAATCCTTTCCACGACTGCCACCAATGCAGAGCAGATATTTCCACCGGCGCGGTATTCAAGTTGACCGTTACCCCTTCGGCAGTCGCCATACGCAAAAGCCCAACCGTCAGCTTACGACAATCAGCGCAAGCCGCCATATGACTTTCGTAGTGCGTTTGTTGGATAAGAGGCAAGGCGTGTTCGATGTAGGCGTTGGCTAAATCTGCGTCGAATCCCTCACAATTTCGGTTCGTTGCTTCATGGTGGTGAAGTTGCGAACGGAGCAGATTGCCGAGCACCCCATCTTCGATTTTACTGACCTTCTTCACTGCTTTTATTTCTCCTCCCAGAGAACGCCGCAACACCTGTTGCTTGCGTAATTTTTCTGAGTTTTATGCTTTTATACTCTTTCTGCGTTCGGTCGGCGAATCGGACGCTGCGGCTTCGACTAAATACTCGCGCACATTGATGTCCATCTGTTCGGCGGCCAGCTCCATCGCTTCGCTGATCTCGCGCCTTTTGAAGCCATGATCGCGCCCTAAACTCTTTTCGACCAGCTTGCGCGCCCGCTTTTGTACCTTGGTCAACCAGCGACTGATCGTCGCTTCGTGAACCGCAAACAATTGACCGATCTCCTTCAACGTCATTTCGTCATAATAGTAATAGGCCAGCAACAGACGATCCCGTGCCTCCATCTCCGACAGCGCCCGTCGCAACGCATCAGCGACAGCTTCCTGATAGCGTTTGCGAACATAAGGCAATTCGTGCGTCAGGTCATCGAGGGCGCGTTCGGAATTATCGGGCAGCCCGGCTAACCGATCCATATCTTCCGGTTCCTCCGTCTGCACAAAGCGACTGGTCTGGCGATGCGAATCCGCCGATAACTGAAAGACGACAGCCCGCAACCATCCCCGCAGCGAACCGCGTCCCGAATAGAACGAAAACTTGCTCACCCGTCCGGATTCGGTTTCTCGTAGCCCATACAGTTCCGCGAAGGTCGAATCAGCCAGTTGCTCAGCGGCGCTCGCGTCCTGTGTCATGGTGCGCGCAACGTTGACCAGATAGCTGCGATAGTCGCGGAAGAAATCTTCCCACGCTTCGTCGTCCCCTTTGGCGCAGGCGACAGCGTGGCACAGATCATCGCTGTTGAGCGATGCAAGGTACTCAACCAATGCCTGACGAACCGTCGGCAAAACGCTGCCATCCTCTGCCAAAGTTCCGGGCAGATACTTTTTAACGGAAGCGTGCAGAGTTGCCGCCATCTCGTCTACCGTGACGCGGTACTGCCGCTCAATGCGTTCCAGAAACTCTTCTATCTCTTGTGAAAAAGTTTTTTGGAAATCTTCAACCGTCATTCCACACCTTGGACGCTCGTTTGCGGCCTAACGCGCTGGCGACTCAGGCTTTCGAGGCGACCCCATACTACCACACGCCTCCGGCGAAGCGTAAGAATTCCCTGATGAAATCCGGTTGCTGGCCGACGAAGAGGGAAACTCTATTGGTGATGATGGAAAACGCTTTCACCGCAGAGCCTGATTTGGTAGTCTCGCCCAGTCATGAATCTGACCGAGCAGTTCTACCATCGCTTGCCTGTGCGGCGCGTTGCGACTGATGGGCAGTTGCATCGTCTGAATGCCGAAGAGAGCAAGCAACTGCAGCGCGTTCAGCGGGTGATTATGTCGGCTGCCGCAATCTGTTCGGTGATGGGATTTTTGGCCTATTATCTGCCGCTTTATTACTTCGCCGAGCGCTTTCGCGCAGCCACAGCGACACTGAACGTTATGGGATGGACGTTGCCAGTCGCTTGGGGCGCATTGGCCTGGGGCGTTGCCTTGATGATGGTGGAGTTGTGGGTGTTGGTCTTGCTCAATATCACAGGCGTGCACGAAATCGCTGTAGCGATGGGCTTTCTGACGGCGGATAACAAAGCGGAAAAACATCAGCAATTGATGAGCATCGGGTTGGAGAAGAAATCGCCTGAAGTCCGTCAGTACGGCATTGATCCATTTCAAGGGCTGAACAAAGGGGCGCTCCTTCTCTTCAATCTGGTCTTGCGCCTTAAAGGTTGGTTCGGCAACCAAGCCATTCGCTACTTGACGCGTCTGCTGCTCGGTCGCTACGCCGTGCGCTCCGTACTCGA
>CAYXVU010000398.1:0-2608 GCA_964468725.1 uncultured Clostridia bacterium
ACTCGTTGACCGCATTGGTCGTCACTGAACGCCCGGTGCAGCGCAAGCCATATGAAACGATCACCCGCGATGCCCCCTGCGTCTGCACCTGCCAGCGATTCTTCTGCGGCTGTTCAACCGTGAGCGATTTGCCGTCGAGGGTACGGGCTGCGAAGTTCTCGACGCGAGAGGCATACTCTTCGAGGCGATAAAATCCCGGCGACCAAACCGGCATCATCAAGGTAACGACTTTCCGCCCCTCCGTCGGCACCAGCAATTCAATCTCTGCAATGGAGGATGCGGGCGCAGGAAATCTGATCGTGTAGGTGAGCGCATCGCGCCGTTGCGCGGCGGCGGGTTGCGCAACGCCACCGATCCAGATGGCAAGCGCCACACTGATGATGACCGATGAGAGCAAGCGGTATTTCATGCTGACCTCTTGATGCTGTACAAAAGAGATTGAATCCACTGCTTGAATCCCTGTTCAACTGGGCGATTGGCGGCAGATTGTAGAAGGCGACTGGCAAAGCGCGCAAGCATCAAGATGTCAGGGTCGCCGTCAGACCTCCGGTTATGCTACAAAAGCAGGACGAAGCCAATGGCAGAGAGTCCATCACAAACTGGGGAGACGAAAAAGAGCAAGCCGCCGCGCGGGCGACAATGGCTGTTGATTATTAGCGTCTGGCTCCTTTTATCGCTGATCGTCACCATGCAACGCCTGCTCATGGCTAGGAATACGGCGGAAGAGGTACAACTCGGCTTGCAGCTCGTCCTCAACTTGCTCTTTTGGTCATTTTGGGCATTGGCCGCGCCGCTCGTCTTTGCCTTAGCACGTAACCTCCCTTTGCGAAGACCAAACTGGTTGCGTGTCACCCTCGCGCATTTCGGATTGGCGATTGGTTTCGGGGCAGGGCATCTTCTCTTTCTGGCGACTCTGTTCACCCTTATCGCCCCTTTTCGCACGGACACGCCGTTCCCGTTTTGGCGCGAGTTCGCGCGGTTGGGGCAAGTGCTCTTTTACGTCGAGCTGCTCTTTTATTGGGCGCTGCTCGGCGCTGGTTTGGCGCAAGATTCTTATCGCAAATACCGCGAACGAGAAGCCCATGCCCGTGCGCTGGAAGAGCAATTGACCCGCGCCCGACTGCAAGCGTTGAAGAGGCAATTGCAACCGCACTTCCTCTTCAACGCGCTCAATACCATCGCCATGCTGGTGCGCAATCAAGAAAATGCCGAAGCCGTGCAGATGATTGCCGGATTGGGCGATCTGTTGCGCCATTCATTGCAGGACGGTTCAGGGCAGGAACGCGCGCTCGGCGACGAACTCGACTTTGTGCGGCGGTATTTGGAGGTGGAACAATTTCGCTTCGCCGACCGTTTGCGAATCGAGATCGCTGTGCCGGAAGATTGTTTACCGGTGTCGGTTCCTCATCTGATTTTGCAACCGCTGGTCGAAAACGCCATCCGTCATGGCATCGCCGAATCATCGTCGGCGAGTGTCGTGTGCATTCGCGCCCGACGGGAAAACGGTTATTTGCACCTCTCCGTGCAAGACGATGGGTTGGGGCTGAGCGACGACTGGCAGAGCCGCGCAGGCATCGGGTTGGCCAATACTCGAGAGAGATTGGCACAGCTTTATGGCGAGCAACAGGAATTGACCATTCGAAACGTCGAGCCGACAGGGGTGCAAGTCCATCTTCGGATTCCGCTAGCGCGTCGGACAGAGACACGATAAATGGAGAAGCTTCGCACTCTACTGATAGACGATGAAGTGCAGGCGCGCAAAGGTCTGCGAACCCTACTGGCGCGCGACCCGGAGATTGACATCATCGGCGAATGCAGCAATGGGCAACAGGCGATTGCTGAGGTTCAAAGATTGACGCCCGATTTGTTGTTCCTTGATGTGCAGATGCCGCACGGCAATGGCTTCGAGGTGATTGCCGGTCTTGCTCCCGACCATCTGCCGACGATCATCTTCGTCACCGCCTTCGATCAATACGCCTTGCAAGCTTTCGAAGTGAGCGCCCTCGATTATCTGCTCAAACCTTTTTCCGACGAACGTTTTTACCAAGCGGTGGCGCGAGCTAAAGAGCAACATCAGCAAAAACAAGCCGCAAGCTTCGGCACGCAACTGCAAACATTAGTAGCGCAATACCGCGCGGCGCACGAAGAAAAGCGGCCCGCCGCACAAGCCGCAGCGGCCTCACCCGTGCAACGCTTCTTCATCAAAACGGAGGGAGAGATTCGTTTTGTATCGGTTGATGAGGTTGATTGGTTAGAAGCCGACGGCTACTGCACCAAACTGCACACGGGCAATAAAGTCCATCTGCTGCGCGGCCATCTGGGGAGCCTCGAATCTCGTCTCGACCCGAACCGCTTTCTCCGCATTCACCGTTCGACGATTGTCAACCTCAGCCGCGTACAAGCATTGAAAGATTGGTTTCACGGCGACTGTTTGGTCGTCTTGCGCGACGGCACAGAGTTGCGCGTTAGCCGCACTCATCGCAAACGCCTCGAATCTCTGCTCGAACGCTTCGCCTAAGTGGCAGGCTGCTGTCTTGTGATGCGATAAGAGTAGCCTGATTTTTTCAGACTACAGGCTGTCGGGTCGGCAAGGGCAGGCTCTCTATCA
>CAYXVU010000399.1:0-2606 GCA_964468725.1 uncultured Clostridia bacterium
CAGGAACGCCATATCCTTGCTGTAACGAATCTCGGTGTCTTCAGGGAAGTTGATGGCACGCTCTCGAAAGTTTCAAATCAAATCGGCATCCAACTTGAAAATGCTATCGATGTCTTGATCGGTGATGTGAATGATTCAATAAAAAACATCATTTCAGGAAACATCGATAAAGGCATTGAGATTATAGGCGGCGCCTCGTCCGACAATATCATCAACAACTCAATCATCGGCACCGATGAAAACGGGTCGAGCGGATTGGGTAACGGGGCTGGCATTGTCGTCAACAACGCAGTCAACACCATCATTGGCGATATTAATAACGGTTTGAAGAACATCATTGCCAATAATGACGGCTTCGGAGTGCTCATCGATGGTGCCAACGCGACATTTAATAAGCTGAAGAACAATCTCATACACGCCAACGGTTCAGACGGCGTTTTAATCAGCAACGGCGCAAAGATGAACCAGATCGGCGGCCCCGAAGCAAACTCCGGCAACATCATTTCTGAGAACGGCGGCGCGGGTGTACGGGTAGATGATACTGCCGGACATTGCAATCTCATTGATCCCAATTCAATTTACGGCAATGCGGGTCTGGGCATCGACCTCGGCGCGCCCGGCCATACGTTCAACGACCCCGGCGATGCGGATTCAGGCGGTAACAACTTGCAAAACTATCCTGAGTTCGTCAGTGCCTTAATCAATGTCAGCGGCAATCTCATTCTGCAATACAAGGTGGATTCCGCTCCCACCAATTCCAACTATGGCACGGATGGTCTCTATATCGAATTCTTCAAAGCCGACGCCAGCGCCAATCTACAAGGGCAGACCTTCCTCGCCAGCACTCGTTACACCATCGGCGATTTCAACAACGGCACGCCCGGCATTGCCACTTTCGACGCCGGTAATGCTGCGGCGCTCGGCATCTCTCCCGGCGATAAAATTGTCGCTACCGCTACCGACGGCGATAACAACACTTCGGAATTTACCGGCACCAACATCGGTATCGTCGGCAGTCCCACTTTAGCTAAACTCGAACGCTTCGCCGCCATCGCCGAGGGCAATCAAGTTCTCATCGCCTGGCAGACTGGCTTTGAAGTGGATAATCTCGGCTTCAATATCTACCGCGAAGTTGATGGCATTCGCTCGCGCATCACTCCGCAACTCATCGCCGGTTCCGCTCTCACCGATGGACAGGGCACTTCGCTCTTATCGGGTCACACTTATTATTGGGCGGATACGCCGCCTGTTGGCAAAGTTATTCGCTACTATCTCGAAGACCTTGACCTGAGCGGCAAAGCCACAATGAATGGTCCATTCGCTCTCACTTCAACGCCGCCGAAAGATGCTCAAGAGGCGCAAAAACGCTCAGACCTCCTCGATCAAATCGGCAGGCGTCAAGCCACGCTCGCTAACGGTCTCGGCTCCGCGCCGCTTGCGCGCTTCGCTACGCCTGCAACACCTACAGGCGCGGCTTTGCAAACACAAATCGCTTTAACTCCGCAAGCCGCCATTAAAATCGCCGTCAAGCGCGAAGGCATTTACAGAATCTTGCAATCGCAACTGCTTGCCGCCGGGCTTGCTCCCAAAGCCGACCCCCGATTTTTGCAACTCTTCGTTGATGGCACAGAAGTCCCCATCGCAGTTTCAACCAATAAAGACGGGCTTTTGCAGACAATCGAATTTTACGGCATCGCCATAGACACGCCTTCGACTGATGCGCGCACCTACTGGCTCGTCACGGGCAAACAACCCGGTAAGCGCATTCAGACTGTAGAGGCAGAAGGCGTGTCTTCATCTGTTTCCGGTTTCCCCGCGACCATCGAACGCCGCGACCGTACGGTCTATTTTGCCGCGCTCAGAAACGGCGGCCAGGAAAATTTCTTTGGCGCGCTCGTCACCTCTGCACCGCTTGACCAGACGCTTACGGTCAACAAATTGAATCGTGCTGCTTCAACCTCTGCGACTTTGGAAGTTGCTCTGCAAGGCGTCACGCAAAAATCTCATACCGTGCGGGTGCAGCTAAACGGCACAGAGGTGGCGCGTCTCAATTTCTCGAATCAATCATCAAGCAAAATCACCGCCTCAATCAATTCATCTCTGCTTCGTGAAGGAGAAAACACCGTGCGCCTTACGAGCGAAGGTGGCGTGAGCGACATTTCGCTGGTGGATTATCTGCGACTGACTTTCTCGCACTCTTTCACTGCCGAAGCAAACGCGCTCAAGTTCACTGCCAAAGCTGGTGACAAAATTACTGTCGGCGGGTTTACCGCCGCCAACCTTCGCCTCTTTGATATCACCGATGCCAATACCGTGAGCGAAATCAAAACCAGCATCTCCGGCAGCAAAGACGGTTTTCAACTCGTCGCGGGCATACCGGGTAGCGGCGACCGCATCTTGCTTGCCGTGGTTGATTCGCAATTCACATCGCCTGCATCCATCATCGCCAACCAACCGTCGACCTGGCGCAATCCAACCAACGCCGCCGATTTGTTAATCATCTCGAAACGCGAATTCTTCCCCGCGCTTGAACCCTTGCAACAGTTGCGTAGCAGTCAAGGGCTGACGGTCGCCCTCGTTGACATCGAAGACCTCTACGACGAATT
>CAYXVU010000400.1:0-2580 GCA_964468725.1 uncultured Clostridia bacterium
TCACGGAAACGGTGTTTACCTTCCTCTTTAGTGCGCCGCTCGGCTCGCAACTGCAAGGGCAATTCCCGGACTCCGGTTTCTTCATTGCCACCCTCGATCTCGACACGCACAACGCGCTCTCGAATCTCTATCCGACGCCGGAGTATTTCACCGAACGCGGCAGCGTTGAGGGGCGCGTGTTGATTCGAACGACCTCGGGTGACATTCCTATCAACGGTATCAATGTGGTCGCACGACGCATCTCGCAAGCTCCTTATCCGCCAGTCCTCGGCACGCAAGCCTTCCCATCAGGCGTAACGCCCGACGCGGACGGCGTGCCACAAATTCCGCCCAGTCATGGGGCAACCGACTCTCTGGCAACTGTATCGAGCGCGGTTACGGGACTCGATTTCGGCAACGGGACGTATCGCATTCAAGGTCTGCCCGATGGCCAATACCTAATTGAGATTCAGCAACTGCCCTCGGATGCCGTCGGCGGCTCGGGCATCGGGCCGCTAGCCGTGCAGTTTCCGCTCGTTGTGCAAGAAGCCTTCAACGGTGAGCGAGAATCGGGTACTGCCAGCGATGTGGCGAGCGATTTCGAACCCGTCAATGTGGTAGCCGGACAAGTGACGACCGGCATTGATATCATCCTCAACGGGTTCAGCGATGCGCCGCTCATCGTGGCCACCGAAACGGAGCCCAATGAAATCGGGAAAAAAGCGCCGCGCATCACCGTGCCTGCCGAACTGACCGGCGCGGCGGCTGTGACCGATGCTTCCAAACTGAAAGTAGATTTCGGCGGCGGTCAGTCGGACAAAGTTGAGGACCTCTATCGCTTCACGCTGACAGCGCCAACGAGAGTTATCATCTCGCTAGAAGCAACCTCTGGTGTGGGCGACCTCGATCTCTATTTATTCCTCTCGACAGTGAATAAGAAGAAGTCTTCGCTGGCCGACCCCAACCTGCTAGACCTAAGCGGCGGCACCCAGTCGAATGAGCTTATCGCTACGCCGCCGCTACCAGCAGGAACTTACATCGTCGGCGTCAGCGCTTTTGATGGCAGTCAGGGCTATCGCCTGCGCATTCTGGTGCTGCAATAATCGGAGGCTCCATTGCGGAGCCTCCGTTTATTGCCAAACGCGGCTCTTCCTACTCCGCCCGGTCAGGAGCGACCTGTTCCATCATTCTCATACAGATCGCTCCTGACCGGGTTTCGATTATCAGGCATCTATCAGGCATCTACCGATTCGACAACCCGGTCGTCCCTACGAAACCCTCCGGCTTTACGTCTGCCCGGTGCTGCCGAAGCCGCCCGCGCCGCGCGTCGTCTCATTCAACTCATCCACTCGTTTCAATACGGCCTCTTCAATGCGTTGAATCAGCAACTGCGCGATGCGCTCTCCGCGTTTGATGGAAAAAGCGGTTTGGGCATCGGTGTTGAGAAGGACAACCGCAATTTCGCCGCGATAGCCCGCATCAATCAATCCGGGCGAATTGACGAGCGTGATGCCGTGCCGCGCGGCCAGTCCGCTGCGCGGCAGGACGAGCCCCGCATAGCCTTGCGGAATGGCCAGCGCCAGCCCTGTCGGAATCGTCGCACGCGCGCCCGGCTCCAACAGCCAATCAATGCGACTCGGCAGATCAAAAGCCGCATCGCCCGCGTGTTGATAACGAGGTTGCGGCAACTCTTCATCCAGCAGTTTGAAAGCGATCTCAATCATGCGCGCGTCAGTTTATCGCGAAACTCATCTGCGAAGCTACGCGAACCCACACGAATCCGAGTTCAGAAGGATTTGTCAGGATGAGCCTCCCTTCGCAGGTCGGTTTTTTATCGAGCGGAACAAAGCTCGCTGCGCGGTGTCTAATTCGGCATAGCGCCACCTTACTTGTCAGCTACCTCACTTGTTTGCGCGAAGCGCGCAGTTTCAAGCAAACGAGCAAGGTTAGGAGATTGCGCCGCTTCAGGAAAATTCAAACAGGTAGGAGAACGCTTATGTTCGATCAATTAGTCGAGTCTGCCGTCAGCCGCAAGCAAGACAAACGAGGAAAGTTTTTCGTTATCACCTCTGCCGCTTGGTTGCTCAGTTTTTCGTTGCTCCTTGTCGGAGGCATTTTCGCTTACGAGGCAAAGTTAAATGATGAGTTCGCTTCGATCATTTCGATGGTCGCGCCGCCCCCACCGCCCCTGCACAAGGGTACGCCGGAGCACGGACAACGCCCGACGCCCAAACAACAGACGACCGGCTATGTCTCTGCATCAAAGCCGCCGACCGATATTGCTCCGCCGAATCCGCATCCGCCGGTTATAGACATTAATCCAATCGGCGATGGCAACTCCAACCCGTCGGGAGGGCCGGGGTCGGGCAACGGGCCGGGGTCGCCTGACGGCGTTGACGGCGGCTTGCCGCCATCCGCTACAGTCATCACCGAACCGCCGCCGCGCCCGCGCGAAACGCCCAAACCGGTCGTTGAAGAGACGCCCAAACCTGCACCCAAACAAGAAATCATTCGCAGTCAGTTGCTGCAAGGTTTGGCCATTCGCCGTGTGCAACCGAGCTATCCGCCGATGGCCAAAGCCGCTGGCATTCAAGGCAGAGT
>CAYXVU010000401.1:0-2574 GCA_964468725.1 uncultured Clostridia bacterium
TGTGGACGCTCTTGAATCTGAGTTTGTGGTACGACTACTGGATTGAAACCAGCCCCGTACGACCAGAAGCCTGGTCATCGAGAGAACCAAGCGCCTCTCCGATTATCGTCGCTCAGTAATTCCTTCTCTTTTGTCACAAGGTCAGCGGCCATTCAGATCGCCCACTAACCGAGAGTCCGCACCGATAGCGGTAAGTAATTCGCGGCGACCCAAATCCCTTCACCGGCGAGGCGCAAAGAGAAGATTCTTCACAGTTACACACTCTGCAACCGGCCATAGCTCTCTCGTTTGGCAGAGCGACGCTTTTCCGGCAATTCGGAATTCTTGTCCGTCCAATCGAACACTCGCTGCCCCCTCAGACGAACATAATCGGCTCAAGCCTCTGTTTATCAACAGTTATCTCTTAGGCGTTTTTGGCACAGCGAATGCCTAGAGAAGAAGGCGTGCCGAAAGAAAGGCGCAAGAAAGGAGGTTGCTAATGACAGACAAAGGCGTAGAAATGAATCACCCTTGGATGTCCCCCAAAGGGTTGCCGCGCAGCACGATTTGCAAGCAAACCAACAAAGCGTTGGGCGCAGATCAAACCGTCGAATTGCTAACCGGGGTTTGAATTGCCAGGTCGTGAATGCCGGGTGAAACCGTTCCGTCGTTTCATTAGCGGTTAGCCCCTCAACCAGAAAAAAAGGAGAAGAGGTTATGAATAAATCAATGATTCGCTTGCTGCTCTTAGTGTTCACCATCGGTTACCTTTCCAGCGCTACTTTTGCAGGTAGCCCTAACAGCCCCCACCCCTCACAGAGGACTTTGTCCACACCGTCGAATGAGGTCGCGCGCGTTACCGCAAGCGACACCTTCACGGTTTCGGTTACCTCTTCGTTGGGGCCGGACAGGATGATTGGTGCGTCAACGTCCGCAGCAGAGAAGCCGGAAACGTTTACTCTGCCCACGACCAACACTGACGATTCGACATTGGGCGTTTACGTCAGTACAAGGCCGTATTTCGTGACTGGCAAAACGGCTACGGGTTACTCGCAGACGCGCTAGCAACGACGGCCTCTAAACGCCGAACCGAACTGACGCGGCAACGGATGGCCGGAGCCGTTATCAAAGCAAGGAGTACGGGTATGCAGCCAAAGAAAGCCTGGAATCGAGTCCGTTTCCTTCCAGGCTTCTTTGGTCGCTCTTTCCTCTCACTTGCAGCGCAGCACCTTTCGACCGGCATCGCCTGAAGACAAGAGCTACTGAAAGCTATCAGAGACAAGCCGGAGAGAAGAGCGGAGCGAATGAGTTATGTGGATGTCTAACGATGTAATAGTGGTCAGCGATTTACATTTGGCTGCTGAGCGGGATAGAGGCTTATTTCAAGCCGACCAAGCGTTAGCACATTTCTTCGACTGGGTGAGGGAAGAGGTTGCCGGTATCGTGATTCTGGCAGGCGACATCTTTGACTTTCTCATCAGCGAAGAGGCTCATTCGAGCCGGACGTTCGACTTGACGCAAGCCCCTACGCGCATGCGCGCAATCTGCGAGCATCACCAAGAAGTCTGTCAATCGCTGGCTCGCCTAGCGCGCTCGCCGCATCACCGATTGGTGATGCTCGGCGGCAATCATGACCCCGAATTGGCGCTGCCGGAAGTTCAGCGTGTCGTAGAAGAATCTCTCACCGTAGCAGACCGGAATGCCAGTTTGCGCTGGCTTGTGCATGGCGAAGCCGCCGTTTTACGAGTTGGCAAGGTCAAGGCAGTCATCGAACACGGAGATATGTATGACCCATGGAATTGGATAGATCACAACGCCTTGAGACGGGCAGCCAATCTGGAGAGTCGCGGACTCTTAGCCTATGCAATTCAGCAAGCTGCCCATGACCGATTCGCCTACGAACCGCCTCCCGGCAGTCGCCTGGTGGTTGATTTTATTGCCGAACAACGCAAGCAGTTCCCATGGATGGACATCCTCAAACCCGAACGCGAAGCCGTTTTACCCATTTTATGGGCCTTCCTCCCGAAAAACGCCGAGTTGATGGGGTTGCCTGAGAAGTTGCTTGATGCCTACAAACGCAAACTCATCAGCGACATCCGGTATGACAAAAACCCGGCCAATATGGTCAAGGCGGCTCCGATGCTTGAATCCATCCGCAACCGGTTTTCAAGGTGGGCGACATGGGCAAAGACCTCCATAGATGCCCTGACCTCCGTCGAACAAAAGATCGAACATCTGGTTGAGCATTTTCAGAGCTACTCCGGCGAGGATGGCTTCTTCGACATTGCTCATCCCGATGAGCAGAGCGAGAAAGTCGAGTTCATTCTCAATCAAGGCGCGGATGTCGTCATTCATGGGCACACCCATTCGGCAAAAGCCTATCCGTTGAGCAAAGGGCTATATCTAAACAGCGGCGCTTGGGCGAAGCTGATGGAGTTGCCCTCGCGTGAGGCTACGCCGGAGCAGTGGCGCGAATTTATCGTGTCGCTGCTGCCGACAAACGAAGCGGCGGCCTCATCGAAGACCAACGGCGAGGCGCGCCCTGATTACGGATTTTTGCGTCCGACCTTCGTACGCCTCACTCAAGCCGGTGAC
>CAYXVU010000402.1:0-1463 GCA_964468725.1 uncultured Clostridia bacterium
CACCGGCCCTTAAACCCCAATATTACTCATCTGTTGCAAGCCTTTCACGGGACTCCGCTGCAAAGACCCTGGCCAGATACCAGCAGACGGCGAAAATAGAGGCGCTCATTGCCCATTGCCCCGGCGTATCGAGTTCAAACATCGTGATCGGGAGGTCCCACGCGCCGTGCAACATCGCGGCCGCCAGAATACTTCCAAAGTGTGCCCGGACGAATCCAAAGATCAGCCCGGCCACTCCCGTTAGGAAGAACGCCCCGAAATCGAGCGCGTACCGGCCCTCGAATGGGGAAAACGGGTTAAGTAAATGTCCCACGGCGAACAGCAATGCTGTCGCAACGAGACCCCAACCGAATTCAACATTCAGCAATCGATAGGGCTTTCCCATTGCGCGGTCAAGTTCCCCCTGCATGAAACCGCGAAAAAACAGCTCCTCACCGAACCCGGCGAAAACGAGTTGGAAAATAACCGTTGAAAGCACAAACCCCACAGAATTGTGCGCGAGCGAAACAGGTCCGGCAAGAGCGTGGACGGCGGGAGGCGCGAACGCCAGTACTGCGAAGCAGACACCGCCCACTTTGAGTTCTCTTCGCCATGCTCGCGTCGAGAGCCCATACTCGACGGGAGCGCGCCGCAAAGCAACCATAGAAAACATGGCGATCGCGATAAACAGCAGGTGAGACGCGTAGTCCCAATAAAGTCCGCGTTGCAGCGCGGCAATCGGAGACAATGGCAGCAGCCAAAGGAGGCAAAGCGTACTCGCAAATACCGTGGCGAATCCGAGCAGGACGACTAATGGCCGTTGCGCCAACCCGCAATTCTCCCGTTTTGTCCGTGCCGCTGTTTGAACATGGCCGGCGGCGCAAATGCCTCTCGATTGCCGGGCTTAGGCCTCGAGCGTCCGGTTGTATTTGCCGCCTACACCGACTAGGTCGTGGACAGTCAACCCTCCTTCGACGCTGCGAAGCTTGACGCGCATGCTGCCCGCTGCCGTCAAACCTGGGCCGGCCTCACGCCATGTCGCGTCGGACAGCAGTATCTGTCCTGCCAGACAAAGCGATTGAATTCGCGAAACGATGTTAACGGCGCTGCCGATTACGCTGTATTTCATCCGGGAAGTCGACCCAATGTTTCCCACGATCACACTTCCGCCATTGACGGCGATTCCCATGCCTATCGAGGGCAGTCCTTCTGCGATATTCACGGCGTTCACCGCCGGCATCGCGTTTTGCATATCGATCGCGCGCGCGGCGGCGCGGAGGGCGTCGTCGTCTTGTGCGTTTAGCGCACCGAAGGTCGCGAGAAGTCCATCACCCATGATTTGGTCGACTACGCCGCCGTGTGCGGATATGATGTCTATCATGGCGCCAAGAAAACGGTTCAGAAGCCGAATGACTGCGTCGGCGGCGATGGTCTGGGCGAGGGATGTAAATCCGCGCATGTCGCACATGAGAAGCGTGAGGTGC
>CAYXVU010000402.1:1473-2561 GCA_964468725.1 uncultured Clostridia bacterium
GGCCCGGGCGGAGTCCAACAACGAATCCGCGACTTCACCGGTCATGTGCGCCCCAAAAACCTCGCGAATGAATTCATTTTGACGTTTGAGTTCGGTGTTGGCGGCGCTCAGACGCTCTCGGGAAACGCGTAAATCACGTTGCAATTCAACGATCTCCATGAGCGAAAACTGGTCTTCCACGGCGCGCGCAAATTCACGCAAGTCGTCAATCTCTTCCTGGCTAATCTGGCGCGCTTTCGAGTCCGCGACGCAAAGCGTTCCGACCACGAGTCCGTCGCCCACCGACAAAGGGTGGCCGGCATAAAACCGGATAAAAGGCTCTCCCGTAACAAGGGGATTGTCCGAGAAACGCGGATCGGCCAACGCGTCTTCAACAATCATCGGTTTGTTTCCGAGAATCGCATGCGCGCAGAACGCAACGTCCCGGGCCGTCTCGCGGGCGGCCAGTCCGCACCGGGACTTAAACCACTGGCGATCTTTGTCCACCAGCGATACGAAAGCCATCGGTACACGCAGGGCCCGGCTGGCCAGGCGCGTGATTCTATCGAAGCGGACATCGGCCGGCGTGTCGAGGATCTTAAGTTCGTAGAGAGCGGCGAGCCGCTCAGCTTCGTTGTTGGGCAATGGTGCGGTTTGCATCGTGGCCTTTCATTTCGCGAACGGAATATATCCGAAGCACCGCTATGCGCCATTCGTTCCATGACACGCGGACTTCTACAATTTTACCGCAATAGAAGCAGTGAATACCCCCCCGCGTTCGGGACACAGTCCCCAAACACAGTCTATCGGGCATCTGCAACCGTATAGCTCAAATCGTCGAAATAGATTTCCACGAACTGACCTCCTCTGTGCCAACTGAGGACCCCGAAGCGGTCGAACACGGCGTCTCCCTTTTTCGCTTCTCGAGAAACGTTCAGCTTTGCCTCCTGACCGTCCAAGGTTACAGATACGACGCCGTTTCCGTCGGCCGGTCCTGAATCGTAGCGAAGCGTCCATTCATGCGGGCTGCCATCCGGCCTGAGCACGGGTCCTTCAGCCAATGTCTCTTTTCGGTCGTCCGAGGTCCCGAACGATGGGCGGACGTAATG
>CAYXVU010000403.1:0-2537 GCA_964468725.1 uncultured Clostridia bacterium
TGCTTGTGAGGTGCTTCATCTCTACGATTCAGGTAAAAGTGGGATATCCGTTCCTGCCCAATTATCTATTGGGACTCGCTCTGTCAATGTAGCTACCAAGCTGGATACAGGTGCAACCCACTGCATTTTTCAAAGAGTCTATGGTGGCTATCTAGGGTTGGATATTGAAAGCGGATACCGACAAGAATTTCACACGACGAATGGTACATTTTTCGCTTACGGGCACCAGATCACTTTATCGGTTTTGAGTTTTGATTTTGATTCGAAGGTGTAATTCACAGCGGACGCAAATTTCACCCGCGACGTTTTAGGGAGACATGGATTTCTTGATAGAGTGTGCATCGGAATTAAGGATTATCAAGGCGAACTTTACCTAAGTCGAAATAACATCACCCCCTGACTACGGAGAAAAGCATGGCCGTTCAACCGCAAATCGAAAAGTATCACGGACTGGATCGCGACACGATGCTCAGAATCTATCGCTTGATGTACATGTCGCGGCGCATTGATGACAAAGAGATTCAACTCAAGCGGCAAAATAAGATCTTCTTTCAGATCTCCGGCGCTGGGCACGAAGCCGTACTCGTCGCCGCCGGTCTCGCCCTCAAGGCGGGCTACGACTGGTTTTATCCTTACTACCGCGACCGTGCTCTCTGTTTAACGCTCGGCGTTACGGCGACCGAGATGCTGATGCAGAGCACCGCCGCCGCCGATGATCCGGCGTCGGGCGGGCGCCAGATGCCGAGCCATTGGGGGCACAAAGGCCTCAACATCGTCACTCAATCTTCGCCGACCGGCACGCAATACCTGCAAGCCGTCGGCTGCGCTGAGGCCGATTATCGCGCCGAACGCATCGGCAATCCCGAAGCCGTCATGAATGGCTACCATAACGATTCGATCACCTATGTATCATCGGGCGACGGGACGACCAGCGAAGGCGAGTTCTTTGAATCGCTCAACACCGCCTGCAATCTGCATCTGCCGGTGTTGTATTTGATCGAAGACAACGGGTATGCGATTTCTGTCCCCATCGAAGTGCAAACCGCAGGCAGCAGCATCTCCAAACTGGTCAGCGCATTTCCCAACCTCTACATCGAAGAGGTCAACGGCTGCGACCCGTTGGCCAGTTATGATGTGCTCCGGCGTGCCGTCGCGCATTGCCGCGAACGTCGCGGCCCGGCGCTCGTGCATGCGCATGTCATCCGTCCCTATTCGCATTCGCTGTCGGATGATGAAATCCTCTACCGCCCGCCGAGCGAACGCGATGAGGAAGCCGAACGCGACCCGCTGCGCCGCTATCCCCACTTCCTGATGGAAGAAGGGCTGGCGACCGAAGCCGAGATCGCGCGCCTTATGGAAGAGGTGGACGACGAAATCAACCGCGCCGCCGAAGCTGCCGTCGCTGCCCCCAAACCGACAAAAGAGACGGCTTTGCAGTATGTCTACTCGCCGGATGTTGACCCGACTTCGAAGGCCTTCGATACGGAATCCGATCAACCGCCGACAGGCGACCAGAAGACCATCGTAGATTTAATCAACGCCTGCTTGCACGACGAGATGGCCAGAGATCAGCGCATCGTCGTCTTCGGTGAAGATGTCGCCGATTGCAGCCGCGAGCAGTACATCGAAACCGTCAAAGGCAAAGGCGGCGTCTTCAAAGTCACCCACAACTTGCAGCGTCGCTTTGGCGGCGCACGCGTCTTCAATTCGCCGCTTGCTGAAGCCAATATCGTCGGTCGCGCCATCGGCATGGCAACACGCGGACTCAAGCCCGTAGCCGAGATTCAATTCTTCGATTACATCTGGCCTGCGATGATGCAAATCCGCGATGAGATGTCATTGGTTCGCTGGCGTTCGAATAACAACTTCAAATGCCCGCTCGTCATTCGCGTCACCATCGGCGGCTATTTGACGGGCGGCGCGGTCTATCATAGTCAGTGCGGAGAGAGTGCCTTTACGCACATTCCCGGCCTGCGCGTGGTGATGCCTTCGAATGCGCTGGATGCCAACGGATTGCTGCGAACGGCGATTCGCGCCGACGATCCGGTGCTCTTTTTGGAACACAAACACCTCTACCGTCAGGTCTACAACAAAGCCGCCTATCCCGGCGCAGATTTCATGATTCCCTTTGGCAAGGCCAAAGTCGTGCGCGTCGGCAGCGATGTTTCGATCATCACCTACGGCGCGACGGTACAGCGTGCGCTGGTTGCCGCCAAGCAAGCCGAAGAACAGCACGGATTGAATGCTGAAGTCATAGACCTGCGCACTCTCAGCCCGTACGACTGGGCGGCCATCAGCGCGTCGGTCAAGAAGACCGGCAAAGTGATCGTGCTGCACGAAGACACGCTGTCTTGGGGCTATGGTTCTGAGATTGCCGCGCGCATCGCCGATGAACTCTTCGAGCATTTGGACGGCCCGGTGCGCCGCATCGCCGCGATGGATACCTTCGTCGCCTATTGCCCCGATCTCGAAGACGAAATCTTGCCGCAAGTCGAAGACATCTTCACTGGCATCGTCGAACTGGCGCGATACTAACC
>CAYXVU010000404.1:0-2532 GCA_964468725.1 uncultured Clostridia bacterium
ACCCGCGTGCCACAGGTTGACCCGAAAGATCAGTGGAGACAATGTCCGACAGGGCACTCATTGGGATGTTGCCTCCGTCGACATCCCGCGACTCCGAGTCCTCGCTGAACGACGCCGGCTCGGAATCGATCAGCTCCTGAACCGTCGTCGAGACCCTCGCGTCCAGCGATACGATTTCCGCCGCGCCGCGCGAGACCATGACGCCGACGACAATCACGGACGCCGTCCAAAACGGTTTACCACACAAACTGCGAATGCTCATGATGAGTCCCTCATGCGCGCGGCGAATTCTAAGTAGGAATGCAGAGGGAACGAACCATGGCGAACCGCGGGCTTCAGCCCGCGCGGACCCGGCGCACAAGTCAACCGACGGATTTCATGGTTCGGCCCGTACCGATTGGGTAAGTCATTCTGCGTTCCTACCTGGCTGCGCGATCGACTTCAAATCGCCTCGGGGGAGATGTCGCATTCTATCTTCCGGCAACTGAAAAATCGAGCCGTCTCTCGGAGAATGAACAAGGATTCACGAAAACGATGACCTGAATCTACCCCGCACAAAGGGCAATGGCCGGTGTCGCTCCAAGCGCCGCATCCACCGGTTGGACGACCCAATTCGGGTTGGCCATCAAGTCCACACTGGCGTCAGAAGATCGCGCTCGAAGAAGTCCGGCAAGTTCATGAAACGAACGGTTCAGCAGCGGATGCACTCCTCCCGGACAAATCTCGGCAAGGGGTTCCAACGCAAACAGCCGTTCGTGAAGCAACGCATGCGGCAGGATGAGTTCCGACGAATTCAGTACCAGACCATCCCAATGGAGAATGTCAAGATCAATCACTCGCGGCCCCCAGTGCAGGTCGCGCGTGCGGCCCAGACCCGTTTCAATCGACTGGAGCTCCGTCAACAGCCCCAACGGCGACAGCTCCGTCGAGATCCGCAACACCGAATTCAGAAAAAACGCCTGACCGACCGTCCCTCCCACCGGACTGGTTTCATACAAAGACGACGTACCGTTGACGGGATTCCAACTGACACCCGGCAACCTGGAAATGGCCCAGGCGGCCCGACGCAGGTTCGCCTCCCGTTGACCCAGATTCGCACCCAAACCGATAAACACGGCCATTTCGTCAGACACCATTTTCTTCGTGCAATGCGACTTTCGCTCAACTATCATTCGGGCATTCACTCGGTTAGAAACGATCTCCGCTTGCCCCTGGCGGGTGGATTAACCGGATTCTCGCCGGGCTGCAAGTGGGAGATCCAAATCATGTCCGAAATCCCTACCGCGATTCCCGTCCCATTCGATCGGGACGTCGCGTGTATCTACTGCGGATACAACCTCCGAGGCCTCTCCTTCGACGGCCGATGTCCCGAATGCGGCGCCGCGATCAACGTCGCTTCGCGCGGCGATCTTTTGCGATACGCAGACCCCGCGTGGGTTGCCCGCTTGCGATTCGGTACGACGCTGAAACTCTGGAATATTTTAGCGACGATAACGATCGGCATTGTTGGAGGCCTGGTCGGCAACTGGCTTTTCACCTCAGGCGGCGCATTTGTCATCGAAGCGGTCTTGGCGTCCATGGCCGGACTGCTCGGTCTCTGGGCAACTTTCGCGGTCACGACTCAGGAGCCGCGGATATCGCTCCGGGAAGATCCCGTGACGCTAAGAAAGGTGATTCGCGCATGCGCGATGGCCGGTTGGATCGGAGCGATTGTCCAGCAAACCATCGGAACCCCTCAGAAATGGTCGGCGGGGCGTTTCGACATGATCGGCGTATTCATCAGCGCAACGTGCGGTACGGCAAGAATCGTCACGATGGTTGGCGAGTTGGTTTACCTTCGCCGTTTCGCCCTTCGCATTCCCGACCTTCGACTGGCCAAATCCACGAAGTTTCTCATCTGGGCTATTCCGGCGTCCGCGTTGGCCGCCGGAATCCTCGTGTTTGCCTTCATGTTCCTTTCGAAGACGGTGCCGCCACCGGCGCCCGTTTCAGCGCCTATCGGGGCCCCCATCTCCGGGGTCGTCGCCACAACCACCCCGGCCGGCGGTACGCCAATCCCAATGGGAGCACCCGTTTACGCCATCCTCGGTGGTGGGGCATGTGTTTTCGGCCTGGCCTATCTCGTGTTCTCTATTTGGTACGTCGTGTTGCTGTTCCGTTATCGCAATGCATTTCGCGACGCCGCCGTTGAGTCGCGGGCGTTGGCGGTTGATGCTGCCCGAACCGATCCCCCTCCTGTTTGAAGTGGACTGACCAAAAAACAAAACCCGCCGCGTCGACGTCCATCCAGGACAGCCGACGCAGCGGGCATGTGTTGGCCTGCCTTGGCCGAGGGAGGAGGTTAGGAACACAAAGGCTTCTCGTATCGTTCCACCTCTTTATACGCATCCAATCCTCAGATGTTGCGTCTCGGTTTTGTAACGGCGATTTCGTCGGCCATTCGTGCACCGCAGGCCCAGACAACTGGCAGGGTACGAGCAAGCAGGTGACGCGCCGGAAACGAATCAATGCGTCGGCAGTCGACCGATCGCA
>CAYXVU010000405.1:0-2531 GCA_964468725.1 uncultured Clostridia bacterium
TCCCTCAACCGCGCCACTATATCACAATGATACGATAGGCGTCAGATAGCTGTTCCGGCTACGCCCTAGGGTGAGGTCGCTTAGCCCCTTGGCTTGATTTGCCGTGCAGCAATCAGCAGGATTCTCGTTATGTTTTCCTTTTTTCCCCCATATGAAAATGGGGCGTTCGGTGAGCAGCGCATACCAACATTGCCCAATGCCCAGCTGCTACTTACTCACAGATTGAAAAGGAGAACCTTCTATGATGAATCTGTCTAGTCCGCCACATAACGACGATGAAGAGACTCTCACCCGAGAACAAAGGGATAAGAGATGGATTCGCCTTACCATCATTCAGTATACTTCGATGATTCTCATCATGGGGAGTTTCGTTGGTATTCTGGGGTATGGGATTGTGTCCAAGCCGCTTGATACCACCGAAGCTGCCAGAGGGCTGATCACGTTTGTTGTTGCGGTTACCACCGTATCAATTGCTCTGATAATGGCATTTGGTGCGATCATGATGGGCAAGGATTTCGAAAAGCGATTTGCGCTTGGCAAAGAAATTTTGACCTTGATGATTGGCATCCTTGGCACGATCATCGGGTTCTATTATGGAGCTAGCCAAAAGTCAGAGCCCCCTCCGACCATTCGAGTCGCAGATGTGGTGCTAACACCGCCTCAGCCGAAAGTGGACGACGAGGTCACAATCAAAACGAAACTCATGGGTGGAACATCGCCCTATACCTATCGGATTAGCTTCACTCCGGCAACCATACCGCCGATTGACGGTAAATCTGAAAATGGTGAAATCAGTCAAACTTTCAAAGCTGCCGTTGCGGCTGGAACCCCCTTGGTCATCCAAATCGAAGGGGTGGATAGCAACGGGGTCGCGTTTGCCTACAATAAAGATAGGGCAAAAAAAGTTTCCATCGAGTGAACCCGTCGTGCTGGCTCTGCCAAAAACTCTTGGCGGTCGTTTTCGTCCGTCAAGAAAATCTTTTTGTCCATCGGTGGACGAAGCATCAGGACACGTGGCGCTGCTGTTTGAATCTGCCTCAATTATGCTAAGGTAGCTGACGCAAAATCTAACCTTACTGTTTCGGAGGCGACCTTGATAGAGCAGATTCAACAATCACTCAAAGAAGCCGAACTCGACGGCTGGTTGTTCTATAGCTTTCGGGAGAGCGACCCGATAGCCGCTAACATTCTCAAGACCGGCGGCGACGGACATATTGCCACGCGCCGCTGGTTCTACTTCATCCCGCAAACGGGCGAGCCGACGAAGATCGTGCATTCCATCGAACGCGATGTGCTCGACCACTTGCCCGGTAAAAAGTTGATCTACCTGCCGTGGCAACAACTGCACAGCCATTTGAAGACCGCCATGACCGCCGACGCGGCAGACCGTGCGCCGCGCATCGCTATGCAGTACTCGCCGGGCGCTGCCATTCCCTACCTCTCGCGTATAGACGCCGGAACCGTCGAGTTGATTCGTTCGTTCGGCATCGAACCGATCTCTTCGGCTAACCTTGTGCAGCAGTTTGAATCGGCGTGGAATGCCGAACAATTGGCGATGCACGAAGAGGCGGCGCGCGGCCTCTACGAATCCGTCAAACTGGCTTTTGCGGAGATCGGGCGACGCATCAAGGCAGGTATCGAAACCACTGAATATGAGATTCAGCAATTCATCATGAATTGCTTCGCCGAACGCGACATGATTACCAAAGACCCGCCCATCGTCGCCGTCAATGCCAACAGCGCCATGCCGCACTATGAGCCGATGCCGGATAAACATTCGCCGATCAAGGCAGGTGATTTCGTGCTCATTGATTTATGGGCGAAGATGAACCGCCCGCACTCGGTCTATGCCGACATCACCTGGACATCATTCGTCGGCGATAGCATTCCCGATGAGGTCAACAACGTCTTCACCGTCGTGCGCGATGCCCGCGATGCGGCAATCAACTTTGTCAAAACGGCCTTTGCCGAAGGGCGCACAATTCACGGCTGGCAGGTTGATGACGCCTGCCGCGAGGTGATCGTCAAAGCGGGCTACGGCGATTATTTCATTCACCGCACCGGCCACAACATTCACACTGAAGTGCATGGCAACGGCGCTAACATTGACAACTTGGAGACCAAAGATGATCGCATCTTGATTCCCAACACCTGTTTTTCGATTGAGCCGGGCATCTATCTGGAAGGCAAGTTCGGCGTGCGCAGCGAAGTGGATATGTACGTCTCTGAGAACGAAGGGCGCGTAACCGGCGGCGAAGCGCAACGCGAAGTGGTTGCGATTCTCGCGTAAGTTCGGCAAGGGATGGGGGCTTAGGGATCAGAGGAAGCGGAGTGATTGGTGGTCGGTGCGACCGCGAAAATCATTCCCCATCGTCGAATGAAGTCGCTCTGTCGCTCGCTCTCGCTTCGCTTCTCAATCCCCTAATGCCAACGCGCTTGCCCGCCAGCTTATTCCTCAATGCGTTCGACGACGACTGCCGTACCGTAGGCCAGCACTTCGCTGACGCCGCTCATAATTTCGGTGGCATCAT
>CAYXVU010000406.1:0-2524 GCA_964468725.1 uncultured Clostridia bacterium
CTTCGTCAGCGGCACGCGCGTGCGGTTGGGTAGGGGCAAAGTTTGACAATGGCAGGGCTTGCAATGCGTACATCTCTTTCCAGTCTCTGTAAGATCAAGTTCGAGAGTCGGTCTCACCTTCCATTCGCTGATCAATGCGACAATTTTCCTTGAAAACTTCCGCTATCGCAGAGATCTATTCAGATTACCTTTATTGAATGGTCAGTTTTTATTGCTGTAATCATAACCGGAAACAAATATGTACTTGAAACCGACCGGAAGATGGGGCAAGGTTGCTAGGTGAGCATGCAGCGTATCGCCAGATTCATTGTCGTATTTGTTATTTCTGCTGTCACCGCCGGTTTCGCGGCGGCCAACTGCGAAGCTCTCGAACTGCACAACATGCGCAGGGCAGTGTTCGAGCATCACGACTCCCATTCACATGAGCACCGCTCCGATGCTA
Source organism: uncultured Clostridia bacterium (assembly GCA_964468725.1). Classification (GTDB taxonomy): domain Bacteria; phylum Acidobacteriota; class Blastocatellia; order UBA7656; family UBA7656; genus CAYXVU01. The sequence goes on from CAYXVU010000406.1 coordinate 443, forward strand.
GTCCGGAAGTTCATTGTCCTAACCCGTTCGATCATTTCGTCGTGTCCCCGCCCTTTGCGCCGAATCATCAACGGCTTGAATTTAAGTTTGTGTCCCCGGCTGTGATATCTCGTCCAGCCGCACACCGAACTAGCTACAGCTCCAATCATGGTCCGCCGGGAGTTTTAGTCCTTTCCATACCCGAGTATCTCTTTTTCTCCGTGCTTCGTATCTAGCGCGCACCGCGCAAGTCTTCTATTCCCCATATAGGTTTCTGGTTTTGAGGCATCGCTCGCCTATGCGAACGGTTAATAGTTTTGGGAGATAAACATGCGGCATGTGCTTGCCGTTGTAGCATGCACGACAGCTCTGTGGATTTTTGCGCTAAGGAGTTTCTCGGCTGAGGGCCCACCGGCCAAGAGCCCTCCGAGAGCCGACACGCATCATCCTATCGGCTGGCGCTTCACTATGCCGAGAGGCGACCCAGCAAAAGGGCGAGCCGTGTTCGAGAAATTCGAATGCTATGACTGCCATCGGGTGCGCGGCGAAAACTTTCCTGAGCCTACAGAGAACGCGCCTGAGCTTAGCCAGATGGGACCGCTTCACCCGGTCGAGTTTTTCGCCGAGTCGGTGATCAATCCGAATGCGGTGGTGCCGAAGGGCTATCAAAACGCCCAAGGGAAATCTCCAATGACCGACTTCACCGAAAAAATGACCTTGCGCGAGCTGATTGACGTTTCGTCCTACATCGCCTCTCTCAAACCGCCCGCGGTGACCAAAACCATAAACGGCACGGGCAAAATCGTTGCTGTGGTGCCGCAGACAAGTGAGCTGGTTATTGAGCACGGCGAACTGAAAGGATTCATGGATGCAATGACTATGGGATACAAAGTAGGCGCCAAGTCCCTGTTCAATGGTTTGGCTGAGGGCGACGCGGTGAGCTTCACCATCGATACTGAAAAGCGGCTGTTAATCAAAATTGTCAAACTGAAAAAATAACCCAAAGGAATCACAATGAACCAGACCAGCAAGAGTCTTTTCATGCTTTGTTCCGTCCTGCTGCTAGCGCCGGCATGTGCTGCATATCAACCGGAGCCTTTGTCGCCAAATCATCCGGCACATGTTCATGCCGCGGTCGCTGCCGTGCCGGCGCGCTCGCAGACTCTCGCATACACGCCAGCAGATGTGCCGACGACGCGACCCAGCAGCACCACCAACTATAGCGAGGCGGGGGCACAGGCAGGACTGAACACTGTTACGGCGGAAGGAAAGGTGGTCGCAGCGGTGCCCAGTAGTGGTCAGATTGTGCTGGAGCATGGCGAGATCAAAGGCTTTATGGACGCGATGACGATGGGCTACCGAGTTGAGTCGCCGACTTTGCTCGAAGGGCTCAAGTTTGGCGACAGAGTCCGCTTTACCATCGACGCGGCTAAGAAAACCATTGTCAAGGTTGAAAAGCTGCCGTGAGGACCAAAGACGAGTATCGAGGAAGGCAGCGATGAGACAAAGGCTAATGGCATGTGGTTTCCTGGCCGGCGCGTTTCTTTTGAGCGGCTGCACGACGATACGTTTGGATGGTGGATTCTCCGAGGTCGGTGCGCTGGTGCAACAACGCACCGGCTTCGCGATGTTTTGGAATAATGGCATCGAGCTCGATCGCGAGGCGGCGGCGACGCTCGATAAGCTCTTAGAGAACAAGTTGACTGCCGATGGGGCGGTGCAGGCCGCTTTGCTCAACAACCGTGATCTCCAGGCTGTGTATGCCGATCTCGGCATCGCGCAGGCAGACCTGGTGCAAGCCGGACTCCTCAGCAATCCGGTATTCGATAGCGCCATCAAATGGCCCGTCCGAGGCGGGGCCAAGCCGGATCTCGAGCTGTCCGTAGTGATGAATTTTCTCGATATATTTTATTTGCCGTTGCGCAAGCGCGTGGCCGCGGCGCGCTTCGAGGAAGCGAAAACTCGGTTAAGTGGCCTCGTGATGGACTTCGCAGGCGGGGTTCGAACGGCGTTTCTTTCGCATCAGGCAAATGAGCAGTTGCTCGATTTGCGCCGGACGATTGTCCAGGCCCTCAGTGGCTCGTTTGAGGTTACGCGCCGGCT
>CAYXVU010000407.1:0-2489 GCA_964468725.1 uncultured Clostridia bacterium
AAAGGTTCAAAGCCAAGCCAGCCTCCCAAGCATCAGGCGCGTCATTGTCGCCTAGTCCATCGCCTCACTCGATTCTGGCAAGGACGCATAATCTTTGCTCATCCGACGACTCTGACCCAAGCACCAGAAGGCTGGTTCAACGTACGCGAAGCAACATACTTTTTCGCTGCATTGAACGTCTCCGCAATCGGGTGGTCGCCCAACTGATAGGGCCAGTATGCCTCGAATATCTCGTAGGTCCTGCGCCCGAGCGCCAGCTCGTGATCCTTGCCGTCGAAACTTGATGCTGAGATGTCGAGACTTTCGTCCTCCCTGTAGGCGAACATCCAATCGCCAAGGGCAAACCCGCCAGTGGGGTCTTCTTCCGGTCCGCCGGCGCTTGCCTGATGCTGTCGAGTGACGCACCGCACCGCGTCATTCCGCAGGTGCGCGGCGGTGATGGCCGCAGTCGCCGATTTCGGCTATCTGATTTTTTATTGACGCTGACTTGGTGACCCTGCTCACCTCGGCTCTCCATCGTCGCGTGGGTCTAACAACGAGCGGCGGCTTGCCAAGCGGAGCGGACGAAGTCAGCAGGCAATGAAATCAGGCGGCTGGGCGCAGACCCTTCGTTGCGGCGCAGAGGGCTTGTGCCCGACTTACGAAGAGAGTTGGACAATTTCGCGTTCGCCGTAATGCGAGGCGACATATTCATCGAGCAGACGGACGAAATCCGGCACAATCGTTTTGCCTTGCAAGGTGGTGTAGAGGCGACCATCCACATAAACAGGAGCGCGCGGTTCTTCGCCGGTTCCCGGCAGCGAGATGCCGATATTGGCGTGTTTCGATTCGCCCGGCCCGTTGACGACGCAACCCATCACCGCGACCTTCAACTCTTCGACGCCGGGAAATCGCGGCTTCCACACCGGCATCTGCTCGCGGATGTAGGTCTGAATCTCTTCGGCCATCTCTTGAAAGAGGGTGCTGGTTGTGCGCCCGCAGCCGGGGCAAGCGGTGACGAGCGGCGAAAAGCTGCGCAGCCCCATAGTCTGCAAAATCTGCTGCGCGACGATGACCTCTTCGCTCCGGTCGCCACCCGGTCGCGGCGTCAGCGAAACCCGAATCGTATCGCCGATGCCCGCTTGTAAAACGACGGCCATCGCCGCCGTCGAAGCGACGATGCCTTTGCTGCCCATACCGGCTTCCGTCAGCCCGAGATGGAGCGGGTAATCGCAACGTTCGGCCAGGTTGCGATAGATGGCGATCAAATCCTGTACTTCGGAGACCTTTGCGCTGATGATGATGCGGTCATGCGCGAGGCCATAAGTTTCGGCCATCTCTGCCGACTCCAAACCGCTGATGACCACCGCTTCACGCATCACGTCACGCGCATCTTTGGGATGGGGGCGGGCGGCGTTTTCATCCATCAAACGCGTCAGCAGAGATTGATCGAGTGACCCCCAATTGACGCCGATGCGCACCGGTTTATGATATTCAAGAGCGGTGTCAATCATCGCTTGAAAGTTTTTATCGTGATGGCGACCGGCTCCGACATTGCCGGGGTTGATGCGGTATTTAGCCAACGCTTGGGCGCAGGCCGGATACTCTTTGAGCAAGATATGGCCGTTGTAATGAAAGTCGCCGATGATCGGAACCGTCACGCCGCGCGCTGCAAGGGTTTCGACGATGTGCGGCACAGCTTCGGCAGCTTGGCGCGTGTTGACGGTGATGCGGACGAGTTCCGAACCGGTGCGCGCCAGTTGTTCAATCTGCTGTGCTGTTGCGTTGACATCTACCGTATCGGTATTGGTCATCGCTTGTACGACGATAGGGTTGGTGCCGCCAACCAGCACACCGCCAACATCAACGGCTACGGATTTTCTGCGAGTGGCTTGGGCCAAGGGATTGCTCCTTTCTTCGACTGAGGATTGTACAAAGCCATGTGAGGGGTCGCAACTGGCTACGATTTCGGATTGCAGATTGGCAATTGCGGAATTATCTTTTCCGCCGTCAGGCTGTCCATCGCTGCGCCGTCAGAGCCGCGCGCTTGCTGCTCCGATCCAGGGGAGCAGCGCGGCGCGAGGCAACAGACCGATAACCCTTTCAGAGGAGAATGGTATGAAAGACAGACTCGATCATTTGGAAGAAGCCAAACAGAGTGTTACGCCGAGCGCACCCTATTCCGTCTCGCAAGGCTATCTGCTACCCCATCATATGGTGACGACGACCTTCACGCTTGATGGTTTTCGCGTCATACGCACGCTCGGCGTCGTGCGCGGCATCACGGTGCGTTCGCGTTCGATCTTCGGAACCATTGGCGGTTCGCTGCAAACTATCGTCGGCGGCAATATCACCGCCTTTACCAAGCTGTGCGAGCAAGCGCGCGCCGAAGCCTTCGAAATTTTGATTCAACATGCCAGCGAAATCGGCGCCAATGCCATTATCGGGATGCGCTATGATGCCACCGAAATTATGAGCGGCGTCAGCGAAGTGCTGGCCTACGGTACGGC
>CAYXVU010000408.1:0-2442 GCA_964468725.1 uncultured Clostridia bacterium
GGTGCCGTGGTGCCGTTGAAGAAAAATGTCGATGAAGCGCTCACGCTCAAAGACGCTGAGGGTAATTTGCTGGCGAAGACGATCGAGAAAGTCATCGTGCTGCGCCGGGCGGCCAATGAAATTCATATCGAAGCGGGGCGCGACGTCTGGTGGCATCGCGAGCTGGAATACGTGGACGCAAATTGTCCGGCGGAGAAAATGGACAGCGAAGCGCCGCTGTTCATCCTTTACACCAGCGGTTCGACCGGCAAGCCCAAAGGCATCCTGCACACGACTGGCGGCTATTTGCTGGTCGCGAAACTATCGAGCCGGTATGTCTTCGATTTGCAGGACACGGATGTCTATTGGTGCACCGCCGACGTTGGTTGGGTGACGGGCCACAGCTATGTGGTGTACGGACCACTGGCCAACGGCGCGACCAGTGTAATGTATGAAGGCGCGCCCAATTTCCCGGAGCCGGATCGCTTCTGGCGCATTGTGGCGAAGTACGGCGTGACGATCCTTTACACCGCCCCCACCGCCATCCGCGCGTTCATGAAATGGGGCGATGACTGGCCAAAGAAACACGATTTGAGTTCGCTGCGTTTGCTCGGCACGGTGGGCGAACCCATAAATCCCGAGGCGTGGATGTGGTATCACGAAATCATCGGCGGCAAGCGTTGTCCCATTGTCGATACGTGGTGGCAGACTGAAACCGGTGGCATCATGATCACGCCGTTGCCCGGCGCCACCCCAACCAAACCCGGCACCGCCACTTTGCCGTTCTTCGGTGTGCTGCCGGAAGTTGTCGATGACAAAGGCAACGCAGTGCCCAGGAATTCGGGCGGCAAACTGGTAATTCGCAAGCCGTGGCCGAGCATGTTGCGCGGCTTATGGGGCGATCCACAGCGCTACAAGGAGGTTTATTGGAGCGAGATCAAAGGCAGCTATTTCACCGGCGACGGTTGCCGGCAGGACAAGGACGGTTATTTCTGGATCGTAGGCCGCATTGACGATGTACTGAATGTCGCTGGTCATCGCATCGGCACGGCGGAAGTCGAGAGCGCGCTGGTAAGCAACCAAAAAGTCGCCGAAGCTGCGGTAGTGGGGCGACCGGATGAATTGAAAGGCCAGGCGCTTGTAGCTTTTGTGACGTTGAAGAGCGGCGTGAAAGCGGATCACGCCATTCGAGACGAACTGCGCAACCACGTTGCCAAGGAAATTGGCCCGGTTGCCAAACCAGACGACGTCCGCTTTGCCGAGGCGCTGCCGAAGACGCGTTCGGGAAAAATCATGCGTCGCCTGCTCAAACAAATCGCCGCCGGTGCGGAAATCAAAGGAGACACGACCACGCTGGAAGATTTCAGTGTGTTGGCTCGCATCAGCAGCGGTGACGAGTGATTTCTGAATTCAAAATTTGGGAGCGACTAAAGCCGGAACGATTCTTTTGAATGGGGAGCGCACGCGGCCCGCGTGCGGTCGTCGCCGGCCCGGCGACGACTTCCGGTCTTGGACTTAAGCTCGAACCATTCGGTGTCGCGTGGTTTTGCGCTCGAAGTGTTCGGCGAGCCGCCGAACACGGCAGGCCAGCGGCCTACGTTCCCTCAATCAACTGCATCCTTCTGACTTGCGGCCAGGTGCGACGTGCTCAACGCTACCTGAAATTAGTATCAATCGCTCGGTGGCACTTCTCGCGTAGAAAGGCAACGCTCCCCGACACCTCGTTCTCCTCAAGTCCATGGAGAATCAACGGCCCATTGAAACCAACTGAGTGAAGCAGTGAAAGATAATGATTGTAATCCAATTCTCCTTTGCCCGCCGCCACGTTCCCCGCTTCGCCGTCGCGATTCAGATCTTTGGCGTGAGCAATGACGATATCCGGCCCAAGCAGATTGAATGCTTCGTCCAGGATTTCGCGCATTCGCCGCAGTTCGCCCGCATGAAATAGATTCGCGCCATCCATCACAACTTTCAGGCACGGTGACTTCAATTCGTCCAGCAACCGGCGGCCCTTCTTCGCCGAATCCACAACATTTGCGACTTCTGGTTCAAAAGCCAGCGCGACGCCGGCCGCTTCGGCAAAGGGCAAAGCCTCGCTCAAGCCGGTCACCAAATCGCCCCACGCATCCGGTGAATCATTTCCGGGATGACGCCGCCACATGTCGCTGGGATCACGCGTGCCGGTGCAAAGGGTGATGATCGAAGTGCCGAACCGCCGAGCTGCCGAGATCAGCACTTTCAATCGCGCCAGACCCTCGCGCCGTTTTTGAATATCCGGATGGACCAGATTGAACGTTCCCGAAACCGCCGCCATCGTCAGATTTCTGGTTTCCAACTCTTTCCGAATCTGTTTCGTGAGTGCTTCATCAATCCGCTCGGGCAACGTGGGCAAGCCAACGCAGGCGAAGTTGAATTGGATACAGTCAAGTCCGTGCCTCACGACGGCGTCCAGGGTTTCGGCGA
>CAYXVU010000409.1:0-2409 GCA_964468725.1 uncultured Clostridia bacterium
TGCCGCGAACAGCAATGCCTTGATCGTCCGCGAGCCTTTCTTTCCGACCACAGCCGCTTCCTCTATTTTCGCAAAGCGGGGCGCGACCCTGATTATCATGCTTATGACGATACGGTTTGCGAAGTCGTCTTGCTCTCCGGCTTACCCGGCGCAGGCAAAGATTCATGGCTTTGCAACCATCTGACAGACTGGCCGGTGATTTCGCTCGATGCCATTCGCCAAGAGATGAACATTTCGCCGACAGATAAACAGGGGGCGGTGATTGCCGAAGCCCGCGCACGCGCGCGCGACTATCTTCGACAGCATCGCTCATTCGTCTGGAATGCAACCAATATCACACGTCAGATGCGCAACAAAGCGATTGACCTCTTTGCCGCTTATCGCGCGCGCGTGCGCATCGTTTATTTGGAAACCGGAGCGGCACAACTCTTTCGGCAGAACCGCCAACGCCAAGAGGTCGTGCCGCATGGCGTGCTCAACCGACTGATCGAGAAATGGGAAATGCCAGATCGCACCGAAGCTCATCAGGTTGACTGGCTGGATGATTCAGCGGCAGACTGCTAACCCCAAGTGGAGAATGTCAAAATGAGAATCGTGATTGTCCTCTTCAGCCTGACGGTCTTCGGCTTTGCCAATACCGCCCGGCCAGATTCGCAGCCTGCGCTGCAATCGAGTCAAAACCTCAAACAATCGGCAACCACTGCCTGTGACCTTTACGCTTATGTTATTGACCCTGACCCGAAAGGTCTCAACGTTCGCAATGCGCCGAATAACACGGCTTTGATACGCGGGCGTTTGAAGCCCGGAGAGAATGGCGTTGTGGTTCATGTCACAGCGGCGAGCGCAAACTGGTTGAAGATCGAAGACGCCGAAGCGATGGATGACGACAATCCGGTTTTTGAAGGCTCGGGCTGGGTCTTCGCGCAGATGTTGGCGACTTCAATTCGCTCGCCCGATGCGGCGCGGACTCCGATTTACAAAGCGCCGAGTAAGCAGGGCGGCATCGTTACCAAAGTGCCTGCCGAAGAAGAAGTGAAGCTCGTCGGTTGTCGCGGCGGCTGGGCGAAAGTAGCCTATAACGGAAAGGAAGGGTGGCTGCCGCCCGAATCACAATGCGGCAATCCGGTCACGACTTGTCCTTAACTTTGAATGGAAAGAAGAGAGAATGATGCGAATCCTCATCATCAAGTGCTTACCAGTATCTATCTTTGTACTAGCAGTCTTTGCCATCTCATCGCCTGCAAGCGCACAAAGCAACCCTCCCATCACCAAAGCGAACTGGCAGCAGCACCCAAAGATCGTTGAAATCCGCGATCTCGTGCAGAAGATCAACGAAGAGGAGAAGGAAGGGTTGCTGACGGTGCGGAAGCGCGAGTTCGAATACTGCCAACCCGGCGAGGATGTGTTGCGCGTATTGGCAAAGAACAAGGATGGCCGTCCGCTGCGCTATGAACGACAGGGAGGCTCGGACGATTCGTCGCTTACCTTCGTCCATTACTATGACGAAAGCAGCGGGCGCGTGCGCTTCATCTTTATTCATGGCGGCGCGACCAACGGCTCGAAGTTAGAGCATCGCATCTATTTCGATGACGCAGGCAAGCGACTATGGGAAGACCACAAATATACCGCCGGGGCGGGCTATACCTTCCCCACCGCATGGCCGGAAGACGAGTTGCAAAAGACCAATCCCCAAGCCGCCTTCGATGCCGAATCCCCTTGCAATCCGCTGCAAAGGTTCACAACCAGCACACCGGGTAAAAAAGCATCGCCCAAAGTGGTTGCGCAACCCACTCCCGACCTCTGGCTTGGACGCTATGAATTCGGCGAAGACGGCGGCAAGACCGCAGGCGGGGGAGCCATCTTTATCGTTCACACTTTGGTCATTGAGCGACAAGCGGGCAAGCTGGTGGCCAAGTTCGACAGCAACGGCTATCAAACTTCGCGCCACCTGATTTGCGAAGTCGTCATCGCAGGCAATCGTTTGCAGATTCTCTTCGAGAAGGATAACCCCGACGAGCCTTCGATGTTTGAAGAGTTTGAAAAAGGCGATCTGCTCTTCACTCTCGAACGGCGCAAACGCGGTGCGCGATGGGTCATTCTCACCTTTTGGGACAAGTTCAAAGGCTCTGCCCGCGATTGGCCGAGCGGTCGCACCTACTTCACCAAAGAGAAATGACCTCCGCCATTCTCCTGAGCGGTCGTTGCCTCAAATCGCAAAACTCCCATTCGGGCTTCAAAGAATGGCGGCAAGCAGGTAGGATGGCGGCTGGTGTTTCGGCCTCCACCGGCGCAGCCCAAACCTGCATTCACGCGCTTCGTCGGACTCCAACATCTGTGAATTGCGATGGCAAGTCTTCAATCCCACAACTGTGAATCGTGTGGCGCACCGCTGCCTTTGCTGGTCGCTTT
>CAYXVU010000410.1:0-2409 GCA_964468725.1 uncultured Clostridia bacterium
GGAGACCGTCTCGACCGATTACGACACCTCCGACCGATTATATTTCGAGCCCATTACCTTTGAAGATGTGATGGAGATTGTCGAACATGAAAAACCTTTCGGCGTGATCGTGCAGTTCGGCGGACAGACGCCTTTGAATCTGGCGATGCGATTGCTGCGCGCAGGCGTTCCGGTGATCGGCACTTCGCCCGAATCCATTGACCTGGCCGAAGACCGCAAACGTTTCGGCGCTTTACTCGAAGAGTTGAACATCCCGCAGCCGCCCAATGGCACGGCGACTTCGAACGAAGAGGCGCGCGAAATCGCCAATCGCATCGGCTACCCGGTGCTCGTCAGACCGAGCTATGTGCTCGGCGGTCGCGCCATGCAGATCGTCTACGATGAATCGAGCCTCGATCATTACATGACGCATGCGGTCGAAGCGTCGCCCGCCCATCCGGTCTTAATTGATATGTTCCTCGAAGACGCTAGCGAGATTGATGTGGACGCGTTGGCCGATGGGGAGCGCGTCGTGATTGCGGGCATTCAACAACATATCGAAGAGGCAGGCATTCATTCGGGCGATTCGTCGTGCGTGCTGCCGCCCTATGGCATAAAAGAAGAACATCTCGACGCGATGCGCCGCTACACGCGCGAGTTGGCGTTGGCGCTCAACGTCATTGGCCTGATGAACATTCAGTTCGCCATTTCGGGCGATAGGGTTTACGTTTTGGAAGTCAACCCGCGCGCCTCGCGCACTGTGCCTTTCGTATCGAAAGCGACCGGCGTGCCGCTGGCCAAGATTGCTGCGAAACTGATGATTGGGCGCAAGCTCAAAGAGTTTGATCTGCCGGATGAACTCGCGGTTGATCGGTTCTACATCAAAACGCCGGTCTTTCCATTCGTGAAATTCCCCGGCGTTGATCCGGTCTTAGGGCCGGAGATGCGCTCGACGGGCGAAGTGATGGGAATCGCCAAAGGCTTCGGCGGCGCGTTTTTGAAAGCCCAACTCGGCGCTGGTATGAAGTTGCCGAAAGAGGGTACGGTCTTTTTGAGCGTCAACGATCAGGACAAACGCTTCGTCGTCGAATTGGCGCGCGAAATCACCGAGATGGGCTTCCAACTCGTGGCCACGCGCGGCACGAAACGGTTGCTTGAGAATGCGGGCATCGCTTGCAAATTTGTTTACAAAGTCAACGAAGGCCGCCCGCACATCGCCGACCTCGTCAAGAGCCAACAGATTAATCTCATCATCAACACGCCGCTCGGTCGCACTTCATTTTATGATGAGCGCGCCATTCGTCGCGCCGCGATGCAATACTCCGTGCCTTGCGTGACGACGATGACCGGAGCGACGGCGACAGTAGCCGCCATTCGCGCTCTCAAAGAAGAGCGTCTCGATGTGCGAAGCCTTCAGGAATACCACGCCCGCGCCGCAGGCAAGTAGGGTGGTATAATAGCAAGCCGTCATGAGCCGTAAACCGATGAAACCGATTCATAAAGCCTACGACGACATCGTTGACCTGTTTGCGCGCGGCACAACCTCAGCTCAGATATTGGCCTTTCGCCCGTCTCGGCATTCTCAACGACGCGTGCGCGACTTGCTGGCGCGCAACAAGGCGGGGGAGTTAAGCGCAGAGGAAACCGCCGAGTTAGAGCGTTTCGGCGAGCTGGAACACCTGATGCAACTCGTCAAAGCGCGCGCGCAGTTATACAGCGAAGGCAAGCGGTGAGTGTGACGCGCATACCTGCGGCAGCGCGCCGCCTGATTCGCAGGCGCGCAGCGAATCGTTGCGAATACTGTCTGCTTGCTGAGGCTGATGCCTTCTTTGCTCACGAACCCGATCACATCATCGCCGAAAAGCATGGCGGCGCGACAACAGCAGAAAATCTGGCGCTTGCCTGTTTCGATTGCAATCGCTTCAAAGGGTCTGACATTGCCTCCCTTGATCCGGTAAGCAGGAAGTTGTCTCGCTTGTTCAACCCGCGAACGGATGTGTGGAGCGAACATTTCCAACTTGAGGGAGGAAGAGTGATTCCTCTGACACCAATTGGCCGCGCCACCGAGCGATTATTGAAGTTTAATTTGCCGGAGCGCATCGAAGTGCGACAAGCCCTCACCCAAGCCGGACGTTACCCGTAAGAAGAGCGTCTCGATGTGCGAAGCCTTCAGGAGTGCCGCTTCCCTCCATCCGAACAAGTCGAGAACTCAATGACTCGATTGGTTCACAAAAACTACGAGAGTTATCTGGCTGACAGCTTGTTGGTTTCGCTGCCGATAAACTATGATTGGCGGCGATTGCCAAAATATGCCGGAGAGCGCAACCGGCAGGGCAAGTGCTTGTTCTTCCTTGTGCATCGTTCTTGGCCGCAACTGATTAACCACAGGTTAGAGGAATTGCTTATGCTGCCCGATGAGTTGAGTTTCTT
>CAYXVU010000411.1:0-2378 GCA_964468725.1 uncultured Clostridia bacterium
GAAAACATGAGGAAGAGATTGGTGATTTATGAAGACGGTTCGCTAATTCGCGCCAAACCCGATGCCCCGGTTTTCAACAATGGTTGTGTCACGCCTTCCGGCGGCGCGGGCATTATGCTGGATGACACGGTGCGCGATGATTCGAACGGCATGCTCGGTGGGGAAGCGCCGGGTAGCGATGTCTTTCAATGGCCAATCGGTATGGCGAAGCGAATCCCCGCAGGTTCGACCATCGTTTTGCAGATGCACTATTCCCGTTCGGGCAAAGAGGAGACGGATCGTTCAAGCGTCGGACTCTACTTGGCCAAAGAGCCGCCCGCGCGCGAAATAAAGACCGAAATGGTGACCAATTATCATTTTCAAATTCCGCCGGGTGCGGCCAATCATGAGGTCACGGCTTGCTACACGTTCAATGAAGACGCGCACCTCGTCGGCCTTTTGCCGCATATGCATCTGCGCGGCAAAGCGATGCGCATCACCGCCCATTACCCCGATGGGAAATCGGAGACCTTGATTAACGTTCCGGCGTACAGCTTTAACTGGCAAACGAATTACTACCTAAAGACGCCGAAAGCTGCGCCGAAAGGCACGCGCATCGAAGTCGTCGCCCACTTCGATAATTCGGCAAAGAACAAATACAACCCTGACCCGACAAAGGCCGTGCGCTTTGGCGATCCGACCTATGACGAAATGATGATCGGCTTTGTCGATTATTACTTTGACAAACAGGTCATCAATAAATCAGATGCTGCACGCGCCGGAACATCAGGCAATAAATAGGCAGCTCGCCACATCGAGCGTATCAAGGCGGGCGATTCGTGAAAGCGAGTCGCCCGTTTTTTATGAAGACGATATGAAAGAGACGAAGGCTGGAAAGGCGAGACTTCGTAGATAGGTTCAGTTGATCCATGAATATCCGTCTCATCTGTGCGTATCCGTGTCCTATTTTCAGGATGATTCAATACCCTCTTCAAAGATGGAATAACCCTGCCGAACGCTTTTCAATAGCAGCATTTCTTACCTGCGCTTCTTGAAATCACCGCCGGTTCGTACTACCCTTGCGCCGACGCCCGCGCCTTGCCGATCAACTCCGCAGGAGGTTTGACATGTCCAGAGTGAACCATAGTAACGCGCCGCGCTTAGCCATTATCTGTTTGAGTTTGATATTGATGGCGTTGACCTTGCCTCTGAGTATCGCGTTACCTGCCGCTCTCATCCATCGGCCACAAGAGAGTACCGATTCTGCTAGCCTCGAAGCGTTGATCGAAACCTCACGCGGACAGATCGTTATCGAATTTTTTCCTAACGAAGCTCCTAAACACGTCGAATACTTCGTCAAACAAGCGCGCGCGGGAGCCTATGATGGCACGACCTTTCACCGCGCCGTCAAATACGCCCTTATTCAGGGCGGCGACCCGCTCTCGAAAAATGCCGCAGCGAAATCGCGCTATGGGACGGGCGGCCTCAATGCCGGACTGCCGGATGAAGTGAACAAGAACAAGCATGTAGGCGGCGCGGTTTCAGCAGCCTTGCAACTGGTCGCCGCCGGTTCGGATGCCGTCAAATCGGGTTCATCGGGGCAACAGTTCTTCATTGTTCTCAATGCCAGCACCGCGCAAGCAAAGCTCGATGCCCAGTTCACCGTGTTCGGAAACGTTGTCGAAGGGTTGAATGTTGTGCAAGACATCTCCGGCTTGCCCACTTCAGCTAGCGGCATGATTTCCGAGCGCATCGTGATTCAAAAGGTCACCATACGGGAAAAGACGCCGACCCTCGAACAGATGAAGGCGATGACGATGACGATGGAAACTTCACTCGGCAATTTGAAATTGCAGTTCACGCCGGAGCACGCGCCGAACGCAACCCGCTTGTTTATTCGCAATGCCCGTTCGGGGATGTATGACGAAACCGCTTTGCATCGGGTTTCGCAAAAATATTTCATCGAAGGCGGTTCAACAGAAACGTGGCCGCCGGAGAGTGCCAATCGCAAACGCGCCTTCAGCTATTGGCCTGTCCCCTTCGAGAAGAACGACGGCAAACACACGCGCGGCACACTGCTGTTGCGGCAAACGGGCGAAGGGTTGACCTTTTGGTATTACGCGCTGATTGCGACAGACAATCCGGGTCTGGATGGTAAGAATTCTCCGATTGCCAAAGTGGTAGAAGGGTTAGATGTGCTCGATAAAATCGCTGCCGTCGAAGTCGAAGGCGACAAACCGAAACAGCGCATCGAAGTGAAGAAGATCACCATTCAATGAGAATAGGTGTCAACAGGTGTGGCTGTAACTGAAAAGAGATTGACACTTAGAGGCGATGAGCATAGAGAAGACGTAGCCAAAATCCGATTTTTGGGCTAACCCCATAAAGGCCAAAAAAGG
>CAYXVU010000412.1:0-2352 GCA_964468725.1 uncultured Clostridia bacterium
CCCGTCGAATTTCACGATTGCGGGTTTTCCACTATACTAAGCGTCACAGTATGAGCGAGCGCAAAGACAGTCAAACTCTGTTGAACACGCTCACGGCAACCGAGCTAGCAGCGTATCCCGTGCATCAAACCGGGCTGCCTGAAACCGAGTTGCGTGAGAGCCACTACCTTGTGCGCTTCGCCCGCACGCGTGCCGAACTCGACGAACTGTTGCAACTGCGCTTCGAAATTTTCAACCTCGAACTGGGCGAAGGGTTGGAGTCTTCCTATCAAACCGGGCGCGACTTGGATGAGTATGATGGGCTTTGCCACCACTTGATTGTCAAAGACCTAACCACAGAGCGCATCGTTGGCACGTATCGCTGTCAGACGGCGGAGATGGCGGCAATGGGAAGGGGCTTTTATTCGGCTACGGAATTCGATCTCTCTCACCTGCCCGACGAGGTACTTGGCAACGCCGTCGAACTCGGTCGCGCCTGCATCGCCGAAGCGCATCGCAACACGCTGGTCTTGTTTCTGCTCTGGAAAGGGCTGGCGATGTATCTGGAACACAATCAGAAGCGCTACTTGTTCGGCTGTTGCTCGCTGACGAGCCAAGACGAGCGCGACGGCAAACGCTTGCTGCAAACCCTCGAAGAAGAAGGATACTTGCACGAACGTTTTTGCGTGCCGCCGCAAGCTGACTATCTTTGCTACCCGGATGATTTTCAAGTTGAGCCGTCTCACGAAGTTAAGATTCCCAAACTCTTTCGCACTTATTTACGCTTCGGGGCGAAAGTCTGCGGGCCACCGGCGTTGGATCGCTTCTTCAAGACCATTGATTACTTCGTGCTCTTCGACATTGGCAGCATTCCTGAGCCGACACGCAAGTTGTACTTCGGAGCTTAATCGCCTATGAAGATTTTGCGCGCCACTCTTCGCCTGCTTGCGCTCAGCGTTTTGATGCTGACTTTCTATCTTCTCTTGATCGTCGGACTGGCGTTGCTCTGGCGCTCATCTGCTGCACGCCTGCGGTGGCGGAATTTTATAGCGCGTAGTTGGGGCAGAAGCGTCGGCAGACTGGCAGGGTTGACCACGCGCGTCGAAGGTACGCCGCCCGCGCCGCCTTTCTTGCTGGTTTCGAATCATCTCGGCTACATAGATATCATCCTCTTCTCTTC
This sequence comes from uncultured Clostridia bacterium, assembly GCA_964468725.1. GTDB lineage: Bacteria > Acidobacteriota > Blastocatellia > UBA7656 > UBA7656 > CAYXVU01. Next base: position 1,160 of record CAYXVU010000412.1, read on the forward strand.
GCTGCTTGGCTGTGTCTTCGTTGCGAAAAAGGAGATCGAAGACTGGCCGGTGGTCGGGCGCATGTGCCGTGCCGCGCAAACCATCTTTGTTGACCGCGAGAATCGCCGCGATGTGGTGCGCGTCAATCGGCTGATTGAACAGGCGCTCACGGCAGGCAAAGGCGTCGTTCTCTTTCCCGAAGGCACAAGCACCAAAGGCGAAACGGTTGCGCCCTTCAATGCCGCCTTGCTCGCCTACGCAGCCCAAACCGGATTCCCTGTCGCCTATGCTGCGGTCAGCTACCGCACGCGCGCGGACGAAGCGCCCGCGCATCTCTCCGTCTGTTGGTGGGGGGATATGACTTTTGCCGATCACCTGTTCGACTTATTCAAGCTTTCGGCAATTGAAGCCACTGTGCGTTTCGGTTCGCAACCTGTGCGCGAAGAGAATCGTAAGGTATTAGCGAACGAGTTGTGGCAAGCCGTAAAGACTCAATTCATACCCGTCGTCGCATTGGAGGAAACGTGCAGGACAACGACACACTCATAACCGATACCCGCGCTGTACTCATACAGGGCATCGAACTGATCGAATCGCTTGACGACGCGCTCTACACGCGCCTGCACCACCCTGCTTTACCGTATGGTATCGGCAGTCACTTCCGCCATTGCATAGACTTTTATCATTGCTTCTTTTCCGCCCTCGCTTCCGGTCACATTAATTACGACCATCGGGAACGCGACGGGCGGGTGGAAACCGACCGCCGGTTGGTCATCGCCAAACTGCGCGCCATCGTGGTCAGATTGGATGAACTTCTGACCGTCGACGAAAGGCGCGAGGTAGAAGTGATTTCGGAAGATTCCGGCGACTCCCCGCGGGCAAGCCGTTCGACGGTGCGCCGCGAGTTGCAATTCTTATTAAGCCACACGATTCATCATTACGCGATCATCTCGCTGGCGCTGCGCTTTCAGGGCATCGAAGTCCAATCGCCATTTGGTGTCGCCCTCTCAACTCTCAAACATTGGGAGAAGGAGAAAGCCGAATACTCTTCCGTAACCGGCTAGAGCATGCAAAATCGCAAGCGCACAAGTTGCTGCTCCTGATATTCCGCTGTTCCCACATCTATGACTAACGCCCCACCCAAAGCGCGGATGAAAAAACGCCGTTGGCGATTCTACTTTCTCATCGCCTATCTGGCGCTGCTTGGCGTCTC
>CAYXVU010000413.1:0-2352 GCA_964468725.1 uncultured Clostridia bacterium
TACTCCCGCATGGATGGTGAAATAATCTACGCCTTGCTCTGCCTGTTCGATCAAGGTGTCGCGGTAAATTTCCCAGGTCAACTCTTCGGCCTTGCCGCCGACTTTTTCGAGGGCTTGATAGATCGGAACAGTGCCGATGGGCACGGGCGAGTTGCGAATGATCCATTCGCGCGTCGGGTGAATGTTGTGTCCGGTGGATAAATCCATCACCGTGTCAGCGCCCCATTTGATTGACCATCGCATCTTTTCGACTTCTTCTTCGATGGAAGAGGCGATGGCCGAATTGCCGATATTGGCATTGATTTTGACTAAGAAGTTGCGGCCAATAATCATTGGCTCGCTCTCCGGGTGATTGATGTTGGCCGGGATGATGGCGCGACCTCGCGCGACCTCTTCGCGGACAAACTCCGGCGTGATGAATTTCGGGATGCGTGCGCCAAACGCTTCGCCGCGATGTTGAAAGTTCAATTGGCTGCGGTCGCCGTTGGTTGCAGCTTCGAATGCCGTTTGTCTGCCTAAGTTTTCGCGGATGGCGATGAACTCCATTTCAGGCGTGATGATGCCGCGTTTCGCATAGGCCATCTGGGTAACGGCTTGACCGGCTTGAGCGCGCAACGGCGGACGCCGCGCGCCGGGGAACGGTTCGAGGCGGTCGGCTTTGAGCGCATACTCCTTCGCGCCTGCGGTCAAGTAGCCATCATCTTGCGGTTGAATCGCGCGGCCATCGTACTCTTCAACATCGCCGCGCGCGATGATCCAGTCACGACGTATGGGCGGCGTGCCTTCGGTGACGCGACACTCCGCTTCGGGATCGCCCCATGCGCCCGTCGTGTCATAGAGGCGCATCGGCGGGTTCTCTTCGGTCGCTCCGTTGAGGGCGCGCGTCAGGTTGAGCGCCACCTCGCGCATCGGCACCCGAACCTCCGGGCGCGAACCTTCAACATAGATTCTGCGGGAATTTGGAAAGTGAAACTTGCTGGCGTTATGGTTGGTTGAATCATTTTGCTGGTTCATCGCTTCTCCTCGCTGCGGAGGGAAGAGCGAACCTCAAGAGCCGATAGAGAGTTCAATAACGCAAACGGCTTTGAAGTTCTTTTCTCCCTTCGACGGTATTATCCGTATCAGGTTCAAAGGGTCTCTGACGATGTTGGATTTGCGATTCCTGATGATGGACAGGGAAGCGTAACTGCCAACCTGCCATCCGTATTCGCTAATCGTCAGACTCTCAGCCCCGCGCAACGGCGAAGCTCCCCTGAAAGACTGGTTATGGTACTCGTTTTCTCCTCTTCTTCGCTGCCTTTACAGGCGGCAACAGGTCGCTGACCTTGATGGTAACGCGCGGGAAGGCCGCGAGCGAAAAGCTTTGCTTGTCCGAATAGGTCTGTTTGCTGCGATAGCCTTTGGCGCTCGGCTCGCGATAGTCTTCTAACTCGCGGTCATTCAAATTGAGCAGCAGGTATTGCCCGATTCCGGCTTGCGCGTAGAGTTGGCTTTTACGCAATCGGTCAAACCCCAATGTGCTGTCAGAGATTTCCATCACTAATAGAATCTCCTTCGCGGTCGGGTGGTGGTCGCTGTACTTATTATCGGAAGGGCGCGCCAGTACAATATCCGGTTCCGGCTCGGAGTATTGAGTAAGCGAGACCGGCGATTGGATGCGCACCAACACCTGATTGCCCAGTTTCTCTCGAAAACAGTCGTCTGCATAATTCGCAGCGGCGGCATGGTGTGTGCCTTGTGGACTCATAGCGAGAATCTCCCCTTCGATCAGTTCTACGCGCTCATCGGGGCGGATGATTCCGGCTTCGGCGAGGCGGTAGTACTCTTTCACGGTGAACCGACGGGGAGGTGGTGTCAGTCTCTGCTCGGCTTGATTGCTGAAATGAGTTTGCTGGGCGGCTGACATAATGGCAATTTCCTGTTCGTCTTTCATCCTCCGATGAAAGACATAGTGCGCGGCGGTTGCACGAAGTCGGCTTCGTTGATGCGATGACCGGCCTCTTTTTGGTGAACTGTTTCGATTAAAAACTCTGCCAGTTGTTCGCGGCTATCTCCGCGCCGGATGCGGTCGCGGATGTTATGATCCACCATCGAAAACAGGCAGGTGCGAATGTTGCCATCGGCAGTCAGTCGCAAACGGGAACACGCGCCGCAAAACGCCATAGTCACCGGCGCGATGATGCCGATTTCGCCCCCTGCGCCATCGGCAAAGACATAGCGCATCGCCGTCTCGCTCGGCGTGTCGCGTTGAATCGGGGTAAGCGCGTGCCGCGCTTCGATCCGTTGCAAAATTTCGCGCCCGCCAACTAATAGCGAGCGATCCCACTGATGCCCATTGTCCAGCGGCATGTA
>CAYXVU010000414.1:0-2347 GCA_964468725.1 uncultured Clostridia bacterium
GGTTCGGAGAGTGTGCAGATTGACATCTACAAGGAAGCCGACGCCAACATGGTCGGCGTGGCGAAAGCCGTGACCCTGGCGATCGGCACGATTACGAAAGAAGGGAAGCCCGGCGAGACGAGCACCAATTCCGTCCCGGCGGGCATGGGACGCCAAAACAATGGCTTGGCCCAGCGACTCTACAAGGAAGAAGGCGCGAAGCTCGAAATCGCCGCGGACCGCTCGAAGTTCATCGAGAGCAGTATCAATGAAGTCCGCGACACGGCGATCTACGGCGGACTGCTGGCCATCCTTGTCCTTTATCTCTTCCTGGCGGACGTGAAGACGACGCTGATTATCAGCCTGACGATACCGCTTTCGCTGCTGATCACCTTCGCGCCGTTGAACCTGCTCGGCGTCACGCTCAACATCATGTCGCTCGGGGGATTGGCGCTCGGCATCGGCAACCTGGTGGACTGTTCCATCGTCGTGCTCGAATCGGTGTTCCGTTGCCGCGAGGAGGGCGACGACATCATCACCGCCGCTGTGCGCGGCACCAACGAAGTCAAAGGCGCAGTCGTCGCCTCAACGCTGACGACGGTCGCAGTGTTCTTTCCCATCGTGTTTGTCGAAGGAATTGCGGGGCAGGCTTTCGGCGATCTGGGCTGGGCGGTCGTGATTTCGCAAATCGCGTCGTTGCTCGTGGCAATTTATTTCATCCCGATGCTGGCGAGCCGTCAGAAAATCCAGACGCGCGAGGAAAGCGGTGAGGCGAAATCGTGGCGGTCATTCTGGAGCGTGCGCAACTTCAACGAACAGCGCCGTTCCACGCGCAAGCCGCTCCTTTACTACGCCATGCCGTGGTTCGTCCTGCGCTTGATTGTGGGCTTCATATCCGAAGTGATCGGCAAGCTGATCCTTCTGCTCTTCGCGGGAATCGTTTGGCTGCTGGGCATGTTGCTCAAGCCTGCGGGCCGGGGCATCAGCAAAGTGGTGCTCGCGCCGGTCGTGCGGATCAGCGGGGCGTTCTTCGACCGCCTTTCGCGGCTGTATCCTCGTGCCATCAACTGGTCGCTGAATCATCCGGCGCTCATGCTGGCCTCGATCGTCGTTTGTGGATGGATCACCTGGGAAGCTGGCCGCCGCCTCGGCACTGAGTTGCTGCCAGAAGTTCATCAAGGTGAATTCACTTTCGAAGTCAATTTGCCGGTCGGCACGCCGTTGGAGACGACCACCGCGGCCCTTGAAGAAGTTGAGAAAGCGATCCTCGCGAACAAGCACGACATCCGCAACCTCATCGTCACTTTCGGTTTCGACGCCACGAACATCAAGCGCTCGGATGAAGGCGAACATTCGGCGCGATTCAAAGTGGTTCTCGCTTCCGGCAATGATCCCGTCGCGACCGAAGAACGCGTCATCCGCCGGTTGCGTGGGTATTTCGACCGCATCCCGGACGTGCAATTGCGCGTCGTGCGCCCGGTTCTGTTCAGTTCCAAGACGCCCATCGTGGTTGAAATCGAAGGAGACGATTTGCAGAAGCTCAAGAATTATTCCAAGCAGGCCGAAGCGGTGATGGCCAGTCTACCAGCGCTGGCAGACGTGGAAGCCTCGCTGCGCAGCGGCGCGCCGGAAATCCAGGTGACGTACCATCGCGACAAGCTCGCGACCTACAATCTCAACATCGCCACCGTGGCGCGGCAGGTGCGCGACATGATCAAGGGATTTGAGGCGACGCGCTTCAACATGAAAGATCGGCGCGTGCCGGTGGTGGCGCGATTGGACGAACCGGCACGCGCGAACGTCGCGGACGTGGGCCGTCTGGTGATCAATCCGGGCGGTGAACATCCCATTCCCTTGTCCGCCGTGGCAGATTTGAAAGTCGGCGAAGGGCCGAGCGAAATCCGCCGTGTGGACGGCCAACGTGTGGCACTGATCCAGGCGAACATCGCCTCCGGATCGCTGGGCGGCGCCGTGAAAGAAATCCGCGAAGGCCTCCGAGGAAAGATTCAGTGGCCGCCGGACATGACATTTTTCATCACGGGCCAGAACGAAGAATGGGAACGCAGCCAGGGCAGTCTTTATCTCGCGCTCGGACTGAGCTTGTTTCTGGTTTATGTAATCATGGCGGCGCAATTTGAATCCTTGCTGCAACCGCTAATCATCATGATCACGGTTCCCCTGGCGTTCTTCGGTGCGGCGGTGGGATTGTATCTGTTGAACGTGAGTGTTTCGGTGGTCGTGTTTCTGGGCTTGATCATTCTGGGTGGCATCGTGGTCAACAACGCCATCGTGCTCGTAGATTATACCAACACCCTTCGCGAACGTGGCCTGTCGTTGCGCGACGCAATCGTCCAGGCTGGCGGCGTGC
>CAYXVU010000415.1:0-2307 GCA_964468725.1 uncultured Clostridia bacterium
AGCGGACGAACCATCCGCGCTCCCGGCAGGCCACCGCTATCGCTTATAGAAATGGCCTTACCCCTGCGGGGTTATCACACGCGATCTGATGAATGAAGCGTACTCGGCAACCCTATGCGGAGGGTCGGGTTGTCGAAACTGTATCGAGCAAAGAGGAGTAAACTTCCAACGCGCGCGCGGCCATGCGTTCGGCGCTGTAGTGAGCGCGCACGTTATGGAATCCGTTGTGGCTCAACTCGGTCGCCAACGCTTTGTCTTGCCACACGGAGAGCAAGCCTTCGGCCAGATGGTCAAGGTCATCGGCTTCGACCAGCAGGCCGCCCGATGTTTGGGCGATGATTTCGGGGAACGCGCCGCGTCTCGGTTGCACGACCGGCACGCCGTTGGCCATCGCTTCTAACAAGAACAAGCCTTTCGGCTCGGCATAGGGCGTCGGCACGCTCAACACATCGAGCGAATGGAGAAAGGCGATCTTCTCATTGCGATCCGGCGAGCCGCGATAAGCGAACTCGTCACCGAATCCCCACGCTTGCATCTTGCTTTCAATCTCTTTGAGGTAAGAGCGATTCTCCGCGCCGAGGTAGCCCGCGACTTCGAGCCGCGCTTTCGGCACGACGCCGCGCTCGCGCATTCGCCGGTAGGCATCGGCTAAGACGTGCAACCCTTTTTCCGGCGCGATGCGCGCGAAGTAGCCGACCGTGAAGGTGTCCGAGCCATTGGCTTCGCGCAAACGGTGGCCGTCCAGATTGATGCCGAGCGGCACAACGTGAATCTTGGCGCGCGGGATGCCGAGATAATCGCTCATAAAGTCGGCGTAGTAGTGGCTGACAGCGATGAAGGCGTCAACATATTCGAGATTGGCGCGAATCAAATTCATCGCCGTCGTGCGGAAGGGTTCTTGCAAGCCGTCTAAAAAGAGATCGTCGCCTTGCAAGGTGCAGACGATGGGCTTTTGCAACGCTTCGCGGAGCGGTCGCGCCAGCGAGATCAACATCGAATTGGGCAAGTTGACGATGTCGGGCGCGGTTTCGGCCTTCAACCAGTGGACGAGCTTTTGCACCTCTTTGCGCTGGTGGCCTTCTTCGCCGCGCAGCACCGAGATGGTCAAATCGCCGAGTTGTTGCGGCTCGACGGCTATCGAACGGCGGGCGGCGAGTTTGAGCGCGAGACGCGAATCCCAGATTTTGTCTACCAGCCAAGGCGTCTTGCGAAACAGCGACGAATGCTGTTCGAGATAGACGCTGATGCCGCCGAAGAAGACTTTTTCTTGACTGACATTCTCTTCGTCGGTGAGCGTCGGCGTGTAGAGCGGCACGAGCAAAACGTCATGGCCTTGGCGCTTGAGTTCCGCAGCCAGCGCATTGTCGCGCAAACAACTGCCGCAATACATGCCTGCGGCTCCGGCTGTGATGTAGATCAGTTTCATAAGCAAGAATGCAGAAGTCAGAATCGCAGACCCGATGGCGAATGACTGACTCCGTTATCTCATTACGCGCTAGCGCGTTGAAAAGCGCGGCGCGCGTGGAGGCGGTCAAAGAGAATGATAAACTTGTGTCACAACGACGAGAACCGCTTCTTCGTCGAGCGCTTCAAACGCAGCCTGTTACAATTCATCAGCATATCTGGCGATGCTCTCGAAATGGATTGACAGAGCCAGCGGCGTGTCCGTGTAAATCAGGTTTATGCGATCCGTAATTTTTATGCCGGAGAGCGCAAGGTAACTGCCGTCAAGGCCACGAACTGTTGTGCAACCGCCAAACGAATGGGTGAACTCGGTATCGAAAGCCTCAAGCAGGTTTCGGTATGACTCGATGGGCAGGTCGGGGAGGTAGACCTCAACTCTTGCGCGCTCTAATAGTGGCAACGAATTGCTCCTTGCGTTTAGAAAAATCTTTCATCCGCTTCAAGGCATCCTTCTCGGAAACTTTAGCGCGCGGTGGCCGCTCGATTTTTAGCTCTCTGATCGTCTTCAGTTTTTTCATACCGGCTTCCTGAATCTACAAGATGACAGGATTTTATCACGTTTCACAACCTCATACGTGACCTTCCCGGCTCTACGCACTGGCGCGTTGAAAAGCGCGGCGCGCATAGAGGTGGTCGAACAGATTGCCTTCGTGCGGTTGATCCCAACCGATCTTCATCGTCGGCACAGCGCCGATGTTCAACCGATCAACCAGAGGCGAAGCGATCAAGCGATTGATTAACGCTTCGTCTTCAGTGATGGCCGTGATGACGAGGCTCTGACCGAGCCGTTCGGGGATTTCATCGGCGCTGACTTTGACGACGCTGGCGAAGGGGAAGAGAAAC
>CAYXVU010000416.1:0-2296 GCA_964468725.1 uncultured Clostridia bacterium
CACATCCATCACAAAGCCGGGATTGACGCCTGTGCCGAGCACCCGTGCGCCGCCGTCCTTGCAGGCTTTATCCAGCTTCACCGCCAGCTCCGGCTCGCGTAGTTGCGGAAAAAGCAATTCCTCGCACGAGGACACGACGCTGATGCCCTGCCGCACGATGGGTTCGATCTGCACGTAGGCGTCTCTTAGTTTCGAGACCGCAGTGTGGAAGATGACGTCAGGTGTGGATTTGGCAAGAAGGTCATCAAGTAAGCGATAGACTCCCGCGCCGCGCAGCGCGTTGTCGCCGGTAATTTCGGTGAGCGGCCTGCCGATTTTTGTCTGGTCAATATCAATTGCTCCGACGATTTCCGCCCAGGGCTTTGTGGCGGCGAGCTTCAGCGTTTCAATGCCAATGGGGCCGAGTCCGAATTGGGCGATCTTGATTTTCATTTGTCCAGCGAATGCGCCGGTATGGTACGAAGGGTTTGACATTTGACAATGTTAACTGGCATTCCTTTCGCCGATGCTGCCCTTGACCCATCCACCCGTGAGGCGCTGACGTGATTGCCCAACTTCGCCGCATCAGTCTGACCTGGTGGATCATCATCTCGATGTTCGTAGGCATCTTTGTTGGCTGGCTGCTGCCGGAGCAGTCGCAATATCTCAAGGTCGTCTCCAATCTGTTCCTGAATCTGATCAAGTGCATCATCGTGCCGATTATCTTTGGTACGTTGGTCGTGGGGATCGCCGGTCATGCCGACGACATGAAAGCCGTGGGCCGCCTGGCGCTGAAATCATTCATTTACTTCGAGATAGTTACCACACTGGCGCTGGTTATTGGCCTCCTCGCTGTCAACATCGTCAAACCGGGAGTAGGCGTTGAATTGCCCGTGGAAACTGACTCGTCGGGGTCGGCGCCTGCGGCAAAGCAACAAACCGTCAAGGAAATGATCGAACACACGGTGCCCAAGAGCTTTTTTGATGCCGCGGCCAGGAACGACGTTTTGCAGGTGGTCGTGTTCACGTTGATCTTCGCAGTGGCGTTGACTCAGATTTCCGGAAAACCCAAAGAGACGATGCTCAATTTCTGTGAAAGTTTGTCCGAGGTCATGTTCAAGTTCACGGGACTGGTGATGAAGTTCGCGCCGTTCGGCATCGGTGCGGCCATGGCCGTAACCGTGGGACACAGCGGAATTGACAAGCTAAAAAATCTGGCGCTGCTCGTGATGACACTTTACGGAGCGCTGATCGCCTTCATTGTCCTTGTGCTGGTGCCGGTGGCATTGCTGGCTCGAATTCCAATCCTTCGATTCATCAAAGCAATCAAGGAGCCGGCGTTAATTGCATTTACAACCACATCATCCGACGCTGCGTTGCCGGACGCTCTCAAACGAATGGTAGCGTTCGGCGTGCCCAGGCGCATTGTCTCCTTCGTGCTGCCGACCGGCTATTCGTTTAACTTGGATGGCAGCACGCTTTACCTGGCCGTCGCTTCGATCTTCGTCGCGCAGGCAGCGGGCGTGGACTTAACCGTCGGCCAGCAACTGATGATCATGCTCACGCTGATGCTGACGACCAAGGGCATCGCCGCGGTGCCGCGCGCGTCGCTGGTGATTCTGTCCGGCACTCTCGTGACGTTCGGCCTGCCGCTCGAGGGTGTCGTTCTCATTCTTGGCGTGGATGAACTCATGGACATGGCACGAACCACAGTCAATCTCGTCGGAAACTGCCTCGCCTCGGCTGTTATGGCGAAATCGGAGGGCGAGCTAAAAATCCCGCCTGAAAATCAAGGCGGGGCCATTGCGACAACTGGATGAAACCGATGCGCACCGGACTCCACAAGCTCGTTTTAATGTTTGCGCTGGGAGGTCCTCTCGCGCTTTCGATTCAAGCTGAGAATCGCCGCGGGATGATCTCTTCCGTTCATCCGATGGCAACCGAAGCCGGATTGAACGTCCTCAAATCGGGCGGCAATGCGGTTGATGCTGCTGTCGCCGTCGGCCTCACGTTGGGTGTCGTGGACACGCCGAACTCAGGTATTGGTGGCGGCTGCTTTATGCTGATCCGGCTGGCGAACGGAAAGTTCGTTGCGATTGACGGGCGCGAAATGGCACCAGCCGCAGCGACGCGCGACATGTTCCTGCGCAACGGCAAGGCCGACACCGACCTAAGCCAAACCGGAGCGCTGGCCAGCGGAGTTCCGGGCGAACTGGCCGCGTTCGATTACGCCGTGCGCAGGTACGGAAAGAAGAAGCTGAGCGAACTGATATTGCCTGCGGCGAAAATCGCCGAAAGTGGTTTCACTTTGAATGCG
>CAYXVU010000417.1:0-2267 GCA_964468725.1 uncultured Clostridia bacterium
CACCTGGATTGGGTTTCCGGGCTAACCACGTTGACCACAAAACGGAAACGGGCGAGCGCAGGGCGGGGCGAATCTGCACAACTCAATAGGCCATATCTGAATCCGGCTAGTGCAACGCGCCTGCCTCCTTACGCATACCCGATACCCGACAGATGAGCGAGGTTGATCTCCAACCTGTCCCATGCTCTGTGTTAGAGTAAAACTTCCCATGACAACCGATCACTATTACATCGAGTTGGCGACGGCTTTTGTTCGCGGAAAACTCGGCCAATTGCCCGACCTGCCGCCCGATGATCTCTTCCGAATGGGGCGCGAGGCGGGATTGCGGCTGCATAAGTTCAAACGCAATGCCGAACTGCCAAGAGTTCGCAAAGTGCTCGGCTTGTTACGCGGATTTGCGCCGGAAAGTCTGCTCGATATTGGCAGCGGCAGAGGCACCTTTTTATGGCCGCTGTTAGATTCCTTTGCCGGATTGTCGGTCACAGCGGTTGATCGCAACCCGCAGAGGGCAGCCGATCTTGATGCCGTTCGACGCGGCGGCGTGCAGGAGTTAACGACCGTGCGCGGCGATGTAACAACGCTTTCATTTGCCGATGGCAGTTTCGATGGAGTTACGATTTTGGAAGTGCTGGAACATTTGCCGTCGCCGACGCAAGCTGTAAAAGAGGTGGTGCGCGTCGCCCGCCGCTTCGTCATTGCTTCGGTTCCATCGAAAGCCGACGATAATCCCGAACATCTTCAGCTATTCGATCAACAACAGGTGACAGACCTTTTTATGGCGGCGGGCGCAACCGGAGTGAAGGTGGGCTATGTTCTCAATCACCTCATCGCCGTCATCAAAGTGTGATCCTATGAATCGGCTCTTCAAATACCCGCGCACCCATCACCTTGAAGGCTCGCGCTTTCAACCAGGCGACGAAGAACTCGATTGCGTGCCCTTCGCTGCCATCAAAGGCCGCCATCTGGTCGTTGAAGAGAAGTGTGACGGAGCCAATTCCGGCATCAGCTTCGATAGCGCCGGGAGGTTGCAGTTGCAAAGTCGCGGACACTTCCTCGATGGTGGGGCGCGAGAGCGACAGTTTGCGCTCTTCAAAACTTGGGCGCAACGCCATCGCGCAGCTTTATCTGACCGGCTCGGCGACCGTTTCGTGCTCTATGGCGAATGGCTCTATGCCAAACACACCATTTTTTACGATGCGTTGGAGCATTACTTCCTCGAATTCGATATTCTCGACACCATGACGCAGGAGTTTTTATCAACACCGCGCCGCCGTGAATTCTTAGCCGGGTTACCGATTGCCTCCGTGCCTGTTCTTTGGTCAGGCATTGCGCGTTCGCCGGATGACCTGACGCCGATCATTGGCCCTTCGCTCTATAAAAGCGAGCAGTGGCGAGAACGGCTTGCTCACATCTGCGCAGCGCATCAGCAAGAGGTGGAACGCATTCGCAAAGAGACCGATGCAGCGGATTTGATGGAAGGGTTGTACATCAAAGTTGAAGAGCAAGGGCGTGTGGTGGAACGCTATAAGTTTATCCGCGCAAGTTTTCTGCAAGCCGTCTTCGATTCCGGCAGCCATTGGATGGATCGCCCTATTCTGCCCAATCAACTGCGCGACGGGGTAGATATTTTCGGAGAAGGATGATGGATTCGCGCTTCCCTTTCTGCCCGTCGCCGCCGGACTGGCGGCTTGACTGGCAGGCCATCCATCATGAGTTCGAATGGGTGCGCAACCTTGCGGGCTGCCCGCAAGACGCGATTCATCACGCCGAAGGCGACGTGTGGATTCATACCCGCATGGTGTGCGAAGCACTGCTGGCCAACCCTGATTGGCAGGCATTGCCGGAGGCTGAGCGCGCCATCGTCTTTGCTGCGGCATTGATGCACGACATTGCCAAGCCGCTCTGCACACGTGAAGAGGGCGGGCGCATCACCAGTCGCGGCCACTCTCGCAGAGGCGAGCGGTTGACCCGCGAGATACTGTGGCGGGAAGGGTTGCCGATGCGCTTTCGGGAAGCGGTCGCGGCGCTCGTGCGCTATCACCAAATCCCTTTCTTTTTGATCGAACAGACCGATCAGCAGGCATTGGCCATTAGGGTCAGTCAAACGGCGCGCTGCGATCATCTGGCATTGGTGGCGCGAGCCGATGCCGAGGGACGGGTGTGCCAAGATCGAAATCGCCTGCTCGATTACATCGCCTTATTCGCCGAATATTGCCGCGAACAGCAATGCCTTGATCGTCCGCGAGCCTTTCTTTCCGACCACAGCC
>CAYXVU010000418.1:0-2245 GCA_964468725.1 uncultured Clostridia bacterium
CGCGATCCCGAAAAGTGACTTGATTCGTTCCCCAACCGAAGTAGCGCACGCCTGACGGGAAACCGGGGCGAATGGCCTGAAACCTCTCGCCGTCATAGCGATTGATAAACTCGTTGCCCAGTCCGCTGCTGATATACAACGCGCCGTTGCCGTCTTCAAAAAAAGAGTTGATGTGATGATGGCCAAGTCCATCGGCTTCGGAGTAGAGCCGCAGATGATTGGTGACGATTCGCATCACGCCGCTGCTTTCGGTTCCGACCCACAGCGTGCCTTCGCGGTCTTCAGCAAGGGCGCGAATGAAATTCGTGGCCAAGCCATTTGCTGTCGTGTATTCCTGAAACCGTTTGCCGTCAAAGCGCACTAAGCCATCGCGTGTGCCAATCCATATCACTCCGGTTGAGGCACGAAAGGCTGTGTAGATCGAGCTGTCCACAAATCCTTCGCGTCGGGTGTATCGCCAAGCTTGACCGGGTAAGAGAGTCGGCGTCAGAAGATTTTCCGTTTGGCGAGCGGGGTTGGCTTGTCTCAAAGCAATCGTGACGACTATATCGCTCACAGGCGAGACTTGACCGGCAGGCGGGTTGAAGACAATCAAACCCGGTTGCGATTGAATCATCCAGAGGTGCCCATTTTCGTCAACGAGCAACGGGCGAATGGATTGATCGGCCTGCGTACCGGCAATGCGATACTGCTGTACCCTGCCCTCCGGCGTGCGCTGAAACAGTCCCCAAGAGGTGCCAATCCACAGGTTGTTTTGCTGATCTTCGAGAATCGAAAAGACGATCAATAAAGGCGATGGCCGAAAAGGCGTCGGCAATTCTATGCGATGAATTGCCGACTTCCCTTCTGCTTCCTCTATCGTAAACAGGCCGGAGAGTGTGCCCAACCACAGCCGCCCACTGTGGTCTTCAAACAATGACAGAACTTGATTGGTATTGACGGAATCGCCGACAGTGAACGGAACAAACAGCGGCTCAGGTTGCGCGACCAACGGCTTGCCAGCCGGAAGCGGCCTGCGCGCATTGAAGCGGCACACGCCGTTGTTGGTCGCGATCCAATACGCTCCCTCTCGGGTTTCAAGTATCTGATTGACATGCGGACCGGGCAGTCCGTCTTCGACCGTGTAGCTGGTAAATTGATAGCCGTCGAATCGGCTTAACCCTTCGGGGGTGCAGAACCATAAAAAACCTGTGCTGTCTCGGTAGACAGAAGTAATGCGATTGCGCGCCAAGCCATCGGCAACCGTGTAATTCTTGACCGGCAGTCTCTCCGCAAAGGCAGGCAGGTCGGCTACCGTTATGAAAATAAGGATTAGCAGCGCGCGGCAGACTGGAAACCACCTGATGTTCAGACCTTCGCCGATCTAATACCTTCCACTCCAAAAGCTTCTCCGTGTTCCGCAAGAATGATGAGGACAGATATATCATCGCCCTTATTGCTCAGTACAGGCAGAGCAGGAGGGGCGCTACTTGTAGCCCTTTCCCCGTATTGTTAAGATTCGACTTGCCAACGGCAAACGACATCATGACAGACGGTTTCCTCAAAGATAAATTCGGGCGCACGATTCGGGATTTGCGCATCTCGGTCACCGACCGGTGCAATTTCCGCTGCTTCTACTGCATTCCAGATGAGGACATTGTGTGGAAGCGCAGGCAGGAGTTGCTCACCTATGAAGAGATCATCCTGACAGCCGAAGTCTGTGCCGCGCTCGGCGTCGAAAAGTTTCGTCTCACGGGCGGCGAGCCTCTGTTGCGGCGCGATATTGAATTTTTAATTGAGCGATTGGCGAGAATCTCCGGCGTCAAAGATTTGGCGTTGACGACCAATGCGCACGGGCTTGCGGAGCGGGCTGAAGCTTTACGCAACGCGGGGCTGAATCGGCTGACTATCAGTTGCGACTCGCTCAAGCCCGAAGTCTTTCAACAAATCACCCGGCGCGATGAACTGCAATCGGTGCTTGATGGCATTGCGGGCGCGATGCAGGCGGGCTTTCCGCCGCCGAAGATCAATTGCGTAGTGATTCGCGGCCTCAATGAAGAAGAGGTCGGAGACTTTGCCAACTTCGCGCGGCAGACAGGCATTTCGATGCGCTTCATCGAATATATGCCGCTGGACAACGGGCATCAGTGGGATCGTTCGCTACTGGTTGGCGGGCGCGAAATTTTGCAGCGCATCGAAGCGCAGCACGCGCTGACGCCCATTCAACGCGACACGCCGAGCGAGACGGCAATGCGCTATGTCTTTG
>CAYXVU010000419.1:0-2213 GCA_964468725.1 uncultured Clostridia bacterium
AACGCCGGAACCAATCCGAAGACAAGACTGGTCAGTAAGGCGATCCCGATGGTGAAAAGGAGCGTTTGGCGATCAATGCCAACTTCGTACAAACGCGGAACGGTCGTCGGATTGAGCGAGAGAAGAGCCGTGATTAGCCAGTAGGAGAGCATCAACCCGACCGTGCCGCCCAACAGAGCCAACAGCAGGCTCTCAGTCAACATCTGACGAACGATGCGTAAGCGATTGGCGCCAAGCGCCGTGCGAATGGCAACCTCTTTTTGCCTGCCGATGGCACGGGCTAAGAGCAGGTTGGCGACGTTGGCGCAAGCAATCAGCAATACGAAACCGACGGCGACGATTAAAACGAGCAGCGCCGGTCGAACTGCGCCGGTCAGTTGATCTTTCATCGCAACCACATTCACATCGTTGTGTTGTTGATCGTCGGGAAACTCTTGTGTGATGCGGTGCGCCAGACTGGTCATGTCGGAGCGGGCTTGTTGTTGTGTGATGCCCTCTTTCAAGCGTCCAATGGCAATGAAGTTGTGTGAAGAGCGCGACCCTTGAATGCCTTCTACCAGTTGTTCGCGGGAAATCCAGATTTCGGTATCGGTCGGGTAGTTGAAATCTGCGGGCATCACGCCGATGACGCTGAAAATGGAGCCGCCGATGGTCAGCCGTTTCTCTTCGAGGTTCGGATCGCCGCCGAGATTGCGCTGCCAAAAGCGATAGCTTACAACGGCAACGGGTGAGGCTCCATACCGCGATTCGTCTGCCGTAATCACGCGTCCGATGAGCGGTTCAACCCCGAAGACCTTGAAATAATCTTTGAAGACACTGGTAACATAAGCGCGCGTTGGTTCGGAGCCGCCCAGCACGGTTGATTGGCCGCCAAATCGTCCGCTGTAAGCCGATAGCGTTTCGAAAGAGCTATTTTGCTCGCGCCAATCCAGAAAGTTCATGTGCGAGACGGGATTGTTCCGCACCGTATCGCTCGCCTCCCACAGCACCATCACCCGATCCGGTTCGGGGTAGGGAAGCGCGCGCAACAGCACGCCGTTGATGACACTGAAGATTGCGCTGTTTGCGCCAATGCCCAAGCCGAGCGTTAAAACGGCAATCACCGTAAAAGTCGGATGTTTCCGCAACGTGCGCATCGCAAAGCGCAGGTCTTGCCAGAGTGTTTGCATGGAATTGTCCTCTGCTCTTTCTTCGTTTCTCGTTGCCCCAGCTCTCACTCAAACGGATGGTGAAGCTCAGGTGATCGGGTAATGGACAACGGACGATGTTGTTATTCGTATCGCAGCGCCTCCATCGGCGCGACTTTCAATGCGCGTCGTGCGGGCAGCCAGCAAGCCAGCAAAGCGACGAGCAGTAAAACGAGAGGTACAACAAGAAAGGTCAACGAATCGGTTGCCGTGATTTCATACAGCAGACTGGCCATAAAGCGTGTTAGTGCCAACGCTGCCCCGATGCCGAGAGCGATGCCGGTCAGGGTCAAGAGCAAGCCATGACCGAAAATGAGTTTGAGGATGTCGCGGGTTTGCGCTCCTAACGCCATGCGGATGCCAATCTCTCGCGTGTGTTGCGCTACCGTATACGAGAGCACGCCGTAGATACCCAAACAAGCGAGCAGTAAAGCGACGGCTGCAAAGGTGGCAAAGAGCAACAGGCCGAACTCTCGACGTGCTACCGATTGATCTCGCAGCCACTGCATAGAAGCGATATTGGCAATGGGCTGATCGCTATCCAATGAAAAAACTTCTTGACGCAGCGTTGCCAGTAACGATTCGAGCGGCTGAGTGGTGCGAATGGCAAAGGTCATTTCGCGCTGATTTTCGAATGAAGTCAATTGCATAAACGGGCGATACATCTCCGGTTTGCGTTCGTCTTCAAGCGAAGTGTGCTTTACATCTTTGATGATGCCGATGACGGTCATCCACGCAAAAGGCGAATCGGCTGTCTGCCCCATCTTCATTCGTTTGCCGAGCGCATCCTGATTGGGAAAGTGTCGGCTTGCGAATGCTTCGTTGATAATCACAACCGGCTGGGAGTCGGGAAGAAAATCGGCATCGGCAAAGGGTCGGCCTCTGCTGATGGCGATGCCGAGGGTTGAAAAGTAATCGCGGCTGACATAACGGTGATTTTCAACCGTGAAATCGCGCGGGCTGTTGCCGACGCAGCCGCTGGCGGTCGTTGCCACTCCCCACCTGCTGGTGCATCACTTGCCGGAC
>CAYXVU010000420.1:0-2158 GCA_964468725.1 uncultured Clostridia bacterium
TGCCGGGAACTCGAATCGGCGGTACACACGCTGTGACCACACTCCCGGAAACAGTTGTCTAAAAGTGATTGGACGCAACGGAACCCTTCCTCGCGTCTCGACAAACCTGATTCACAAGCTCAATCTGAAGGCAATGGCAAACGATCCTGATGCGCCGCTCGACCAATTGTGGAAGGAATACGGTCTGGTGTTCCACGATTTCGATGATCTCACCCTGGCTCGCTGGCTGTCGCAAACGTTGAGTCAGTTGCAAGGGCGGGCGTGGCGATTGTCCCATCCGCTGCTGGGTGCCTATCGGTTGGGTGCACAATTGGCGCATGAGCGGCAGGTCTGGTTGAAAAGACTGGTGGCATCTCCCGCAGCCTACCCGGAATCTCCCTGTTGTCGCGCCCCGTTGCTGCCTTTGCTGACGCGGGATGTCAAGGAGTCGGGGTTGATCTGCCAGCATTGCAGCGAGACGCTGGTGGCGTTTGAAGAAATCCCCGCCGACCTGCGATCCGATTTGGACGCGTGGGGAACCGAGTACGCGCCGATCCATGCTGTCGCCCACTGGGATGATCGCCAGCGGAAGGGCGCCGGGAATTACGATCGCGCCTTCGAGCAGGCCGCCAAGGAAGCCGAACGGTTGCTGGTGTTCGCCGCGCGCCAACTCCTGCCCAGGATGCTCGAGCACTACCCCGCCATCACTTGGGAAGACCAGGACGAATGTCTTGACGTCCAGCCGGAGGATATTCGGCTTAACGGATCATGAGGACACTCCTCCGTTGGACAAAGCGGGTTGGCCTCATCATGTTGGCGTTGCTGTTGGCTGCGGTGATTTTCAAGGACGACATCCTCAAATCGGTTGTTGCCTGGTGGATTCGTACTGAAACCGGGTTGGACGCGAAGATTGGCGCGTTCGAGGTCGCGCTGCTTTCCCCCACGGTGACGATCAAGAACTTCCGGCTCTACAACACCGCCGAGTTTGGCGGCTCAATTCTTTTGGACATACCGGAATGTCACATGGAGTACGACCGCGACGCGCTTTCGCTTCACAAGCTTCACCTAATCCTTCTGCGATTCAATCTGGCTGAGTTGCACACGGTCAAAAACCCTTCCGGAAAGCTCAACGTGACGTCGCTGATGGGCAAAATGCAAACGCGCGCGGGCAGGCAGAACCATGACGCACCCGGCGGGATGAAGTACGAGTTTGCGGGCATCGACAAATTGGAACTGACGCTGGGCAGGTTGAAAAGCAGCGACCTCGGCGATCCCAAGAAGAACGAAGTGCGCGAAATTGGCTGGACCAATCAAGTGGTTTCTAACGTGAGATCCATCGGCGACCTCTACGGTGGTCTTTTCTTGATCATGCTGAAACAAGGCCGCATCGATTTCCCCAAGCGCCCCAATGAAGTCACGAACGAAATCACGGACCCGTTAACCGAAATATTGCCTCCGCCGAAAACAAACGAACCTGCGCCAAGATAAGTTGGATTGCTCACAAACGAGTCGCCAAGTCGCAGTGCTTTGTATAATTGAACAAGAGCGAGGCAAGGCCACAACATGCAAGAATTGGAAAGGGTCTACCCGAACAATATAAACTCGACGTTGTGCAAATACTCTGGACTGACCCCGCGATGTGGAGGCGAATGAGAAAACTAATTCTTGTCTTGTCCTTACTAATTGGCGCTTTGATCGTTTTTACATTCGTGTCCCCTTTGACACGAACGCGGGAAGAACAGGTAGCCCGAGCGCTTGCGAAAAAGGAAGCGCGCAATCGCGGCTGGAACTTTATCAGAGTGACAAGTGTTATAAATGAAAGCAATCGATGGGTCATTCAACTCGAAAGGTTTCCGCCTGAATTCGGTGGCCATGCGGTGGTCGAGATCGTTGATGGAAAAGTAACTCAGTATCGTCCCGGAAAGTAGCGAGTGAAGTGTGGTCTCGGTTACGAATGCTTCTCAAAAGGAAGCAAGACTCACCTTCATCAAATTGAACATCCAAATGTTACTCGTGAACCTCAGAAATTCTCTCGCTGCAACCGCAAGTTCCCCGCCTGCCGAGTAAGGCCACTCCTCAAATCTTCACCTTGAACTGCTCGCCCGCCTCTAGCGAAAGCGCGAATGCCGCCATCAATTCGGGAATTGAGCGGAATATCGGCCCCGGTGATGACGCTCCA
>CAYXVU010000421.1:0-2122 GCA_964468725.1 uncultured Clostridia bacterium
AGCTTCTCCGCGTTGGCCTTGAGCGATTCGTATTCCGGCGAAGCGGCAAAAATGTTGAGAGAGACCAGCAGGCCGAGAGCAACCGATGTCAGCAATTTCATAATGTCCTTACCCGTTGGACGGCGTTGGCGCAAAAATGCTCCCGTGGCCCGAAGCAGGCGAGGAAAAACAAGACAGTCTCCGCAGGAACACGGCCAAGTGCTCCAATCAAGCAAGTCGGCGTCTGAATTGAGACTCAGAGCTACACGGCACTGTCGCCGCGCTCGTCCGTGCGGATCCGCCAGGCGTCGTCAATCGACGAGACGAACACCTTGCCATCGCCGATCTTGCCGGTCTTGGCCGCCTTGATAATGGCCTCGACCGCCGTGGCAACCTGCGCGTCGGGCAGCACGGTCTCGATCTTTACCTTGGGCAGGAAGTCCACGTTGTATTCGCTGCCGCGATAGATTTCCGTGTGACCCTTCTGTCGGCCGAAGCCTTTGACCTCGGTGACAGTCATGCCTTGAATTCCCAGTTGGTTCAACGCGTCTTTGACGTCCTGCAACTTGAACGGTTTGATGATGGCTTCGATTTTTTTCATGGATCAATGCTTTTATTCATTGTAGGCGCGCTCGCCGTGTTGTGAAACGTCCAGCCCCAGACTTTCGTCTTCCGGGTCGACGCGCAGACCGATGACGCGGTCAACAATCTTCAATATGATGAACGTGGCGACGCCGCCCAAGGCAGCCGTGAACAACACCGCCTTGAGTTGATTCATGAACTGGCCCAAGCCGCCGGCCAGCGAAACTGCCGCGCCGTTCACTTGATAGGTTGTGGCAATCGCACTGTTCACGTCCGCGCTCGCCAGAAATCCGAGCATCAGCATGCCGGTCGTGCTGCCTACGCCATGCACACCAAATACGTCGAGCGAATCGTCGTAGCCAAACATGGATTTGAGTTTGGTCACGGCCAGATAACAGACGATTCCCGCTACCAGTCCGATGAGGAAGGCCGAAGGCACGCTGACGAATCCCGAAGCCGGTGTGATGGTGGCCAGGCCCGCCACCATGCCGGACGCCGCGCCGAGCACGCTGGGTTTGCCCTTAAAGAGCCATTCCATGGCCGCCCAGCTCAACGCCGCCGCCGCCGCCGAGAAGTGTGTCGCCGCAAATGCGCTGGTGGCCAACGCGCCCGCATTCGCCGCGCTACCGGCATTGAAACCGAACCAACCCACCCAAAGCAACCCGGTGCCGATCAGTGACAGCACCACGTTGTGGGGCATCATCGGTGCGTGAGGGAAACCATGGCGTTTGCCCAACACCAGTGCGCACACCAGCGCTGACACGCCCGAACTAATATGCACCACGGTTCCACCGGCGAAATCGAGCACAGGAATTTTTCCGCCGAGCGCCCAGTTGAACCACCCGCCCTTGCCCCAGACCATGTGACACAGCGGCAGATAAACCACCACCGCCCAAAGCAGCATGAACACGACGTAGGCGCTGAACTTGATGCGTTCAGCCACGGCGCCGCTGATGAGCGCAGGTGTGATGATAATGAACATCATCTGGAAGAGCATGTACGACTGATGCGGAATCGTCGCGGAATAATCGGGGTTCGGCGCGCCTCCCACACCCTTGAGGAAAAAATATTGCATCGGGTTGCCGAAAAATCCGTTGCCCTCCCCGAAAGCCACGCTGTAACCGAAGACAAACCACAGGGCCGACATCAACCCCATCAGCACGAGACTGTGCATCATGGTCGAGAGCACGTTTTTGGTGCGTACCAGCCCGCCGTAAAACAGGATCAACCCCGGCGCCGTCATCATCAAAACGAGCGCCGCACTGGTCAGCATCCAGGCATTGTCACCGGAATTGATGGCTGGAGTGTTCTTCGCGGCCTGTTCGAGTTGGGCCACGCGTTGTTCCAGCGTTACGGGCGAATCAGCGGCGCCCGCCGATGTCAGAACGCAGGCAAGTAAAAACAGGAGGATCATTCCGGGTAAAATGAGGGTGGCACTCCGGTGAATGAATTGCATGAGCGTGGAGCCCAACATACCCGCACGGTTCTGTCAACTCACGGCGATGAGAATGTCGCGACTCCATGAGAATGTCCCCTTTATGACTCGATGAAAATGTCCCTT
>CAYXVU010000422.1:0-2108 GCA_964468725.1 uncultured Clostridia bacterium
TGGCAATAGGGCTTTCGGCTTGCGCAAGAGACGCCGACATCGCATCTAGAAACTTATCAGTCGCCGCCGATATGTTTCAAGTGAACCGTCGTATTGTTTTCTACAACGGCATCACAGGCGAATACATCCTGTCTCTTGAGGGGCTTTGCTCGCTCGGCAATTACGACAAGGCCGCAACTCTTTCCGTGACGTGCAAAACAGGCCGGGCATCATTCAAAAAACATTTTCTCGGACTGTCCGACAACGTGACGTTCTTTGCCGAACAGATCGAGGATGTTCCGGCGAACACGTATCACTACAAAGTAATATTCAAGCCAGCGTCGATTGTTCCCGACGTTGATTTCGTCAACTAGGGGGCTGCAATGATGTTCTGGCTGTTCACCGCCATCATCGCCGTTGCCGTGCTGATTGGCGTTTGCCTTGCCGCGCTAGCCTATACCGCGCCGCGTTATGACGATGAGGAACTCCGTCTCGGCGAAGCGGAATGGCTCGCGCGCCACCCGGAAATCAGGTTCAGGAGGAGCGAAGGACATGATTAACCACGCCATAGCACTCGGCATCGGCGCATTGATAGGCACACTCGGACTTGGCGTTATCCATGAATGGAGGCAGCCGGTCCAAGAGCCTTGCCTGATCCCGTTCAGCATGAAGGACGGCTCGACGCTCCGTCTTGAAGTTCCATGCCGTGTCATACCGCCTCCACAGTTCATCATTACGGAGAAGATCGGCAAGCGAAAGGTCATGGGCGTGACGTTCGCGCGGAAAGAGTTTTACGACCAGATTCCAAAGACGGGGTTGAGAAAGCCATGACCGCAGATGAAGCAATGCAGGTCGTGAAGAAGGCGGCAGGAATGGCTCAGTGGATGGATGGTGCAAAACACGCCTGCGGTAATCCATTGTCGGTCGCAGAATGGGAAACACTACAAATCGCCCTCCGCGCCATCGCACCGGACGGGCCGCTCTGTGTGGTGCCGAAGGGGCGCGCACATCACTTGAATGCTATCGTTCACAAGTTGCTTTGGGCCACGACGTCTATTCGTGGGGCTGGCTGTATGCCGGATCAAGAGTTCGACAACGAGGTTAAATCAATAGAAACAGCAGCCCGCGCCATGATCGCAGAGAAGGTTAAGCCATGACACCACGTGATAAAGCCTTCAAAGACCTCGTAACGTTTGGCTTTACGCCGGAGAAAGCCTTGGAAATTGCACTCGACTGCGAGCGAGGCGACGAATACTCGCTGGCGTGGCTGGTGGAGGCCCGGCGAACCATACAGGAATATCAAGCTACGGGATGTGAACCATGAAGAAGATTGCCCCCGGCTCATGGCAGGAACTCGTCTTCGCGCTCACCTGTATCGCCGTCGCCGCCGTCTTCGCCTACGCCTTCATCATCAATCTTGTAAGGGACACATGCCAATGACCAAGACCCTTCTTGAACTCGCGCGGGAGGCAACGCCGGGGCCGTGGAAACAGCATCTAGTTGATGACACCACGGTTGTTGCCAAGGATTTTGATGTCTGCTGCACCTTTCCATCCGGCGGTTTGGACGATGAGGTTGATTTCACCGCAACTGTCGAACAGCACGAAATTAATGCCGCCTTCATCGCCGCCGCGAACCCGAAGCGCATCATCGAGTTATGTGAGGCGCTGGAAGCATTGGTTAAAAAGCTGGATGCAGTTCATGCTGATCCCAAGTACATGACGGTCTGGCAGATCGCGCAGCTTCATCAGGGTTCATACACAGGGCCACAGTACGCTGATGAACTTGAGCGCGCCCGCCGCGCCCTGGAAGGAGAGTGAAGATGGATATTGTGGAGAGGTTGCGGGACTTGGAGGCTAATCTGCCTACAACATCCGATAATTGGATCGAGGCCCGCGAATTGCAGCAAGAAGCCGCCGCCGAAATCGAGCGGCTGCGCCAGATCGAGAAGGACTGGCAGGCCATGCGCGACGAACGGGACGCGGCGCGGACGGGATATGACTGCCTGCTGGACGAGAATCGCGGGCTGGTAAAGCTTGAAGCTGAGAACGAGCGACTTCGGGAGGCGCTTCGCCAGGTCACCCTGTTCAGTGGACAACTTGAACTGCTTCGCGACGGCAATTTGCAGA
>CAYXVU010000423.1:0-2107 GCA_964468725.1 uncultured Clostridia bacterium
CGGATGATTTCCATAGTTTCGCTTCTACAGTCGCTCATATTGTGAACTGTCGTGCGCAGGGCGCGCAACACAACGCCAAACTTTTGTCGGTGGCCGCAGTTGTTGTATAGTTTGCTGACTCAACGGTAGGGAAAATTTCGAACAGAGAGAGGGACGTTTTACAAAGATGGTGGACATCGAAACGATAACCAGTCTCGCTAAGCGGCGCGGCTTTGCTTTTCAATCTTCCGATATTTATGGCGGGCTCGGCTCGGTATGGGATTACGGCCCACTCGGCGTGGAACTCAAGAACAATATCAAACAGGCCTGGTGGCGCTCGGTGGTTTACGAACGTGACGATATGGTTGGCCTCGACGCAGGGATATTGATGAACCGGCTGGTCTGGCAGTATTCCGGGCACGAAGCGACCTTCTCCGATCCACTGGTGGATTGTCGCAAGTGCAAAGCTCGACTGCGCGCCGACAAACTGGATGGCGACAAATGCCCGAATTGCGGTTCGACAGACCTCACCGAGCCGCGTCAGTTTAATCTCATGTTTCGCACCACAGTCGGGCCGGTCGAAGACGAGTCGGGGTTGGCTTATCTGCGCCCGGAGACCGCGCAAGGCATCTTCGTCAACTTCAAAAATATTCTCGATTCGACCAATCGCAAACTTCCCTTTGGCGTCGCGCAGATCGGCAAAGCCTTTCGCAACGAAATCACGCCGGGCAATTTCATCTTTCGCACCCGCGAGTTCGAGCAGATGGAGATCGAGTTTTTCGTCAAGCCGCCGGACATCTTGAAACCCGATGAGTTGAGCGATGAAGCGTGGCACGAACGGTGGGTCGAAGAGCGGTACAACTGGCATCTGGCGCTCGGCCTGCGCGCCGAGAATCTGCGGAAGTATTATCAGCAAGCCAATGAACTCGCGCACTATGCGAAAGCCTGTTGCGACCTGCAATACCGCTTCTTCCCCGACCGCGAGGACGAAGAGAAGCAGTGGGACGAACTGGAGGGCATCGCCAATCGCACCGATTTCGACTTGAAATCGCACTCGAAGAAACCAGTCAATGCCGACGGCAAACGGCTCAACTCCGACTCGACGGCGGATTTGACCTACTTCGATCATGAGACCAACCAACATGTCTTCGCCTACGTCATTGAGCCCTCGGCGGGCGTTGATCGGAAGTTCCTCGCCTTTCTGATGGACGCGTATCGGGAAGAAGAGGTGCGCGGCGATAAGCGCATCGTCCTCAAACTGCATCCTGATCTCGCCCCCATCAAAGTAGCCGTCTTGCCGCTGGCGAAAAATAAAGAGGGGATCGTCAATCTGGCAAAAGACCTGAAAGCCCGCTTGCAACGCACCGGCGCGATGCGCGCCGTTTATGACGATACGGCAGGCATCGGCAAACTCTATCGTCGGCAAGATGAAGTCGGCACGCCCTTCTGTTTGACCGTCGATCATCAATCGCTTGAAGACAATCAGGTCACCATTCGTGACCGCGATACGATGGAACAAGAGCGCTTGCCGATTGCCGAGATTGAAACGATCATTGCCAATAAACTCGGCAAGAGCCTGCTCCGGTAAATGCTCTGCCAGAGGTTCGACCCCTAACGGTTTGCCTATCACAAAAAAAATTCCATCACGGAGACTATCGAAAGGAGAATGCCTGAATGAAGGGTTTGAAGATTGTATCCATACTCAGCCTCGCCGTCTTATTTTCGCTCGCTTGCAACACCGCCGAGCCGCCAAAGAATGCCAGTCCCAGTCCGACGCCGAGCCCATCGGCGGACACCGCTAATGCCAACACCGGCGCGACCATGACGCCGACCACTCCGCCAGCCGGTTCTCCGAGCGCCCCCACTGCGACGGCCAACGCGAACCAGTCCGCTGATGCAAAAAAACCAGATGATGCCAAAATGACCGATGCCAAGACCCCCGCCAAAATTGATGCTGCTGCGATTTACGGCGCGCAAAAATGTAATACTTGTCACGGCGCAGATGGCAAAGGCAAAGTCAAAGGCGCACCCGATTTCACAGACGCCGGGTGGCAGAAAAAAGAGAGCGATGGCGAGTTGATCTCGCAAATTAAAAAGGGGAAAGACCCGGTGATGCCCGGTTACGCAG
>CAYXVU010000424.1:0-1396 GCA_964468725.1 uncultured Clostridia bacterium
TGCGCCGATTCAACGGACGGGAAGAACTCGTGACATGACTTGCAGTCGTGGCTGATGGCCCGTCCGCCGGAATCCACGTGATTTCCTTCATGGCACCGGAAGCAACCCGGAAAGATCTTATGCCCGATGTTGTCCGGATAGGTCCGCCAAGAGACGTTCATTTCAGGGAAGAAGTTGGTCGAGTAAATGTCCTTGGCGGCGAGAATCAGACGATCAATGTCTGCTTTGCGCGCCTGCCATATCTTGGGGTGTTCGGCTTCGTAGAAACGAGCAATCGCGTCGGCGATGGAAGCCAGTCCCTCGGATCGACTTGCGTAGTGTCTGGTCAGGGCGGCGACGACTTCGCGCTTCGCAAACGGAAGCGATTGAAACGAGGGATTCACATTGAGCGCGACGTTGACCGCGCGATCCGGCGATCGAAAAACATGCGTGGGACGATTGTGGCAGTCCATGCAGTCAACGGTGCGGCGAATCCCGGCGGGGGGTGGGTCACTGGTGGGAAGTCCATCGGATCGATAAACCGACTGCCGACCCGTCGACTGATCGGTCATTCGGACCCAGGGAATGTTTTGAAGAAACTTGTCGGTCGCGACATATTCAATAGAGAATCCCAAGGCCATGTGCCAGTGAATCCCGGACGGCGGCCCGGTGGACGGATCGCTGCCGCCCGTCTTCAGGATCATCTGCGTGCGAGTGTGCGTGTTGGATTCGTCGGACGCAAAATGCTCGATGTTGACGAGCTGATCGCCGTAAAACTTCGCAGGCCAATGGCACGCGCGGCAAGTCTCCGTCGCAGGACGCAATTCCTGAATCGCGGGAGGAATGGGTCGCGGATAGGAGTCGAGCGCCACGGCGAACACCTGACGCATGCCCGATAGTTTGGATTTCACGTACCAGCTCGCACCCGTTCCGATGTGGCACTCCACGCAGCCGACGTGGGCATGGGGCGATTGCTGGTACGCCGTGTATTGCGGTTGCATGACCGTATGGCAGACCGCGCCGCAAAATTGGTTCGAATCGGTGAAGTGGTATCCCTCGTAGCTGAGCACGCCGATCATGGGGATGGCCAGCGCCACGCCTCCGGTGGCAAAACCCAGGTATCGTCGATGGCTGAGGTTGGTGAGATCAATGCGCGGGTAGTATTGATAGACGACGTCCGAGCCGAAGGTCTTGTGGAACCGGTGACGCGCGATCACCAATCCGGCCGCCATGGCAACCACTCCCACGACGAGCACACATGGAAAAACGAGAAACGTAAAGAGTCCCAGATACGGATTTCGTTGGGGAGAAGCGAACTCGATCGTAAAGAACGCAACCATGAAAAGGACCGCCAGTGCGGCGACAATGCCTCCGCCGACCGTCAGCGAATTGCGCCAAACCTGCCTGAGATGATCGG
>CAYXVU010000424.1:1406-2101 GCA_964468725.1 uncultured Clostridia bacterium
GAGTGACCGACGCCGGTTTCGTCGGTTGGTCTTTGCTGTCGGCCCGTTCGACCGATTCGCCTTTGCGTTTCATTGCGCCTCCAGGATAAACATGTTCCGTCTTCAACCAATCTACGCCATTAAAAACGATGCCGCGTGTTGCGCCAATGATTCACTTTGGCGGTTCGTGGAAGGCTCCCGGTCGTTTGGTGGGAAACGCGATTCCTTCATCGGCTTCGTGACAGTCGCCGCATCCAGGGGGCGCGTCAAATCGAAGATTCGCGTGGCAGTTATCGCAATCCAGGCTGGCGTGCGTTTCATCGAGCGACTGACCAGTAATCGTGTGGTTAAATTCGCCCGCTTTCCAATTCGAGTGACAAGCCATGCAGGATCGATCTCGTTTGGCAAACGGCGTGGCGACGTGGCAAGCGCGGCAACTCGCGGCTTGATGGAATCGGTTCATCGGCCAGCCCGTGGTCGCATGGTCAAACGGCGGCGGAGCACTCGCTCCCTTGGGGTAATGGCAGCGATCGCAGGTGTCATTGCGGTGGCACTCTAGGCATGGCTTGTGATGCTGGTCAAACGTACGAACCTGTTGCTCGTGTTTCTTCCCTTCGCCGTGACAGCGCGAGCAATTGTCTTCGTGGTGACATTCCGCGCATCGCAAACCGTATCGGTCAATGTGCTCCTTATGGCGAAAGAGCACCTGCGTGCTG
>CAYXVU010000425.1:0-2095 GCA_964468725.1 uncultured Clostridia bacterium
AACGGAACTGCAGGAGGTAATGTTCCATATTTCAGAATACCCAGTGTTGGAGTAAACGTTGGCAGACCCGGCGCCGGTGTGGCGGTATTGGTTGAGTTTCCCGGTCCGCTGGTCGAGGTGACAAGCGTGGACGTCAGGTTCGGCAAGGGAGAGGCAGTCGCTGTAAATTCTACGATGGGCGATCCCACAACGGGGGTCACAGTTGGGTTGAGCAGAACGGGCGTCTCGGAGGGAAGAAGCGTTACTGTCTGCGTCGGGACGAGGGTCGGGGTCGCTTGAATCACTGAAGTTGGGGTCGCAAAGCCGGGGATCGGGTTTGTCGGCAAACACGCAATCACCAGCACGGCAACAACCAGGGGGATGAGTTTCTTCATGGCGACTCCTTCTGCTTTCATCAGGACGTGGATACCATCTCCAAAAATTGTGTCACCGTATCGCGCAACATGCGTTCAGGCAGTGCGCCGACCTGGCGATGGACGATCTTTCCGTTCGCCACGAACAACATCGTTGGGATACCCTGAATGCCGTATTTCATCATCCATTCCTGGTTTTCATCGGTGTTGATCTTTGCGACAACAAGTTTGCCCTCGTATTCTTTTGCAAATTTATCGAGGATGGGTGCGACCATCTTACAGGGTCCACACCAGGGCGCCCAAAAATCAACGATCACCGGCGTTTGAGATTTCAACACGGTTTGTTCGTAGGTCGCGTCTGTAACATGAATTGGCTCGTTCATTATTAACTTTCTTTTCCTTTTCTTTGAAATGCGAAACGAGTATAACACAAACCCGCATGTTATAATCGCCCGTCATGGCCGACCTGTTTTCGAAATGGAAAAGTGGACTTGCAAAGTCCAGCAAGGCAACTTTTGGACGTCTGACAACGCTTTTTGGCGCCAGTGAAATTACAACCGAAACTTGGGATGATCTTGAAAACCTTCTTCTTCAAGCAGATTTGGGAATCGACACTTCCACAGGCATCCTGGATTCGCTTCGCCGCGTCGTTCGCAACCGGGGCTTGACTCGCTCCGACGAACTTTCGCTCACTCTTCGGCAGGAATTGCGTTCCCGGCTCGACAATCCTCCTGCATTGATGTGGACGGCGAAACCATCGGTGATAATGGTGGTTGGAGTAAATGGTTCAGGTAAAACCACGACCATTGCCAAACTGGGTCAACGATTTCAGTCGGAAGGGAGATCGCTGCTGTTTGGCGCTTCGGATACATTCCGCGCTGCAGCGGTAGACCAGCTGCAAGTGTGGGGCGACCGACTCAAGGTGGATGTGGTTGCCGGCGCGCCGGAGTCTGACCCAGGAGCAGTCGCGTTCAACGCAGTCCAGGCTGGCATGGCGCGCGGCGTGGATTTTGTCATCGTGGATACTGCCGGTCGCTTGCACACGCGCTTCAATTTAATGGAAGAGTTGAAGAAGGTTCACCGTGTGATTGGAAAAGCTTTACCCGATGCCCCTCATGCAGTTTGGCTGGTGCTCGATGCAACTACCGGGCAAAATGCATTACAGCAGGCAAAGGCTTTCAAGGAGGCTGTCGCCGTAACCGGCGTGATAGTATCGAAGTTGGATTCGTCTGCTCGCGGCGGATTTGCTTTCGCAATTCAGCGTGAATTAGGTTTGCCAATTCTGTTTGCCGGGCTTGGCGAAAAGCCTGAAGATCTTACCCCGTTCGACCCGGACGCATTTATCGAAGGAATATTAGGAAAATAAGGAGTTTCAATGCAAGACCTTGTCAATCGTCTCAAACCGTTAGAAGACTTAACCCAGCAATTACTGGTGCGTCTTTGACTTCGCTTCAAAGGAAGCACAACTCTCCCAGCTTGCCAAAGAAGTAGAAGCGCCCGATCTGTGGAGTAATCCCTCGCGGGCACAGCAATTGATGAAGCAGCACAATGCCGTGAAAGCCGAAGTTGAATCGTGGCGGAATTTTTCGCGCCGCCTGAACGACGCGCTCGAACTTGCCCAACTCGATGATGAAAGCCTGCGCGCGGATCTGGAGACCGAAATCTCCGCTCTCGAAGCGGAGCTGGAAAAACGATCGTTCACTGCGATGTTCTCCGGGAAATATGACCACGATTCGGCTATT
>CAYXVU010000426.1:0-2060 GCA_964468725.1 uncultured Clostridia bacterium
CTTCGCGGTCAACACCCAGCCCCCGGCTTGCCAAGAGGCTTGCCGGAAGGTCGGGCCGCCGAAACTCTCATCGCCCAGCAAGGTTGCCGTCACCGGCAGTTGCTTTTGCTGCACGGCGCGCTCGGCGATCCCCGCTTCATTCTCATGATTAGGTCGCCAAGCCGCCCAGATCGGCACCGGGCAAGGAAAACCAACCCTTGCA
This sequence comes from uncultured Clostridia bacterium, assembly GCA_964468725.1. Classification (GTDB taxonomy): domain Bacteria; phylum Acidobacteriota; class Blastocatellia; order UBA7656; family UBA7656; genus CAYXVU01. The sequence goes on from CAYXVU010000426.1 coordinate 203, forward strand.
CCATCAGCCGATAGCCTTGCACCCAGCCGCGATAGCCGCTTTTCGACCAACTTGACTCGATGTCGACGTTGCGTAGATTCATCGGTACGCGCCCGGCCTCACAGTCTCGCTCATGCCCTTTCGGGCCGAGTGCTTTATTCATGCAGCCATCTATGGCGCTGACTTCAGGCTGTTGATCTGGTGGCTTGACTTGCGCTTTGATGCGTTGGCCGAGGGCCGCCACTTGCGCTTCGGCCTCTGGAACCAAGGCTGCCAGACGACGACCAATCGTGGTGCGATGCAGCACCCGCACAAAGCCCAGGGAGTTGCGCAGACGCGCATCCTTGCACAGGAGCTTGTGCAGTTGGCGATCACGAAAGGTACGCGTGGCCACCGCCACGACGGCCAGCAGCAAGAAAGTGAGTGCAGAAAAATCACGTTGCTTGCCACGACGGCGAGGAGCGGGCGGCGGCAGTTGATAGTTTTCCTTGACGCCTTGAAGTAAGCTCAACAAGGCATCGGAGTCGGTGGGCAAGAGGTCAATTTCCATAGCTCAAAGTTTGCCTCATTCAAGATGAGGTCGGCTCCGATGTCACATGTTGCTCATGTCAAAGAACTTTTATTTGCACCAGCTTCAGATTAATCTGAAATTCGCGTTTGGCCTCAAAGTGACCGCAATTTGCGCCTTTTTCGCTCCATCATTATTTTTCCACTGGGCATGACTCAGATGGTCGGCACGGTGCGTGTAAAGGCTGCGGTCTTCGGGTCGCGCGCGTGTTCGTGTCGGTAATCGGCGGGATTGAACTGCGCATCGGGCGGCGCGCCCCCCTCGATCATCGCCACAAAATACCGGTCAATCTGGTCGAAGATTTCCGCGATGCTTTGTGAGTGGAAGACGCGCTCTCTCAGCCGCGCGCCACCCGCCAGCCCATGCGTGAAGTAGCCGCACATCTGTTTGAGCTTGCCCGAAAGCGCGCGCTCCGGCATCTCATCTTTTAACAACTCGTGATAGCGATGCAGCACACGTTGCTTCTCCTGAAGCGACGGTTGATAAGGCGCTTCGCCGCGCATCTGTTCTGTCGTCTGCCGAAAGATCCAGGGGTTGGCAATCGCGCCACGCCCGATCATCACAGCATCAACGCCTGTCTGGTTGAATCGTTCGATGACCATCTCGGGGGTGACAACATCACCACAGCCGATGACCGGGATGTTGACAGCTTGTTTGACGGCGGCGATGACATCCCAGTTGGCGCGCCCGCTGTAGCCCTGCATGCGTGTGCGTCCGTGAATGGCCACCATATTGCCGCCGCAGTCTTCGATGATGCGCGCGACTTCGACAGCATTGATGCTGGCGTCGTCCCAACCGGTGCGAATTTTCATAGTGACGGGAATCTGTACGCGGCGACGAATCGTGCGTAGGATCTTTTCCAACTGCGGCAGATCGCGCAAGAGCGACGACCCCCCGCCGCCTTTGACCACTTTTTTAGCGGGACAACCGCAGTTGATGTCTACAATATCTGCGCCTGCTTCTTCGATGATTTCAGCGGCCATCGCCATGCGCTCTTCGTCATAGCCGAAGATCTGAATCGAGAGTGGGCGTTCTTCGGGTAGGAATTTCATCATGCGATGGGTTCGCAGATTGCCGCGTGTCAGCCCTTCGACCGAGATAAATTCGGTGACGATCAGTCCGACGCCCGTGAGTTCTTTGATCAACCGGCGAAACGAAGAATCGGTCACTCCCGCCATCGGCGCAAGCACCAGATTCGGATGAATGCGGACAGTACCAATGTACAATTCACCGATTCCGTTCATAAACGATGCAGTTTAGCACAAAGGAGAATCGTCTCGCATAGCTGTCTGCTGACATAACTGTTCAGAG
>CAYXVU010000427.1:0-2053 GCA_964468725.1 uncultured Clostridia bacterium
CAGCATCTCGATGCAATCGCCGATGCGTTTGACCGGGCGAAAGGTGGAGACGTGCAAGATAATCTTCTCCCCTTTCGGCGCGAGCTGTCGCCGAACCTGTTCATCCGGGCGACGTTGATAGTAATCGGCATCAATGAAGTTATAGATCACTTCGATGCCGCAACCCGTGCAGAAAGTCTCTTGCGTAGCCTCTTTCAAGTAGTTCGAAATCGCCGTCACCCCATCCGATTTCTCGATGCCGAAGCGAGTCATCGGCAAAAACGATTTGTCTCTGCCGACGAGCGTAATGTCTGTGCCATGTAGCGTCGTCACCACCGGCAAGTAGCGCACCGGACTCAGCATCTCACGCGCCAGATAAGCGCTCACCGCATGCGGAATCGCATAATGCATGTGAACGAGGTCAAGGGCTTCCGATTCGGCCACCTCATACAGCCGAGACGCCAATGCCAACGTGTAGGGGGGATATTCGAAAAGCGGATAGGTCAACATATCAACGGCATGAAAATGGATGCGCTCACGCAAACCGCCATCGCTGATGCGCATCGGCGGCGCATAGCTGACGAAATGAACCGAATGGCCACGTCGCGCCAACTCAAGCCCCAACTCCGCGCCCACAATGCCGCTGCCGCCGTAGGATGGATAACAGGTTATACCAATCTTCATACGCCTGAGGGTGAAGGATAAAGAAGAGCGGAGAAGAAAGCCGAGCTCTTCTCTCCTCCTTCATCTTGCAATCGTTAGGAGTACATATTCATTCGTCGAGTGAGCAAAGCGACGGGATCGTCCACGTTGAGCGATTCCCGAACGATGAAGGCTTCGCCGTGCGAGACGCCAATCAAACCGCCGTAGTATCGCTGTCGCGCTTCAAGCGCTTCGAGGAAATAGGGGGTGCTGAGCGCGGTTTCCAAATCTTTGCTTTGCGGGTTGTAGAGTTGCGACCGATGGCATTTGGAGGCCGCCATCTTCTGTTCGGCAAAGGGGCTGATGTCCACAACGAAACTCGGAATGGCGGTGCGCGGAAAGTTGAAATGCGCAATGGTATTGGGTCGCCAACGAGCTTGTCCGAAATCGCCATCGAATTTTTGCAGGCCAGCCAGATGCGCCGCTTCCCGCACAATTTGACAGGTGTGAACGTGATCGGGATGCGGGTCTTCCCAGTATTGCGTGAAGATAATGCGCGGGCGGTAATGGCGAATCTTTCGCACCAAACGGACGCGCGACTCTTCATTGAGCCAGATGTGCCCGTCCGGCAGTTCCAAATTATCGCGCACGGCAACACCGAGAAGGGCGGCGGCTTCTTCGGCTTCTTGGGCGCGAACCTCAGCCGAGCCTCGCGTTCCCATTTCGCCGCGCGCCATATCGAGAATACCGACTTGATAACCGAGCGAAACCAGTTTCAACAAGGTGCCGCCACAGGAAAACTCCACATCATCCGGGTGGGCAGCAATAGCCAGGGCATCCAGCGTAAGGTGGTCACTCATGCTTGCAACCTCATGGCTGTGAGGGTACGAGGCGCAAGCGAACGAAGTCAAGCAGCCGCGTCGGAGGATGCAGTTTTTTACAATGAAGATTTTACATTGAGACAATGACCGCCGCTCATTGATTAGCCGATCAACGGTCAGGAGAGGGAACCGTTATAGTCAGACGGCCATTCTGACAGTCGAGCCCCGACAATTGGTTCGTCCTCCGACATCGCCCCACTTTGCAGACCACAGGCGGCTCGCTATCCTGTGGCTATGAATGAAGACCAAGCGACAGCGGCATTACAATGCCTCTACTTGACGACAACCGGCAGAAAGACCGGGCAGGCGCGCGAGATCGAAATCTGGTTCGTCATTATCACGGATAAGTACTATCTGCTGGCCGAACACTTCGAACGGGCGAAATGGGTGATGAACATTCGCAAGCAGGAGCGCGTGCGGGTGCGCGTCGGCGAGCGTGAATTTCCCGCTACTGCGCGGGTGCTCGATCAAACCGCAGATGAGAAGCTGTGGCAAACCGCACAGCAACTGGCGCGCGAAAAATACGGATGGGGCGACGGCTTGCCGGTCGA
>CAYXVU010000428.1:0-2035 GCA_964468725.1 uncultured Clostridia bacterium
TCGGTCTACTCATTCGTCCAGCGGATGGAGCGGACGCGGCGGATTGACGCGCAATCCTTACGCGCTCGACCGCAATCCGTGTGGGTCAAGTTCGGGGTCGGGCGCTGCTATTGCTGCGAATCTGGCGGCGGCGGCGATTGGGACGGAGACGGATGGTTCGATTGTCTGCCCTTCGAATGCCAACTCTTTGGTGGGCATCAAACCGACGCTCGGTTTGGTCAGCCGTTCGGGCATCATTCCGATTGCTCATAGTCAGGATACTGCCGGGCCAATGGCGCGCACGGTTGCCGACGCCGCTGCGCTGTTGAGCGTCATCACCGGCATTGATGAGCGTGATAAGGCGACGCGGGCGAGTCGAGGTAAAGCACATCCCGATTACATGAAGTTTCTCGATGCCAATGGATTGCGCGGGGCGCGCATCGGAGTCGCGCGTAACTACTTCGGGTTCAATGATCGGGTTGATAAGTTGATGAACGAAGCCATTGAGGTGATGAAACAACAGGGCGCAATTCTCGTTGACCCGGCCAACATCACGACAGAAGGGAAGTTCGGCGATTCGGAATTCGAGGTGCTGCTCTATGAATTCAAAGCTGACCTCAATGCTTACCTTGCCGGTTTGGGTGCGAATGCGCCGGTTCGTTCGCTCAAAGAGATCATCGCGTTTAACGAACAGAACCGAGACCGCGAAATGCCCTACTTCGGGCAGGAGATCATGACTCGCGCCGAAGCGAAAGGGCCGCTCACCGATAAGGCGTACCGACTGGCGCTGGCAAAGAATCTGCGATTAACGCGGACGCTCGGTATTGACGCCGTGATGGCGAAGCACAAGCTTGATGCTATGATCGCGCCGACCGGCGGCCCACCCTGGCCGACCGACCTCATCAATGGCGACCATTTCGGGGGGGGTTACTCTTCCGCATCAGCGGTAGCCGGATATCCGCACATCACCGTTCCTGCGGGGTATATCTTCGGATTGCCTGTCGGTTTATCAATCTTTGGCAGAGCCTGGTCGGAACCCACCCTCATCAAGTTTGCCTACGCCTTTGAGCAGGCAACGAAGTTGCGCCGACCTCCGAAGTTTTTACCGACCGCTGATCTCTCTTCTTGAAGACAGTCTCAACGGAAGAGATTATCAAGCTGACGCAAGAGTGTTGATCGAGGGAGACTGCGATGTATCTGCTATATGCTTTAGCGCCTCTGCTACAGGTATTGACAGCCATCCATGTCATCAAAACGGGTCGGAATTGGTATTGGTTGTTTTTGATTCTCTTCTTTCCGATGATCGGTTCGCTGGTCTATATCGTCATCGAAGTTGTACCCGACCTGCGGGTCGGCGGGATGCGCGGGATGTTCGATTCGGTGCTCAACACCGTCCAACCGCGCCGTGAAGAGGAGGCATTACAAGATGCGTTGGAGCTGTCCGATACCATAGAGAATCGCAGCGCGCTGGCCGATTATTATCTGCGCAATGGTCAGGCGCAAAAGGCGGTTGATCTGTATCGCAGTTGTTTACAGGGTATTCATAAAAAGGATTCAGAGATGATCTTGCAGCTTGGTAATGCTCAGGTTCAGGCGCAACTGTATGATGAGGGGCTGGCGACATTGCAGAGGCTAGCGGTTGAATATCCCAACTTTGAACCGTTGAAACGCGAATTGCTCATGGCTCGTGCAACGGAAGGCAAGGGGCAAGGCGGGCAAGCGGTTGCTCTGTATGAAGAGATCATTGAACGATTCGGCATCGAAGAAGCGCGTTGCCGATTGGCCATGCTGCTCGAAAAGATGGGAGATAAGGAGCGCGCGAAAGCGATCTATCAAGACATCGTCAAGCGCACGCGGCGGCTGCCTTCGCATCAAAAGCGATTACAACGTCAGTGGATCGAAGTTGCCGAAAATGGGATGCGGCGGCTCTCGGCATCGTAAGCAGGCGCGCGATTACGACTGTAGATAAAAGAATCGAAAGTGCAAGCAGAAAGATGGGAGAACCGGCCAACCAAACAACCGCCATCCATGCCCATACCGCAGAAGCGCGGGTACG
>CAYXVU010000429.1:0-2002 GCA_964468725.1 uncultured Clostridia bacterium
CAGCGCCATCCACGGATAAACATTCGATGGATAATCATCGTGGTAAACGAGGATGTTGTCGCCTTTGCGGAAATTCAGCCCGCTGGCCACGTAGCTCAAAGCCAGCGACGTTGGTCCAACGAAAGCTACTTCGTCTTCCTGACAATTGAGCAGATGGGCTGCAAGCTTGCGCCCGTGATCAAGGGCGGCGGGAAAAATCAGTGCTTCTTGATCGTGGTTGGTTGCTTGCAGTGCGTACGCGGAGACCGCTTGAGCCACCCGGCGCGGCAGGGGACAAACACCGGCGTGAGCGAGAAAGACCTTTTCGCGCGCGACGGGAAATTCGCCACGCCGCAGTTCTTCGCTGACAAGAATCTCCGCGATCGTCATGGGAGCGATGCTATCGGGGCGGATTTGGCCGGCAAATCAGAAACTAACCCGAAGTTCGAGTTGGCGGTGGACCGCGGGCGCCATGGGGTCTCCATCTGCCGCTGTTGAGGGATTCACCTACTTCCAACCTGGGGGCGGACCGGACACCATGCCGAATTGTTGATGCACATACACAACTCAGAAGCACCATGACAAACGGCAAATTCACTCAACCGGCCCAACTATCGGTCGCCTTGCGGACGTGGAACGAGGAGGCGGTCGTACGACGTGCGCTGCATGCGCTCTTTTCGCAATCCCTGTTTGCCGAATTGCATCGCCGCCGCGAGCGTTGCGAAATCATTTGCATCGCGGACGGTTGCACGGATCGCACGGCAGCGATTGCTGCGAAGGTCTTGGCGGAACAGAGTCGTTCACACCCATTTGGCGAAGTTTTCTCGTGCCGCGTTGAACAAATTCTCGAGGTCGGCCAAAATAAGGCCTGGAACTTGTTCGTGCATGAACATTCCGACCGCGAGGCAAAGTTCCTATTCGTTCTGGACTCCGGAATTGCCTTCAACCGGGGAGACTCGTTGTTTGACATGTACGCCGCGCTATTGGAGCGACCGGAGGCGTGCGTGGCGAGCGACCGGCGAATCGTGGGCGCTGGTTTGAGCATGGGCAACTCGCTGTTTAACCGGATATCCATCGCGGCGATTGACGTGACCGGCTCGATCCAAGGACGTTTAGCCGGACGACCGTACTGCATGCGTGCTGACGTCGCCCGACGGATCTGGCTGCCGAAGGATCTCGAAGCAACCGACGAGGATTTTATCAAGGCAATTGTCTGCACCGATTTCCTGACGCGCGCGCCGAGGCCGCACCGTGTGATCGTTTTGGGGAGTGGGTCGCATGTTCACGAAGTCCATCTGCCCGTCCGGGAGATTTTGAATAGTCACTCGCGCCGGATAATAGCCCGGACCACGCTCCAATTACTGATCAAGTATTTGAAGTGTCTGCCATTGGAACAACGAACAAACCTGGCCGCCACGTTGAGGCACAAGGATGAGACGGATTCCGTGTGGCTGAAGTGGCTCATCGAAGACCAACTCAGCAGGATCAAGCCTCTCCAATGGTCAGCCTGCGGTTGGGACGACGATTTCCACGCAACTCCGGTCCTCGCCCGGGTCGTGTCGTCTTGGAACACCTGCGAGGATTCATTGACGTTGCAGTGGCGAAATTGGCGCTGGCTCGTTCGGGTGAAGGAGTTTCCGGCTGCGGTAGCCGCATTTGCGATGACGCTAATTGAGTGGGTTTGCTCGCAGTGGTTTTTCGGCGGCAAGCGATCAGCGGGAAGGGCGAAGTCCTGGAGTCCAATCAGTCGCCACGAGAACATCGCAGAGACCGATCGCGCGTGTCAGCCAGCAACGGCCGAAAGCTAAACTCTAAGCAGATTTCGCAACCCGCACGAATAGCCTGGGGTGGCCTCGATTTTGGTGCGACCTCCATGTGAGAACTGGCAATGCCCGGAACCCACCTTAAAAATGGGGTACTTACCTACTGGCTACCCCCGGTGTTTACCCTATAGTCAACTTTAACTTGCGCTTGGCAGTTGAATTGTGGGCGTGAGGCAGTTTGGAGAAACCCATGAAACGTA
>CAYXVU010000430.1:0-1979 GCA_964468725.1 uncultured Clostridia bacterium
GAGCGATCAGGGCCGGCACGGCCTCTCTCACTGCCTCCGCGATGTTGAACGCCGGTGCGTCGATGCCGTCAAATGGGTCTTTGCTCATTTACTCCACCATCCAAAGAGGAAAGTTTTCATCGGTAAACGGTGTTATTGGCGTCTCGTCCACCCAGGGCTCATCGCCGAATTTCTCCCGGCATTCGAGATAGATTTCGATGGCCCTGCGAATTGATTGATACCCGGACTGCCAGTAGAGATTCGGCTGCGCACCTTCTCGCGCGCCATTGGTTAGCCGTCGAAATTCCTTCACGGCAACGTTCGGAATGCGGCTCTGCTCGATGAAAACAAAAACGAAGGCATGGGCCGGACACTCAACGAAATTCAACAGCCATTCCCCATCCGGCTCCCCATGAAGGAATTTCCTGGGCTCGGTTCTGAGCATGGCATTGTTGGTTTCCGTTCCTTCGCTATAGAGCGTGGCCTGGATGTGATATTTGCCATTCGCGACTGCGCTTGAAACTGCTTGCGGGATCGGCTTGTCGAAAGGATTGGTGAACGTCTTGAGATCGACCACGGCCTTGGTCTTGAGATAATCGACCCGCGCCTTCATTCGAACGCCAGTATCCTGGTCGATCCAGAACATCGATACTTCTGGATATCCACCTGAGAAAGCGGCTCTCGCCGAAACATGGCTTTCGATGATCCGGGCCGATGCCTGGATGCTCTCGAACATTGATGGTTTGATGATCGTCTTTCCAGCATTGGCAAGATGGTGGCCTTCTTCGATGCGCTCCCAAATTTCGATTTCCGGATCTTCCGCAAGCAATCGGTTAATCAGGGCGCTTTTGTTCCCTGAGACCTTCAAGCCCCTCATGCGGAGCTCATCGCGAATGTCCTCGGCGGTATCGAGTGCGTCCGGGTAATCTTCCCGAAGAACGTCGGGAGCATAAGTCGAATGGAATGCCTCTATTCCTTCGACGATTCGCTTGTGAAATGCCTTGCCGTTCTCCATGGGTTGTGTCTGATCGTCCTCGCGAGAGGGATCGATGTGCCGCGCCCAATAGGTCAACGGGGACACCAAAATGTCTCGAATGCCCGACGAGGAAAAAGACGGGTCTGCATGGTATTCATCCTCATCCATGCCAAAGTAGATTCCAGGAGGATGTATTTCAGGCACGCTTCACTCTCCAAACGATGGCCTTCCTGCCCGATGCGTTCTTCCGCCTGTCCCCGCTGTCCTCGATGAGGTTCAGCTTGTAGAGCTCGGTAACCCTCGGTCTCACGCTTAGCACACTCATCCCCAATGACGTCGCGACTTCATCGGCTGTCCGGGGAAGGGCTGCGATTCTCTGGTAGGCCCTATTGCGGATGAGCGTCACATTCCCAAGCGACTCCGCGGCCTCGCGTGAGGTGTCGCGATTGCGATGGCCGGGGGCGTTGGGATAGGTGAAAAGGCCGGTCACTGAATCCGCGCCGTCAATGCTGCTTGTTCGACTTCCGTCAAATCCCACGCGGCGACGACAAGCCATAAGTCGCCCTTGCCGAGACGACGGAGAAGCAGCGGATCAACTGGAACGACATTGTGCCACTCGGCCTCCCAAAGAATGTGATAGTTGGCGAGTCCGCGCTTTGGGCGGAGATTGATCGGCACGATCGGCACAATGGCCTCTGCAGTAGTGGTTGAGCGCCACGTTCTTCATGGTTCAAGCGGCCTCAGAGGAAATGATCCGCTCGGTAATGTGACCCGGCGCCTCGTTTCATTGCTTCTTGTCCACCTTCGGTCAGAAAACGTCACGCCACCATTGCCATAGTAATCAAGGTAACAGCGCGTTGCCGTCGCCCGGCAAATCGCCAATTTTGGTAAGCCGTCATTACCCAGGCCCGCAGCCTTGATGCTTTCAAGCGCCTTGATGACGATGCGGCCTTGCGCGATTCGTTGGTAGGCTCGCGCAATTTCCTGATCGATCGGCTTTGCGTAGTGAAGATGTTTCTTATAA
>CAYXVU010000431.1:0-1957 GCA_964468725.1 uncultured Clostridia bacterium
AGTTTCAGCGATGACCTTGTGGATGGCCGACACCTCGGCGATGAGTTGACGAAACATCTCCGGCAACAATGCTTGCGGGCCGTCCGAAAGCGCGCGTTCGGGATGGTGATGCACTTCGACCATGATGCCATCGGCTCCGACGGCAATACCGGCGCGCGCCAGCGGAATGACTTTATGCCGCTTGCCCGTCCCATGCGAAGGGTCAATGATGATGGGCAGATGGGAGCGCGATTGCACAGCGGGCACGATGGACAAGTCGAGGGTGTTGCGCGTGTGGTCGGCGAAGGTGCGCACGCCGCGTTCACAGAGAATCACATTGTAATTGCCTTCGGCCATGATGTATTCCGCCGCCAGCAAAAACTCTTCGAGCGTTGCCGACATCCCGCGTTTGAGCATAACGGGTTTTTGCGATTGTCCGACCCGTTTGAGCAGTGAGAAGTTCTGCATATTGCGCGCGCCGATTTGCAGCACGTCGGTATAGGCTTCGACCATATCCGCCGTGTCGGTGTCTAAGACTTCGGTGACGATGGCCAGTCCGAAGCGTTCGCGCACGCTGGCTAAAATCTTCAACCCTTCTTCGCCGAGACCTTGAAACGAGTAAGGCGAAGTGCGCGGCTTGAATGCGCCGCCGCGAAACAGTTTGATGCCGCAGTCGGCGACGATCTCGGCAATCTCCATCGTCTGGTCGTAGGATTCAACGGCGCAAGGGCCTGCGATGATGGCCGGTTCTGCGCCGCCGATTTCCGCTTCGCCCACGCGCACGATGGTGTCGTCATGTTTGAGGTCACGGCTGACCAGTTTGTAGGGTTTTGAGACTCGGATAGCTTCGCTGACGCCGGGCAGATTTTCGAAATGACCCGGATCAATCGCGCCTTGATTGCCGGTGATACCGATGGCGGTGCGCGTCGCTCCCGGCATCGGGTGCGGTTTGAAACCGAGGTCACGGATGACATCAAGGACACTTGCCACTTCTTCTTCGGTGGCTTCGGTTTTCATTACGATCAACATAGCGTCTCTCCTCTTCAGCAGTCGCCAGTCTCGATTAGTTGTATAGCGGCTCGCTGCCGCCGACGCAAATTTTTACATGCGCTCCGGCGCTTCGATGCCGAGCAAATCGAGCGCGGCAATCAGTTGCCGTCTGATGCTCGAAGCGATGGCGACCAGCACCGCGCGGCGTTCGGCGTCTGTCTCCGAAAGAATGTGGTAGTGGTGATAGAACAGGTTGAAACGCTGCGCCAGTTGAAATGTCCACTTGGCAATCAACGCGGGTTCCAACCCGGCCACAGCGTTGCTGACCACTTCATTCAGCCGCTCGGACAAATAGACCAGTGACCAAAGATCGTCGCCCGCTTCCCCTGACAAGATGTCGTTGATCTTTTCCGGCGCAAGGGCGGCAATGGACGAAGCGGAGGTGTCGAGTCCGGCATCCGTCATTTTGCGAAAGATCGAATTGGCGCGCACCACCGAGTATTGAATGTAGGGGCCGGTTTCGCCATCGAAAGCCAGTGCTTCTTTGAAGTCGAATGAGATGATCGAAGTGCGCGTGTATTTGAGCAGATAATAGCGCAAGGCTCCGACGGCGATTTTGTGTGCTGTGTCACGCTGTTGATCGGCGCTCAATTCGGGGTGACGGCTACCAACTTCAGCGAGCGCCGAGGTTTCCAACTCATCAAGCAAATCGTCGGCTTTCACGCCCAATCCTTTGCGACCGGACATGGCAACCGCGCCGCTGGCTTGATCGGCTTCGGATAGTTTCTGTCCGAGCCGTTCGGCGGCGGCTGGCGTCAGCACAACTTTTTCATACGCAAGATGGGCGCTGCGTTCGACACGCTCATTGTGTTCGACGGCCATCACACCGAGTTTGACGTAGCGTTGCGGGTACGATTGCCCGATGTCAATGACGTTAAAGTAGGCCGAACCGCTGCCAAACTTCGGATGCGCCGGTTGATTTTCGGTC
>CAYXVU010000432.1:0-1935 GCA_964468725.1 uncultured Clostridia bacterium
TTGCCGAAGCCTCTCATTACCAATCCGGAGGAGAATGAATCCTGAAACTCTATTTCGCATCTGCAACCTCGTTGCCCTGATTGGCTGGCTGCTCTTGATCGGGTTGCCGCGTTGGGCGTGGACGCGAAGATTGGTACTCTCCGGCGCGCTCTCGTTATTGTTGGCCGCCGTCTATCTGATTTTAGTCATCGCCTTTTTCGGGCGCGGCGAAGGCGGCTTCGGCTCGCTGGCTGACGTAGCAAAACTCTTCGCACAGCCCTATGTGCTGCTCGCCGGTTGGGTTCACTATCTCGCCTTTGATCTGTTCATCGGCGCGTGGGAAGTGCGCGATGCCCAATCGCGCGGGTTGACGCATTGGCTGGTGATTCCCTGCTTGGTGCTGACCTTTCTGCTCGGCCCCATTGGATTGCTCCTCTACTTCGCCTTGCGCAGATTTGCCGGAACCTCCTCATCAGGCAAACACCCCGTGCCGTAACGGTCGTCTCTCAGTTCACCGGCTCAGCCGAAATTTTCGCGCAGTTTGCTGGCGTAACGCCGACTGACGATGAACGGCTCCGGGCAGGCGCGCAGAAAGATGCGATAGGCGCGATGGAACCAATCCTCGATGCGTTCGACGTATTCCAGATTGATGATCGTCGAACGATGAATCCTCACAAAGTATTTTTCCGGCAGCCGCTCCTCCCACTCCTTCAACGATTTTTCCACTAACCATCGGTTGCCATCATCGGTCAGCACTTCAGAGTAATCGCCTGCTGCACACAGCCCCGCGATGGCGCTGACCTTCAGAAACCGCGAACGTTTTTCGATCTCTAAAAAGAGACGGTCTTCATATTCCAGTTTGCGGGCGCTGACAGCCGGTTTCGCGGCGCTTGCGTTCAAGCGTTCGAGAGCTTGCGCGAGGCGATCCGGGTTGATGGGTTTGAGCAGATAATCGAGCGCGTTCACTTCGAAGGCGCGAATGGCATAGGCATCGAAAGCGGTGACGAAGATAGTCTTGAAAACAGCCTCAGTCTGTTCGAGCAAGCGAAAGCCCGACTCCCCCGGCATTTGAATATCCAAAAAGACGACATCGGGCGACTGCACGCGAATCAGATCGAGAGCTTGCGCGACGGTCTCCGCTTCGCCAACGACGGCAATCTCGGCATGAGGTTTGAGCAGCGCACGCAACTCTCTGCGCGCCAGTCGTTCGTCGTCAACGATCAACGCTTTCATGTCGGATCGCCTTCCTCTGCGCGAATTTCGATGACCGCTTGCACCCAGCCGTCCGCTTCGGAAGTTTCGAAGCGGCTGCGATGCGGATAGACCTGCGCCAGCCGTTGGCGAATGTTTCGCAGACCGACGCGCGTGCCGTTCGGCGGCGACTCCTCGGTAAGCCAGCGCCCGGTGTTGGCGACTTCGATTCGCAGCGTGCCGTCGTGCTGGCGCACGCTGAGGCGCAACCGCAGCGGCGTTGCCGCCGTGACGCCTTCACTGGTGAACCCATGTTTGATGGCATTTTCGATCAAGGGATGAATCAGGAAAGCGGGCAAGCGATGCGCTTCGGCAGCCGGTTCGACTGCAATGATCACGTCGAGTTTCTCTTCGAAGCGAATCTTTTCAATGGCCAGGTAATTGCGAATCGCTTCGATCTCTTCGCGCAGAGTGATGGTCTCCGTGTCGCCTTTGAGCAGCGAATAGCGCAGAAATTCGGAGAACTCCGTAATCATGCGTTTGGCGCGTTCCCGATCTTCGTCAATCGAAGCGCGAATCGAATTGAGCGCATTGAAGAGAAAGTGCGGGTTCAATTGGTAGCGCAGCATGGCCAGTTGCGCTTGTTGCGCCAAGTTGGTGGCCTGTAGCGCGCGGTCGCGTTCGGCTTCCCATTCGCGCCAGTATTTGATGCCGAAATAGAGCGCCGTCCAGCCGAACATCACATAGATGAAATCGAGCGCGTCG
>CAYXVU010000433.1:0-1900 GCA_964468725.1 uncultured Clostridia bacterium
AGCCGGAGGTGATGGAGATGAAGGCATCATTGCTCACCGCCGTCCACGCGCAGCCCGCAGGCGCAGTCACGGTCGTGCTGCCGTTGCCCCCCGCTGCGGAGAAATTTTGCGATGTCGGATTGATGGCGAAAGTACATGAGATTCCCGCCTGATTCACAGTGAAAGTTTGACCGGCAACCGTGAGCGTGCCCACGCGTGAGTTGACACTTGAATTGGCGCTGACGGAATAGGAGACAGTGCCGTTGCCGCTGCCGCTGCTGCCTCCGGTGACCGTCAGAAAGCCTGCGTTCGATGTGGCCGTCCAATTACATCCGGTTGGAGCGGTAACGACAACGCTGCCGCTGCCGCCGCCTGAGCCGAAGGATTGTGAAGTTGGGTTGATCGAAAAGGTACAGATCGGTGTCGTATTGGTAAATTTATGAACTGTGCCACCGAGGCCGACAACATAGAGTTCCCCGGCTTCATCTTCTCCAAAAGAAGCGATGTTGATGGTCGTATCCAGGACGAGGCTCGACGAACCGCCTTCGAATTTGAAGATCTCGCCGGTGCAAAAATCGGCATAGAGATAGGCGCCTGATGTGAAGGTTGATAACGAGCCACGATAGACGTACCCACCGGTAATCGAACAGCGCCCGCCCGTATGGCCGTACTCAAGAATCGGACAGATGAAGGAAGAGACTTGGCAAGAGGCTGCGCATAAGCTGGGATCGAGGTTGGTGCAATTCGTGCCTTCGTAAACGCGCCAACCGAAGTTGCCGCCCAGCGTGATGATGTCCACTTCTTCACGCTGACCTTGTCCGACATCACCTGCATACAGTTGTCCGGTTTGCCGATCAAAGGAGAAGCGCCAGGGGTTTCTCAGTCCGACCGCATAGATTTCGTCTGCGCCGGGGGTAGCGCCGAAAAACGGATTGCTTGGCGGCGACGAGTATGGAGTCGCTCCGTTGGGCGTGTCCACATCAATGCGGAGGATTTTGCCAAGCAGGTTATTGATGTTTTGCGCGCGATTGCCGGGGTCATTGGCCGAACCGCCGTCACCTAGACCGATATAAAGAAAGCCCTCCGGCCCAAAAGCCATCATTCCGCCATTGTGATTCGTGAACGGTTGTACAACGCTGAGAAAGAAGGTTTCAGTCGTCTCCGCGACATTGGGGTCGGCAACCGAAGCGCGGTATTCGGCAACCACGGTTGCGCCATCCGGCTGTCGCGTGTAGTTGACAAAGAAGCGGCGATTGGTTTCGAAATTGGGGTGGAAGGCCAAACCGAGCAGACCTTGTTCGCTGCCGCTCGATAGCACAGAGCCAGTGATATTAAGGAAGGTCGTCGGGGTCGTCGAACCGGGTTGTAGAACTTTGATGATGCCCCCTTTTTCGACGATGAATAAACGATTCGTCCCATCTTGGGCATTGGTCAAGAAGATCGGCGAGGTCAGCCCGGATAAAAACGGATCGAGTTGCAGGGCAGCAGGCGAGAGGTCATCCGGTTGCACAGCGGATGAAAAGACTTTGCTCTGCAAGGCGAGCGCAAGAGCGAGCGCGACGCCAATGATAAGTGAATAAAACCGAACCCGACGCGTCAACATACAAGTTTCCTCCTCTGAATCCTGATCAACATCGCCGCGTGAGCTTGACTACCACTTCACGCAACGACTGGGACAACGGGGCGCGGAAGCGCTGGTGCCGCCGATTTAGTGGGGTCTCTACTTGGTTATGTGAGGGATACTGCACGAATCAACTGCAAGACGCAGGCATTATCGTACAGGCAAAAAGACAACGCAAGATATTCGTAGTCAGGAGCAAAGAGAGCGATTCGCAGAGGAAGCGGGGCAGCCGCACGCAGACGAATCAGCCGCCCCCAGCAATAGGCAGGTCGGGCGGCTGATCGGTCCAGGCAAGTCGTT
>CAYXVU010000434.1:0-1894 GCA_964468725.1 uncultured Clostridia bacterium
TCCTGCACGAGCGCGTGTTTGAACGTGTAGAGCGTGTCGTTTTGAATCGTCTCGGCGAACACCAGACCCGATTCGATCAATTGTCCGAGTGAGGTTTGCAACTGTTCTTCGGGCTGGTGGGCAATGGATGCCAGCAATGAATGCGTGAACGACCTGCCCAGCACCGAGCCGATTTGCGCAGTCTCTTTGCTCGCTCCGAGATAATCCAACCTTGCCATGAGCAAATCTTGCAAAGTGGATGGAATCTGCTGTGCGGCAGTGGCGATACTGCGCGCTTGTGAAAGCGATTGCGATAGTTCCTCCGCGAATAGCGGATTGCCGTCTGCGCGGTGTACGAGCGAAGCGATCACGTCGTCGGGGACGAGTTTGCCCAACATTGTGCGAATCATTTCGCTGACATCGTCCTGCTCCAGGCGGTTCAGCGTGATCAACGTGTGGAAGGGGCGCGTGGGCCACGGAGGCACAAAGCGCGGGCGCGCAGTGAACAGCAACATCAACGGCACGCTTTCGATCTGTTCGCCAAGTAAAATGAATTCCTCGAGCGTAGATGGGTCGGCGAAGTGCAGATCTTCGATCACCAGCACGGTGGGTTGCAGGCGCGATGTGCCGACCACCCAACTCACAAGCGTTTGAAGCAATTCAGCGCGTTGTTGTTCTGGCGAGAGCAATAACGGCGGGTACTTGCCTGCCGGGATCTGGATCCCGAAAAGTGACGCCATCAATGGGACAGACTTTGCCATATCCATGCCGACGATTTGAAATGATTGTTCCAGGTCGGCGATCTTTTGCTCGGTGGTACTTTCGTTTGTCCAGTGGAAGGCATTGTTTACCAAATCGAGTGTAGGCGCGAACGGTGTGTCTTGCTCGTATTGCGACGACTCGCCTTCGATCCATGTGTGAGGCATGCCGCCGAGGTCCTCTTTGAATTGTTGTAGCAATCGCGATTTGCCGATGCCCGCCTCGCCGGTGATCATGACGAGTTGCCCCTTGCCGCGCTGGACGTGCATCCAGCGGCTCATCATCAGGTTGCGTTCGTCTTCGCGCCCCGCGAACGGAGTCAGCGAAGAGCGCGTGGAGGCGTGCAGGCGGCTTCGAACGCCGCTGGCGCGCTCTATACGGAAGAGTTGCATCGGCTCTGCCACGCCTTTGAGGATGTGCGGACCCAAATCTTCGACGACGAAAAAACCCGCCACGAGGTGTTGGGTGGCAGACGAAATGCAAACCGTGTTCGGTTCAGCCGCCGATTGGACGCGCGCCGCGATATTCGGCGCTTCGCCGAAAATGCCGCCTGACTCGCCAGTGTCTTGCCGGATCATCACCTCGCCGGTGTGAATGCCGACGCGCACGGCGATCCGCTTGTTGAATTCTTTTTGAAAAGTATCGTTGAGTTTGGCGATCTCTTCGAGCAATGCCAGCCCGGTACGGATGGCGCGTTCGGCATCGTTTTCGTGCGCTTTGGGGTAGCCAAATAAGATCAACACGCCGTCGCCGAGATATTGCGAAACGTGCCCTTCAAAACGTTTGACAACGGAGGCGGCTGTCTGATGGTAGCGGCTGACGATGGCGTGCCAATCCTCCGGGTCGAGTTGAGCCGAAAGTTCGGTCGAGCCGACGATGTCGGAAAACATCACAGAGAGTTGACGCCGCTCACCGTGCGAATAAGAAGACGCGGTCATTGAGATTCCTTGCGCGTGAGTGATTTAAAGCAAACAACAGGGCATGGAGTGCCCTGTTGCGTGACGATTACTTACCGAACTTGAAGTATTTCCCCATGCCAAGGGCGACGCCCATGTCGCCTTTGACTTTGACCTTACCCTTCATGAATGCCATTGTCGCATCCAATTCGCCGGTGGAAATTTTGATGTAATCTTCCGAGTCTACGGTCATGGTCATC
>CAYXVU010000435.1:0-1884 GCA_964468725.1 uncultured Clostridia bacterium
AAGCGCAGCCAAAGAATACGGCCGCCGCAGTTTTCCGCAGGGCCGGGTGGAGGGCCATTTGCTCGATCGAATCCAATGGCCACTGGATCAATACATCGACCGTGCCAGCAATCGACCTGATCGACCTCGAATCCCGTGGCCGACCGGCGCGGAGCGTGCTGTCGAAGCGTTCCTGATCGAATTCGATGAACCGGTCACGGAATGGCCTGAACACATTCAGGAGGGGGAGATTCACCATCAGGCATCGGGAATGCGGGCCTACGATCGGTGGGGAATACCGTTTTCCCGTGGTTCGTTCTCGCGCACGATCTGGCTTCATGGGACGGAAGAAGCCTGCGGTTCCGGAAGCAAGTACCGTGATTGCGTTCGACTTGAATCGGTGACGGATCTGCGATTCGGATGGTGGGCGCATGTTGCGTTGCAAGAATCCGTTTGGTTCGCGCGTTCGGTCGGCCCGGTGCGTCGTATCGAGCGATTCAGCGGAAGCGCCCTGCTCGTCTTTCGATTTCGATCGGTGACGGACTATGAGCTTTCGAGGCACTCTACTGTTTCCTCGCCTTTAGACCAGGCAGACGCATTATCGGGCGCACCCCGGCGGTGGGTCCGCCTTGCTGTCTCGCTCGTCAAAGGAATCCCGCGACCTCGGCTGGGCGGCATTGCCGTAGAGTGGTCCGATATGGAATCGCCTCAACGCGACTGATTGTTGCGCAGTTCATGAAGAACCCTCGTACCGGATAGTTTTTCGGCCTATATGCGGACACCGCGCGAAATGGGCCGTGGCATTTCACACTCATCAACAAATCCGATCTCGACAACCTGACGATAAATCGTCGATCAGTGTCGTACCAAAAGGACGTCGACTTTCATGAGCGGATCAGATTCAAACCCGAAAGATCCGATCGGATCGGAACTGTTCCGAGAGGATGCGTCCTTTCGTGAAATCGTGGAGCAGTTCCTCCAAGGCCTTGGGGAGCGCATTCGAGGCATGGAGCAAGCTCTACGCGATGCAAATTTCGATGCGTTGCGGATGGCCGCCCATCAGCTCAAAGGCAGCGGCGGCGGGTACGGATATCCCCAGTTATCACACCAAGCAAGCGAACTTGAGCGACTCGCGCTGAAGCGATCGCTGGACGAATGCCTGTCCGGCGTCGATGACATCAAGCAACTTTGCTCGCGTCTGGTCGTTGACTCGCCGGATTCATAAGGATTCAACTTACGTTTCGTTCATTGAACCGATCAACGCAATCTGTTATTCGGACCGAAGGACGCGGACAAAGTTGATTGTCCGAAGCTGGAATCAATTCTTGAGGTCGAACGATCCGATTATTTTCTTGCCGGCTGACTCCTCGATCTCGATCCACAATTTGCAATCCGTTGGAATCGGCGAGGGAATCTCGACGTGATTGTGCCATTTGCCGTCCTCAATGTCTGCCTTGGCTTTCAATGATCCCTTGGCGTCTTCGGTACCGATCCAGAAGCGAACGGCGGTGACGCCTTCGCCGACGCCTCCGTTGATCCAAACATCGACCGGGGCGTCGCCACCTGCCTTAAACTCCACTTTGTCTCGCGAGGCGCGAATACTGAACGCTCCGATTTTGGTCTCGCCCAAGTCGATAACTTCCCCGCCATGACCGGCGGACTTCGGCGCCGGAACTGGTTTTTCCCCAAAGGCCGAGCCATGGCTGTTGGTGTCCTTCTTATCTGGCATGGGTTTCGCGGCCGACGGCTCAATTGGTTTCGGTATCGGCTTCTCCTCCACTTTTTCGCAACCCAATGCGGTCACGATGAGCACGAGCGATGCGATTCTGAGTTTATTCTTCATCATTCAGTTTCCTTTCTCGATAGGTTTTGGGAAACGGCTCGTCAGGGCACGCCCGCAACGAG
>CAYXVU010000436.1:0-1849 GCA_964468725.1 uncultured Clostridia bacterium
GCACGAGCATGGCGCGCGACCAGTTGCTCATGTCCCAGAAATTCACGTGAAACCACTTGCCGATAAGCAGCACCTCGCAGGGAATCGTCGGCACGTACTCCCAGGGAAACAAACCGAGCAGCGCGAGATACAGTTTGGAAAACGTATTCATCCGCGGGACGCCGCCGAGATTCAGCGCCACTTCGCGTGCGCGCAACATGCGCGGATCGGTGACGGGCACGCCCGCGAGTTTGAGCGCCAGATACGCCTTGATGGTCGCGTTCACTTCCGCCGGGCCGCCGTAATAGATGTTCCAGCCGCCGTCCGGCAACTGCATCGAGAAGATGTGATTGACCGCCTTGCGCTGCCATTCGCGGTCCACTTTGCCATTCCAATGGTGGTACGCCACCATGTCGGAAACCAGCGTGGAATCCACCATCAATTCCCCGACCCAATAACCCTCCGGCTTCTGGATGCTGAGCAAATAATTCTGCGACCGCCGCACGGCGGTTTCCAATTCGGGCCAAAGTTGAGGGCCGGTTTCGGGTTGCTGGGCTGGGGTCCCTATCCGGCCTGTCGCTGTTGAAACAGACACGCCCATAATCTGAGAATTCGCGCCAAAGCTGTAAAGCGGATAATCCGCGCGCCTCAGTCTTCACTTCTGGCGGAGGGCAACATTTTCATTTTGCACTCCGCCCGGTCGCTTATACTTTGCGTGATGCTTTTGGAATTCACAAAAATGAACGGCGCAGGCAACGACTTCATCCTGCTCGACAACCGCGCTGGGAAAATACGCCTCTCGCGCGAGCAAATCGTCCGCCTTTGCGACCGCCATCGTGGTATCGGCGCGGACGGCGTCTTGATTCTCGTGCCGTGCCGTTCGGGCAAGGCTGACTGGGCGTGGGATTTTTACAACAGCGACGGCAGCACTGGCGAAATGTGCGGCAACGGCGCGCGCTGCTTCGCGCGGTTCGTGCAAAAAGTTGTTGGCCTCGAAGGCGATTTCACATTCGAGACTGAGGCGGGCGTCATCACCGCGCATTTCGACGGCGAACGCGTCACGGTGAATCTGACCAAACCCAAAGACCTTCGACTGAACGAGCAGGTCAAACTCTCGACCGGTACGGAAACGGTTCATTCACTCAATACCGGCGTGCCCCATGCCGTGCTGTATGTGCCGGACGCCGACAAGGCGATGGTGCAATCGCTGGGGCCAGAAATCCGCCGTCATGCCCACTTTGGCCCACGTGGGACGAATGTAAATTTCGTTCAAGTGCTCGGCCCGAATCACATTCGCGTCCGCACGTTCGAGCGTGGCGTTGAAGGTGAAACGCTCGCTTGCGGCACAGGCGTCAGCGCAGCGGCAATGATTTCCGCGCGGGCCCACAAATTCTCTTCGCCCGTCAAAGTGCAGGTGCAAGGCGGCGACACGCTCGAGGTCAGTTTCAAAGATAGCGGTGTGGATTTCGACGATGTGCGATTGGCCGGCCCGGCGGAGTTTGTATTTGAAGGGCGAATCGAAATCCGACCCTCACCCTGACCCTCTCCCGTCCGATGGGAGAGGGAACAGCCAGTCACGTCGCACGAACTTCAAGATCACGCGTCTCGCCGGCAGGCTGACGACAATTCTCCCGCTCCCATTGGATGGGAGAGGGCAGGGGTGAGGGCAACGCTTTTCTGACTCGCCAAGCACCTGCCTTTCTTGGACCATCCTGCGCTCTGGAAATTGAACCATGATATTTACCGGCACTTACACCGCGATCGTGACGCCGTTCAAGAACGGCAAGATTGACGAACCAGCTTTTGAACGCCTCGTCAAAATGCAGATCAAGGCGGGCGTGGACGGTATCGTGCCCGTCGGCACCACCGG
>CAYXVU010000437.1:0-1848 GCA_964468725.1 uncultured Clostridia bacterium
CCTGCCAGCCCGTCGCCGCCGCTTTGCATCTTATCGGCCAAACGTCTGAGCAACTCTTTTTTGTCTTCTTCGTCAATGAAATCGGCCTTGATGTGATTCTCTTTCAGGTGCTTGTTGATGTCCCAATGCTCGATCAAGACGCTGGCCGCGTGTTCGTACAGCTTCCAGCGTTCGCGCGGCAATTCCTGATTTTTACCGATGATGGCCATAATCGTCAGCAGCATGGGATTTCCGGCAAGCTGGCGAATCGAAGCCGAATCACCGAACGATTTCATGATGCGCTGGCGGCGTGCGAGGGCTTCATCCGGGCGGTCTCTGAGCGCCAGCGAGTACCAGCGATCAATGAACGCCTGCACCTGTTGCTCATCCAAATCTTGCAAAGTGAAGTGAACGAAGCTGCCATCGGTGAGCGGTTTGCGTCGGTAGCCAATCACCCGACTGGTAACCAGAATGCGGGCTTTCGGATATTCGGCAGCAAACCCGGCAATGCGCCGCGCCGCCTCATCGCGCCTATCGGGGTCGAATATCTCATCCAACCCGTCAAAGATAACCATCGCGCGCCCGTCATTTTTCAGGTAATGATGAATCCCCGCTTTATTGATGTGCCAGCTTTCCGCTTTGCCGAGGTATTCAAGGAACTCCAGAAAGTCTTCGCACTTGCCCGATTCGCTCAACCCCGCATAGCTTCGCAGTTCGACGAGCAGCGGCACATAGCCGTCGAACGCTTTGCGGAGTTTGGCATCGCCCGTTGGGTCAATCAGCGACAGCATCACGTAGCGCGCCAACGTGGATTTGCCGGAGCCGGGGTCGCCCAAAACGATGGCGCAACGGCTGCGCGAATCACAGATGGCATCAAGCGCCGGACGCGGAGTCTTTTCGTAATACGATTGTCGAATGAAAGGCATCCGTTCGAACGCCCTCTCATCGGGAAACTCTTCCCGATGAATCTCGCGCTCGCGGCGCAGCCTGTCCCACGTATCTCTGGCCAATTCGACCGGAGGCGAATCTTCGCGCACGCTCGGTTCGACAAAGACCGACCGCAACTGCACGCGTAGGTGCTCATCCTTTTGCGGCGGCGTGAGCGCGTCGAGATCAATGATTTGATAGCGCTTTCGCAACGCCGCGTAGTAGGTGGCCAGCTCGAATTCGGGAATGGCTTCATCGGGCGACGCAAAGCCCTGCTCAATAGACCAGTTGTAGATGGCTGGCGTAACCACCGAACCAATATCATCAGCCGAGTTGAAAAAGCCGACGATATGCCGCTCGCTAAGTTCAGTGCGAAGCTGCGCCATGCGCGTGCGGTCTGTGTCTATGAACAGGGTAGGCCACAATGTTTCTTCATTCAGCAGAAAGATCAAACAGGTTTTGCCGGTTTCGACGGCTTTGCGATACTCCATCTCGGTGACGGAACGTTGTTCGGGGTTGTTATCCGGCGGCACGTGCCCATAGCGCCAGGCAAAGAGGCCGAGATACAAATCGCACGCCGCTACATCGGCCAAACACTTATCAACCGGGCGTTGATCGTCGGCGACATAGTATTCCATCGCTACATCTTCATGCCCCATGCGACGCAGGGCGAGGCTGACCGCTTCGCGGCACTTCTGCAAATCGAGATAAGTCGAAGAGACATAAATTTTTGCCATAGAAGAACCCGTCGTTTGGCCGGTTGATCGCGCTCGCCTCGTGATACGCGGCGAAATAGGAAATGCGATTTTACAACGTCAAAGCGCAGTAAGACAGAAGGAATATGTCCGGCCAACCTGCCGACGTGCAAGCTGGCTGTCATCATCAGCGGGCGTAGCAGGTGCGCTTCCTATCGAAGCTTACGAAGACTTTATCAAAGCTTAC
>CAYXVU010000438.1:0-1783 GCA_964468725.1 uncultured Clostridia bacterium
TAATAAAAGGCTGCGGGCGGCACTCCGGCTTTGATAAAGGCTTGAATGATGCGGTAAGGCGTCCATGGCTCGGCGGCTCCGGGCTTTAATACCAGAGCGGTTTTGAGCGCGATGGCCGGAACCCAAAGCGAATGCACGCCAGGCGAATTCGACGGCAAGACGACGCCCAGCGTATCGCCGCGCGGGTAAAAACTGACCGCGTGGCCTTTGTGCAAGCCGGAGCCGGTGTCGAGGATTTGCGCGTCCAAACCGCGCGTCAATCCGTCCAGCACGCTCTGCATCTCGGAGAGCGCGGCGAAAATCTTTTGCATATTCTTGCGCACGAAGACGAAGGGCATGCCAGTGGTCGCCGACAGTTGCTCGACGTACTCCTGCGGCGATTGCAAGCGGTCACCGAGCGGCAGCGAATCGTTGAGAAAGTAGTCCGCCGCCTGTTTCGACATAGCAATCAACTCTGCGGTTGTGAACTCGGTGAGCGCGCGTTTGCTCTCGTGCTGCGTGAGCAGATCGCGGCGAATCAATCCGCCATTGGCCTGACTGATCTCCACCAGCGGTTCGCGCGTCCGATGATGCGGCGTCGTGGTAGTGTCAACGCTGCGGTAGGGTACGCCTTTTCTGAGTATCGGTATGTGTAGCATAGCTTTGTTTTGGATTTGCGATTATGGACTTTCGATTCCGAGACTTCATCAAGCCCTTGCATAAATCGAAACTTCCCAATCCCAATCAATAGACTCCTTCGATGACTTTCGCCTGAAAGCGCGAGAACGGGCGCACGTTGCGCACTCCATCCCACGGGTAGGTCTCGCAGGGCAACTCGCGTTCGGCTTCGTCGCGCTCCAAAAAGCGCGGCATGAAAAACTCTTTGGTCAGCGTCGTCAGCCGCACTCTGCCAGTCTCGCCGTAGCCGACGATGCGACTGGTTTCGTCCGGGTCAACGACTTCGACCATCGCGCGCGGCAACGGCGGATAATAGATGATCGCGTAGTTGTCCGCCGGGTCGAACGGTTTATGCACCGCCAGCCCCATCAACGTATTGCCATAGGTCGGTGCGAAGTACGCGCCTTCCATCAACTCTTCGACGGCGAAGCGATGAAACTGCGGCGTCATCTCCGTGCCGCCGCAAAAGACGCCTTTGATGCCCATCTTTTTGAGCGATACTTTTTCGCATAAGGCTTCGAGCAACTTCGGCGTCGTAAACAGACACTGGATTCCCTCGTGCGCTTTCAATAGAGTGAGCGCCTGATGGATGACGTGATCTTTGTAAGCTTGCGCGAGTTCGCTTTCACCCATCTTCAACATCTTGATGAACCAGCGCGGGTCGAGATCAATCATAAAACAGATGCCGCCGCGATGTTGCGCCAGATGCTCAATCGCCAGTCGCAAGCGGCGCGGCCCCGATGGCCCGACCATCAACCAATCCGCACCTTTCGGAAAGAATTCATCCGGCAAGGTGTCGCTGAAGAGTTCGTAATCAATGCGAAAATCGTCAATCGCAATGCGCGATTTGGGCACTCCCGTGCTGCCGCCGGTTTCAAAGGTGTAGATCGGGCGGTTGCTGTAAGCTTTCGGAACCCATCGCCGCACCGGGCCGCCGCGCAACCACTCGTCTTGAAAATTGCCGAAACGATCCAAGTCATCATAGGTCTTGACCTCTTTGCGCGGGTCGAAATCCAACTGCTTAGCTCGTTCCAACCAGAAGGGGCAGCCAGTCTCCGGGTTGAAATGCCACTCGACAACTTCGCGCACCCATGTATCAAGCCGCTCGCGCGCCGCTTGCATCGGG
>CAYXVU010000439.1:0-1678 GCA_964468725.1 uncultured Clostridia bacterium
CTAAACTCCCCGCCACCGGAGATTGTGAAGGCGGGAACAAAGCCGATTCTCGCTTTTCTCAGAGAACAACTTGAAGATGGACAGAAGCAGTGGCTATCGAAAATGCTGGTTGTCGGGCAAGGCGGCGTCGGGAAGACTTCACTGCTGCGCGCATTGCGCGGGGAGCCTTTCGTCGAAGGGGAATCAACAACGCGCGGCATTGATATTCAGCCTCTTCTGCTACAACATCCGACGCGCAACGAAGTCACTATGCACCTGAATACGTGGGATTTCGGCGGGCAGGAGATCTATCACGCGACGCATCAGTTCTTTCTCACCAATCGCTCGCTCTTCGTGTTGGCGTGGAATGCGCGACACGGATTCGAGCAGGGCAAACTCTATTACTGGCTCGACACCATCAAAGCCCGCGCGCCGCAATCGCCCATCCTCATCGTCGCAACGTGGAGGGATGAACGCGACGCCGACATCCCCTTCGCCGATTTGCAAGAGAAGTATCCGCAAATCATCGGCCACTTCGAAGTCAGCAGCAAAACCGGCGACGGCGTTGCCCACCTACGACAAGCCCTCTCCGAAGCCGCCGCCGCGCTGCCGTTGATGGGCGAGACCTGGCCAACCCGATGGCTCAATGCCGCAAACGCTTTGCGGGCGCAGGCAGAGAATCACATCACGCCGCAACGATTAACCAAACTCTTTGCCGAACATGGCGTTGTTGACACCGCTGCGCAGGCGCTTGCACGCTGGCTGCACGAACTCGGCGACATCCTCTACTTTGCCGATGAAGAGGAGTTGAACGATACGGTGATTCTGAATCCGCAATGGGTCACACATTCGATCAGCAAAGTCCTCGAAAGCGAGGATGTGATTGACAATCTCGGCCTCTTCACCCGCGACGAGATGCAATCCCTGTGGAGCGACATCGAACCGGCGATGCGCAATCACTTTTTGCGTTTGATGGAACAGTTCGACCTCTCTTACCGCACGTTGGAAAACCGGGACATCAGTCTGGTCGTTGAACGGTTGACCTTCGACCCGCCCGATTACGCAACGCGATGGGAGAAGATGAAAGCCGAAGGTTGTAACGAAATCTCTATGCGCTTCGAGTTGGATACGACGATGCCCGCCGGAATTCCAACTTGGTTCATCGCGCGCACCCATCGCTTCACGACGCGCACCCATTGGCGCTACGGCGGACTGTTCGGCGATGACGGCATTGCGCCGAAACATTTCGGCCTGCTGCACGCTTATCCCAATGACCGCTATTTGAAACTCACCGTACGCGGGGCGACGCCGCACAATTTCTTTACCCTGTTGCGCGATGGCTTGGAAGTCACCTTGCAACGATTTCCGGGTATGAAGGTGCTGCGTAAAATCCCGTGCCCCGGCCACAATGAGAAAGCCTGTGCACATGAATTTGATCTCGCGCATCTGACCGCCGCCCTCGAACGCAAGCCGCCGGTCGAGGCTATTCAATGTCCGATCTCTTTCGAGTATGTGCCGGTCGCGCAAATGATCTTCGGCATTCAATGGGATACGACCCAAGAGGTTATCCTCGAACAATTCGAACGCGTCTTCACGGAGTTAAATGAGGTCAAAGGCAGCCAACAAGAATTGTTGGTCAGTCAACGGGAGTTGCTGGCATTGACGCAGCGCGAGTTCATCAAGCTCTTTCATATCGAAC
>CAYXVU010000440.1:0-1448 GCA_964468725.1 uncultured Clostridia bacterium
GATGGACCGGGACGCGTTTGCCGGCCTTGGCGGACAAGCACGCAAGTTGCGCGGTAGTTTCGGAATCATTCACGCAGCACGTCAGATTGTGCGCGATGCACCAGGGCAATTCCGATTCCTGTCGTTGTCCCAACATCAGGATCGGCGCGCGCACACCGTGGTCGCGAAGACTGACCGCCTCCTCAATGGTGCTCAGGGCGACCGAAGTGGCGCCCGCTTCCAAAGCAACCTTTGACACTTGATCGTCTCCATGACCGTAAGCGTCATCTTTAAGAACGGAAACCAACCGTACGTGGGATGGTTTGACGCGATTGATAATTTGAAAGTTGCGGCGAAGTCGTTCCAAGTCGATCTCCACCCAAGCGGGCCGACGCGATTGCCCGGTCACCGCGTGTGGCGATGGCTTTTCAACCCGCGTGGTTGTTTGAATTAGTTCCGCCGGGGCAAGTGTTGTCTCATTTTCTGTCTCGACCATCTTCAACGGCATTGTGCTCGTTTCTCTGT
This sequence comes from uncultured Clostridia bacterium, assembly GCA_964468725.1. GTDB lineage: Bacteria > Acidobacteriota > Blastocatellia > UBA7656 > UBA7656 > CAYXVU01. The sequence continues at coordinate 505 of CAYXVU010000440.1, forward strand.
CCGAGGTCATGGAGTTTTTATATTTTTATTTTTCGCTATCACGGGTTACCCGGTGGCCAGAGACTGTGGCCGACGTCCGTTCGGTAATAACTGCCTAGGCTGCGAATCCTGCGAATGTTTGAATACGCGCTGGAAATTGCTTCGTCGAGCGAGTTGCCGAGTGCAATGACATCAGCGATCCTGTGGCCGGTCGTCGTCAATTGTCCGCCCGGGCTTCCGGTTACTTCATTCCACCAAACGTCGCAGTCGAACGGCCCGACGACTTCGATAGGAAGTTGCGGGCCGCGAATTTGCACATAAGGATATCCGTAGCCCGCCAATGTCAGGGAGCAACCGAAACGCAATTCGTCGCGGAACTCAACGTTCAACCGTTGATTTCGCGCCGTTCGTAAGATGGTTTCAGTTGGATGCTCCAACATCCGCAGGATCATTGGACCGGAGGTGACGCCGATGCGGATGTTGTATTCGATGGGATACCAGTGGCCGTCCCGGCAAACAGCGGTCGCCTGGATCGGCCCGTGATATTTCACCTTGCGAAACCACGGGAGCAACGGACGGATCAGCTGGCGAGCCAGGCCATACTTGTCCTCTGGATCGCGCTCGACCAACCCGCCGAGCGGCGCGCCGGCCACCACACCCATGTTACCGACGAACGCGCGCTTGTATTCCTGATTCGTGACGAGGGATTGAATCTCGCCGCCGCTGATCAAAGCGATGTGACCCGCTTCGGCGCGTCCCATGTATTCCTGCAAAAAAACGCCTTCGGCATAATCAATGTTTCGGAGCCACGAACGCGTGTCCTCCAGCGTCTCGCAAAGAATCGTGTGAATGGGACTCGTTGGGGAACAGAGCGGATTCTTGATGACGTAAGGTCGGGGATGTCGGCGTAGAAACTCCTCTGCCTCCAGTCGGTTGCGTGCGACTGCCGCCTTGGGACATGGAAT
>CAYXVU010000440.1:1458-1677 GCA_964468725.1 uncultured Clostridia bacterium
CCCGCGCGCGCCGCAGCATTGCGCGCAACGGCCGCCTTGGGGCACGGGACTCCAAATTCTGCGCAGAGTCTGCGCGCGAAATCGCGATCGCGTTCGATTATCATCGCCTCGCCCGTTGGGCTGAAGATGGGGACTTTGGATTGGATGAGTTCGCCTGCCCACGGCGCTTGTGCCCAGTCAATGGACATGGGCAGAACGACCCCTACTTTTTCACGCTTA
>CAYXVU010000441.1:0-1601 GCA_964468725.1 uncultured Clostridia bacterium
GTCTAACATTCGATTCGACCGGAGCGCGGCACAGTAGGTTCGCATGGATTCCAGTTTGGCTCGGCGGCGAACCCGCCAGCCTTCGCCGGTGATCCGCCGCCCAAGTGACAAGCATCGTTGCTCACACGCCTGCTTACTCCGCCTGACTCTTTCGGTTGTTGATTCGTTCGGCAAGTCCGACTTCTATCATTCGGTCGCGGCCTATGTCGGTTTGGTCGTCTGCCAGCGCGATTTTAATGATCCGACCAAGTTGCTCTGCCCGCCGGTCTTGGTCGGCGCGCCCTTCGAGCGCGTCTTCTCCCTTGATCGCCGCGAAGGTCTCAACCGCCTGCCGGTCGTCGTCTGCCGCAGCCTGCCGCTCTTTCTCCCGCTCGCTTTCAATGCCGTCAAGCGAAGGCTGTAACAGATTGCCCAACATCTCGAAAGCATCGCTGCCGCTGACCTCGTGCGGCGTGATAAACCTGCCGCTTGCTTCGATGGTGAAAATCTGAAGCGCCAGCCGATAGGTTCCAGAGTGCAAAAAGGCAAGCTCGATGGCCGCGTCAATCGTCGGCAGCGTGCGCCGGTCGCCTTCGACGATGCCGCAACGGATTTGCGAAAGCAGACTGGCCAGTTCATAGGCGGGCGACAGATCGCCGCGCGCGCAGTCGGGCGCAGCCTTGGCGCCGATGGTGCGACTGATGGCGTCGGCGAGGTTGTCGGTTTCAAGCAAGATCGCGTCTAAGCCATTGTGGTTGTAGGTGACGGCGCAACGGTCGGCGATGCTCAGATGCGGCTTTGCCGATTGCGCTAAATCTTCGGATGAAGTATTCATGCTCTATCTCCTCGTGAGATAAGAGAGGGGCGCGCCCGAAACTTTTGCGAGAGTGAGCGCGCCTCTCGATTGATCCCCTCAGCCGCAAGCCTTTGCGGCCAACTTCCCGGCTTTCTCCTTTCCGCGCAGCCCTGTGAGCAAACAAGGCGCGCTCCCCTGTTGTTTTGAAGAGCCCAATGTTGATCGGGAATTGAAGAATTCAGAATTCAAGAATTCAGAAGGTCGCTTGTTGAATTCCCCGAATTCCCTGACTTCTTGAATTCCCTGATGTGCGGCTTTAAGGCCGCTCGTTGTCCTTGTCGAGTCGGAAGCGGATAGCGCTAGGCGGCAAGTGTCTGAAGGGTTCGCGCACGACTCTGAGGCCGCGCGCCAGTTCGTGCGAGCTATTGCGTCTGACCATATCGTAAAGCTGGCTTTCGTCAATTCCTTCGCGGCACAAGTCGCATTTGGCGGCGCGGCACTCCCTGCCGCATTCCAGACAGTGAGTGTCGGGCTTGGTGGCCAGCTTGATGGCGCGCAAGCGGAAGTAGAGGTCATCGGCTTCGCGTTTGGTGAGCGAGTCGAAATCTTTTGCGAAGTGCTCATGGCAAAACTCATCAAGGTTGATTTCCAGATGCGAGGCCAAAGCGGTGAGCGTCGTTTGCCGAAATTGGCAAAGCGGTTCGTCTGCGGACTGCTGCAAGGCGTTGGCGTGTTCAGTCTTCTGTGTCTGCATGGTGTCTTCTCCGAAGGGAAGCGGGGCAAGTGGTAGCGATTACGCTTTCACCCTGCCCCGTTCGGTCTAATG
>CAYXVU010000442.1:0-1550 GCA_964468725.1 uncultured Clostridia bacterium
AGGAACCCGGCTACACGGCGATCTACGAGATTCGCTACAAGTTCCCGTTTACCGCACACGGCCAGATCGTCTTCAACGGCAGGTCGTACTATCTAAGCGACCTCAACACCTTGAATAGTTATTGCAACAATCAAGGGACGGTTTTTAGTAGCGCGATCCACCCCACTGACGGCACGCCGGAAGTGCCGCCGCCCCCGCCGCCCTTGACCGTGACCGCGCAGGCAAGTGTGACGAGCGGGTTTGCGCCGCTTGCTGTCTCCCTGACGGCAACCGCCTCAAAAGCGAACGTGACCTACGTATGGCGCGATAACGGAGCGCAGTTTGCCACGGGCGAGAGCGCGACGATCACCTTTGCCAATCCTTCGACCCATCAAATCACCGTGACCGCAACGGGGGAGAACGAAACCGCGACCGCAAGCCTGATCGTCAGCGTGAAGAAGAAGCCCGTCGGCGGGAGCGGCGGCAACGGCAACTAACAAATAAGAGTCTCCCAAAAATTCATCACAAATGGACGATCTAAAGACGCTCCATTATTATTTCGTAAACCCGCATTCGCAAATCCGATGATGATGTTGATGATGACGCGAACCCATAACCCTAACTTCATTGGAGGTGCGTATGAGTTCTGTAATCGCAAAATTCCTTGTTACCTCAGTTGAGCAGCAAGGCCACTCTCACCATGAAACCGGCGAGCCTCAACTCACCGGCGTCAAGGTCAATCTTTCACCCGTCTATCGCCCGAAGGATTCGACGCACGAAAATCAGCGGTTCTGGGAAGCCTCGCCTAGCGGACAACTGTGGTTGCAGATTCAAAACCCACAGGCGTTCGGCTTTTTCCAGGCCGGGCATGAGGAGTATGTGATTTTCGTAGATGCGGCTCAGGGCAAAGACGGTCTGATCGCATCGCTGGAGCGGATGCTCGCCGCGCTCAAAGCGGATTGAGCCAATCCCAATCCCTCACAAGAGAGAAGCCGTCGTCAGAGGCGGCTTCTCCGACCTACCTCATGATTACAGTTGATCTTGAACTAACGGCGCTCGAAGCGACCGCGCTTCGCGGTATTGAAGAACTGCGGATGGCGCTCGACCGACAGGAGCAAGAGTGGCATCGCGTCATCGAAGCGCGGTTGCAACTTCAACCCGGCGCTATCGCCCGATGCTACACGCCTGCCGGAGAGACCCTATGCAGCCGACCTGCAAAAGTGTCACCTCAGAAGTTCACATGAAAAAAATTGTTTACCTCGTGCACGGCTTTGCCTCGCCCGATGGCAAAGGGCAGACCGACCGTCTGCGACCCTATTTCGAAAGCTTCGGATGGGAAGTCATCGAATGGGATTACGGCTTCAAGGGCGCAGCCTACCTCCACGCGCACAACGATGAGATTGCCGCCGAACTGGCCGCTGATATGCGCAGGCGCGCCGCAGACGATACCTACATCATTGCCTGCGGTCATTCAAACGGCTGTTGGATTATCAAGCTGGCTGCGGACTTCGGAGCGCCAATCCGACAAGCCATCTACATCGCCCCGGCGCTCAACAAAGATATGGGGATCG
>CAYXVU010000443.1:0-1535 GCA_964468725.1 uncultured Clostridia bacterium
ATTGACGCTTGGCCGCGAGTTCATCGCGGGTTTCTTTCCATTCGGGATGCGATGCAGCATAGGGCGAGTTGAGAGCTAAACCAGAATGCATGAGGTTGGCACAGGTCGTTGCTCTTTGATATTTCGTTTGTTGCCAAACATTCGATCTATCAAGGAGACTGCCCTGTGCCCGGTTCGACAATAATTGACCTCTCTGGCTCCGAGCAAGAACAACTGCTCTTTGAACTCCGCCGCGCCCGCTACGGCTACTGGCTCACCCTGCACATCCTCCTTTTGTGCGCGGCTGGCTACACCCCGACGCAGATTGCGGCGGTCTTGTTCTGTTCCCGCTCCAGTGTCTATCGCGCCGTCCGTGCTTACCGCGCCGGTGCGCTCGATACGTTGCCCGATGCCGAGTCGGTTCATCGCACCAGTTCGTTGACGCCTTCTTTGCGTCGCTCGCTGTTGGCCATCCTCAAACGCATGCCTTCGGCTTACGGCTGGTGTCGCACGCGCTGGAGTTGCGCCACGCTCGCCGCCCAACTTCAGGTGCAACGCGGCGTGCAGGTTTCGGCTGACACCTTGCGCCGCTGGCTGCATCAGCTTGGCTGGGTCTGGAAACGCGCCAAACTGGTCGCCCGCGACGATGACCCGGAGCGCATCAGCAAACTGGCGCGCATCCGCTTTTGCTTTGAAAATCTCAGCCGTCAGGCGGCGATGCTGTTTGCTGACGAACTCGACATCCACCTGCTGCCGAAAGTCGGATACCAGTGGATGCCAAAAGGCGAAGTCGTCGAGGTAATGACGCCGGGAGTCAACCAGAAGCGCTATTTGGCGGGTGCCCTCGATGCGTTGACCGGCAAGGTCATCGCTTGCATCGGCGGGCGCAAGACGAGGTGGCTGTTTTTGGAGTTGCTCAACGCCATAGACGCCAGCTATGCGGCAGCCACCTACAAACGGATCGTGGTGGTGGTGGATAACTTTGGCATTCACAAAGCGAAAGTGATTCAGCAATGGCTTGAGACGCACCCGCGCATTGAATTGCTGTTTCTGCCGGTGTATTGCCCGAAAGCGAACCCGATTGAGCGGGTGTTCTGGGAGGTGCATGACAAATGCACGCGCAATCATCGGCGGAAACAGATCGGGCAGTTGGTTAGTGATGTTGAGCATCATTTGGAAGTCAACGGCCCGTGGCCGTACAAGTTATCAGCGATTTATTACACGGCGGAAGTGACCGCTGCCGTGCAGGAACTAGAAAAACAAGAGCTACGCGAGGCGGCTTGAGTGTGCCAACCTCGTGCTGTCTGGTTTAGGACGGTTGTTGTAATTTCCTTCAGCGCTCCGAAATCAAGCAGTACAGGCTTGTCATCTCTTGCACGAATGAGGATATTGGCAGGTTTAATGTCTCGATGGATAACTTTGTTTTGGTGGACGTACTTGAGAATATCTAAAAAATTGTCGAGAAATTCAAGGACTTGGGGCTCCGGCATTGGGCCTTCTTTCTGCACGAGCTGAGCGAGATTCAGCCCTTCAACATACTCTTGGACAAAATAACC
>CAYXVU010000444.1:0-1522 GCA_964468725.1 uncultured Clostridia bacterium
TCATGAGCGCCGTCAGAGGCGGTTGCGGCAAGAAATCTTTGATGTCGAAGAGCGCATCCTCTCCGAACGCGATAAACTCGTCGGCGCGATTCGCGGCAAGCTGCAACAAAAGGTTGATACGCAGGCTTTGTTTTCTGTACGCTGGTGCCTTTCAATTGGCGCGCGATTGGGGGAGGTAATTGAGGTTGAGCAATGAGTGATATAGCCGTTACGCCTGCTTCTCCGAATTTTGAGAAGCTGAAAGAAAAGCTCCGCGAGCTTTTCGAACTCGACAAGGCCGATCTTGATTTCGGCATCTATCGCATCCTGCGCCAGCGCCATCGGGAGATTGCCGAGTTTCTTGACCGTCATCTGGAAAGCACCGTTCGCGCGGCGCTTGTCTCACACGGCGGCATGCAACAATCGCAAGTGGAAGAAGATTTGCGGCAGCTTGTGGCAACGCTCAAATCTGCCGACATCAACCCTGACGATTCGCCGAAGGTCAAAGAACTGCGCGCCAAACTCGCCGCCGGTGCGGACGTGGATGCCATCGCCGACGAGGTCTATTCGCACCTACTCACCTTCTTTGCGCGTTACTACCGGGAAGGCGATTTTCTCGGCCTGCATCGCTCGACCGTGCAGGGCCGCGAGAAGTACATGATTCCGTACAACGGCGAAGAGGTAAAACTGATCTGGGCCAATATGGATCAGTACTACATCAAATCGTCCGAGTTGCTGCGCGATTATACGTTTCGCATTCGCCGTTCCGACCTGACCGATTCGCTGTCGTTTGATTTCGGCGACCAGCCGGATGAAGTCGTCATCCATTTCAAACTGGTCGAAGGCGACACCGAGAAGGACAACCGCAAGCCGGATGGCAAAACCGCTCGCGCTTTTGCGCTCGATGATGGCCATATCTTTGAAGAGGCGAACGACCAGACGTTGAGCATTCGCTTTCGCTACCGCGAACAGGCGGCTGAGCGCGACCTGCAAAAGAAGCTCAACGAAGATAGCGAAAAGACGCTCTATGACAATCTGCCGCCACGCTGGCGGGCGTTGCTTTTTGCCAGTGACCCGACGTATTCAGGAAAGGACAAAAAGGATAAGCGCACCGTTTTGCAAAAGCACCTGCGCAGCTACACGGCGCGTTATCAGTTCGATTATTTCATTCACAAAGACCTGGGCGGGTTCCTCAAGCGCGAACTCGATTTTTACATCAAGAACGAAGTGGTTCATCTGGACGATCTAGCGCCCGACAATGCGGAGATTACTGCCGAGCAGGCGATGCGTAAAGCGCAGGAGAGCCTGTCAAAGGTGGTCGCGTTGCGCCGTTGCGCCTTGCCGGTGATTCGGATGCTTGAACAGTTAGAGAACTTTCAGAAGAAGCTGTGGCTGAAAAAGAAGTTCGTCGTCGAGACGCGCTACTGTGTAACGCTCGACCGCGTGCCGGAAGAATTGTATGAATAGATTTGCGCAATCGATGCGCAATGTTCAGAGTGGGAGAAGCTTTACGCAATCTCGGAAATCGAGTCTGACCTGTTCA
>CAYXVU010000445.1:0-1514 GCA_964468725.1 uncultured Clostridia bacterium
CGCAGTTACAGAATACTTCCCAGGGCCGCGCCCCGGACGGCAGCGACAATATCATTTTCTTCACCGGCACCAGCATCACTCCAGGCGCAAGCAACTTTCGTGAATTCACCGACGTCGTCGTTTCTGAGGTGCTTTCGCACACCGACCCGCCGTTCGAGGACGCGATCGAACTGCAAAATCTAACCGCCGCGCCCCTTGACATCAGTCATTGGTGGTTGAGTGATTCGGGCTCACAGCCGCGCAAATACCGCATTCCGGCAGGCACCATTATCCCCGCGAATGGCTTCAAGGTTTTTTATCACGTCCAGTTTGGCGCGGGCACGACCGGCTTCGCATTGGACTCCGCCGAAGGGGATGATGTTTTTCTTTCGGGCGGCGATGCGGGGGGAAATCTCACGGGCGAACAAACCTTCGTACGTTTCAGCGCGCTCAAAAACGGCATCTCCATCGGACGCCACATCACCAGTGCCGGAGTGGATTTTGTGCCGTTGAACCAGCGGACGTTCGGCGTGGACAATCCTGCGACCGTGGTCCAATTCCGCCAAGGGACAGGCCTCTCCAACGCTGCGCCGCGTGTTGGCCCCATCGTCATCAACGAGATCATGTTCCACCCGCCGGACGCTGGCGGACAGCCCAACACGGACGGCGAATTCCTCGAGTTGCACAACCCCACCACTTTTCCTGTGACATTATACGATCAACTTTTTCCAACGAACACCTTCCGTGTGCGCGACGGCATCACGTTTGACTTTCCACAAAGCGCGAGCATCTCCAATGGAGGTTTCCTATTGGTTGTTAGTTTCGATCCTGTGGTGAGTCCCGCTAAGCTGGCGGCGTTCCGCGCCACTTATTCCGTGCCAACCAACGTGCCTGTGCTCGGACCTTACACCGGCAAGCTGAGCGACTCGGGCGAGATTTTGGAACTGCTGGAGCCGGACCAACCGCAGGGGCCGCTTACTTCGAATCCCGGCTTCGTGCCATACATGCTTACCGAACGAATCAAGTATTGGATCAGCGCGCCGTGGCCAGCCTCCGCGTCGGGCACGAGCCGTTCACTCCAACGCCTCATTCCACTCGATTATGGCAATGAACCGCTGAATTGGTCCAGCAGCGCACCCACGGCGGGACGCGCGAATGTCCTGGATTCCGACGGCGACGGCATGCCCGATGCCTGGGAAGACGAACATGACTTGAATCCCGATTCGCCTACGGATGCAAATGACGATCCCGATCTCGACGGCGCGATCAACGTCCAGGAATTTCTCGCCGGCACTGACCCGGGCGAGACGGAAAGCGTGTTCGCCTTTACCAGCGTTGTCCGCGAAGGCAGCAGCGTTCGATTCCGCTTCCACGCTGTGCAAGGACGATTGTATTCGTTGCAGGCGCGCGATTCGCCTTCGTCAAGTTCGTGGCAGACGATCACGAATCTGCCCGCAGCCGGAATCACAGGTCAACGGGAAATCCTGGTCCCGGGCCAGACGAATGCGGGTCAACTTTTTCGGATATCCACACCG
>CAYXVU010000446.1:0-1501 GCA_964468725.1 uncultured Clostridia bacterium
GGACGGAGCCCTCTCAAGGCTCAAACCGGGATTCGAATTCCCGTGGGGGCACACGCCAAGTGACGGTCATCTCAAAGATGACCGTCACTTGTTTTATAATCCAACTATGAATAAAATCCTCGTGGTGGGTTCACTCAACGCAGACCTCGTCGTACGCACGCCGCGTTTTCCTCAGCCTGGCGAAACGATCAGCGGCGAAGACCTGCACGTGATCCCCGGCGGCAAAGGCGCGAATCAAGCGGTCGCGGCGGCGAGACTTGGCGCGAACATTTCGATGCTTGGGCGGGTCGGCAAAGACAACTTCGGCGATTTCCTTCTCGACAATCTCAAATCAAACCACGTGGACACGAATCTGATTCTGCGCGACGACGCGGCAACCGGGACGGCCACCATCATCGTGGATTTCAATGGACAGAACACCATCGTCCTTTCGCCGGGTGCGAACGGCAAACTGACGCCTGAGGACGTGGATGCCGCGTCTTTTCCCAGTGGAGGTTTACTCCTCCTTCAGCTGGAAATCCCCATACTGACGGTGTTTCGCGCTGCTCATCGCGCTCGTGAGAGTGGCACACGTGTCATTCTCAATCCTGCACCCGCCCAACAATTGCCAGATGAACTGATCGCTCTCGCCGATTTCCTCATCCCCAACGAAACAGAATTATCTCTGTTGACCAATCAAAAGGTCGACGACATTGCCTCCGCCGAGTTCGCCGCAAGAGAATTGTTGCAACGAGGCGCGAAGAATGTGATCGTGACTCTCGGGAGTAAGGGCGCGTTGTTAATAAACAAGCAGACAAGAACCCTCGTTGACACGCTTAAAGTTGATGTGGTGGACACTACTGCTGCAGGTGACGCGTTCATCGGCGGGTTTGCAACTTCGCTGTTGCAAAACAAATCACTGGAGGAGTCGATCCGTTACGGTTGCGCCTGCGGCGCATTGGCTGTGACCAAATTCGGCGCGCAACCGTCATTGCCGACGAAAGAGGAAGTGGAGAAATTACTATAGAGCGGAATGCAACCCCGCCCCACGGAGAATCATGCCCACCAAACGAATTATCATCGACACCGACCCGGGCGTGGACGACGCGCTCGCCTTCCTGCTTGCGCTCGCTTCACCGGAGATTCAACTCGAAGCGCTGACCACAACACAGGGCAACGTCACTCTTGAGACTGCCACCCGTAACGCACTCGCCGTGTTGGAACTGGCGAACGCAGGTCACATCCCGGTGGCGGCTGGCAGTGTGCTTCCCCTTGTCCAGCCGTTGCGCGCCTCCGCATACGTGCATGGCGAAAGCGGAATTGGAAACTCAAAACTGCCCCCGGCAAAAAACAAACCTCGCGAAGGACACGCCGTGGACTATTTGATCCAAAGAGTCCTCGCCGAGCCAGATGAGCTCAGTGTGTTCCCCATCGGTCCGCTGACGAATATCGCCATGGCCATTCGCAAAGAGCCAAAGTTTGCCAAATCGGTAAAGGAATTGGTTATCATGGGCGGAGCGAT
>CAYXVU010000447.1:0-1501 GCA_964468725.1 uncultured Clostridia bacterium
AGCGAATCGCAGTGGTCGAGTGTGCAGAACCGAGTTTGATTTCGTCGGGTATCCGACAGGAGGAATTGAATCATGGCAACCGCAACGGCATTGCAAAGGAAACGCGGGGATGAATGCGCTGTACCGCGAGTGGAGCCGAGCCGCGTGGGACCAATCTTCTCACCGAACGTGGATATTCTAGAAACGGCCGATGAACTGACGCTGGTGGCGGACGTTCCCGGCGCTTCGCCGGAGAGCATCGACATTCAGTATGAGCGCGGGGATCTGACCATGCGCGGGCGCGTCGCGCCGAGGCAGCCCGATGAGACGCAATACGTTCTGCGCGAATACGGCGTGGGTGATTTTCAACGAGTGTTCCAGCTCGGCGAGAGCATTGACCATGCCAAGATTGACGCGGAGATATCGGAGGGCGTGCTCACCGTCCATTTGCCGAAAATGGAACGGATCAAGCCGCGAAAGATCGCCGTGAAGTCTACGTAAGGCGTCTCGGCTCTGCGCCCAAAGGCAAACCCCGTTCAGGTCGATGGCCGGCGTGGCCTACTTTCCATGACCACGCCGGCCAACGACGTTGGAATGCTGAAGCATCATACACTGCCGATTCGCGCCGTTTCGCTTCAAGAAAAGATTCCGATTCGAGTCGTGACGTTAGAAACCAAGTGTTGGGCCCATGCCATATGAGACCCATACATGAATCGATGCTTGGGGTGATGGGTGAGAATGTGGCTTGATGGGTTGAATAAAAGAAGAGGCTGCCTGCGGACTTACTTGCTGCGCGACAGCGCCCTGGCGATCGTTTCGTTGATCTTGCTGGTGAGGGCGTCGACGGTAAACGGCTTGACGATGTAGTTTGTCGCGCCCGCTCTAATGGCTTCGAGCACGCGAGACTTTTCGGCCTCGGTGGTGCACATGATAACGGGTGTGGAATTACCGGACGCTCTAAGTTTCTTGAGGAAAGTCAAACCGTCCATGTTGGGAATGTTGCGGTCGAGCAGTATCAAATCGGGCTTGTCCTTTGCAACACACGCGAGCGCCTGGATGCCATCCGCTGCCTCGATGATATTCGTTACGCGCAATTGGGCCAACACGTTCTTTTGAATGTTGCGAATCGTGCGGGAATCGTCAACCAGCAGGACTTTCATGCGGGCACTCCTTCAGGAGTCGCCGCATGCAATTCGAAGGCAACGTGCACAACAAAATCGCCTAAGTTGGATTGACAAGGAATGCATAGACATGGGGAATCCAAGGACTGAGCCAACTGATGCTGTTCGCCGATAATGACGCTGGGCAACGCAATGTCGACCTTCAGATTGGGAATCCGCGTCTTGGCGCCACCCGCAACCATGTTGGCGATTTCCCCTATGGCGTCGGCAAAGTCCGGATGGTCGACATTCAGTTCTTTGTTAGTGAACTTCGAGGCGATCGCGACTGCTACATCCTCCCGAAATGCGAGAACAACGGCGCCGGAAGCTTCGCCTGAAAAGCCGATTGCCCCGGATACGTC